>DBEWII010000155.1:0-16586 GCA_048384935.1 Collinsella aerofaciens | reverse complement strand
CTCGAGAAACGGAGGGCGGCTTTCATATACGGTACTCTGTGCAGGCGGGTCAGATACCCTAGCCCAGGCGCTCCTGGCTTTCCTTTTTAACGCGGTTGGCGAAAACGAAGTACACGGCACTTACGACCACGGCGGTGACATCGGTGGCGCTGGTGCCGACTCCGCCCAAGAAGGACTCGGAAAGCAGCAGGCTCACAACGGCGCAAACCAGGCAAATGATAGCCCAGACCCAAACGACACCAATCTTGCTGGGGTTATTTGAGGCGCGGATGCCCAGCACGGCAGCGATGATTTCGACGATGCCCATCACGATGACGACAACGCTGTAAACCGAGAGATCACCGCTGGCGTCGCCCGAAGCCGCGGTGAGTGCCAACGCGCCCGCGGCGATGCTGAAAATACCTCCCAATAGATAGATGATGGACATGACCTTTAGGACTTTACGGTTGTTGCTCATGTTCAGTTCCTTTCCCTTGAGCCTTAACGGCACCGTGCGGGTGTTGCCCGGTGCCATGAATTACTGATTGGTAGGTTCGTTACCCAGGTCTTGCGAGGCGAGTTTCTGTTCTTCGCTAAACTCGTCCGCTTCGGCGAGTTCTTCGGCGGTAGCTTCCCTTGGAGCGGCCTCGTCGGCATCGCAATGATCGAAAACGAGTTGATAGGGGGCGATGTCGCGGCGGGAAAGCATGAGCTTTACCTCACGGCGCAAAGAACGCATGACGCTGCCGCGATCGGTCTCCTTGCAGGTGGCGACAACGCGAATGGTCATAGCGGTGCTGCTAAGGTCGACCACGCCCTTGTAGAAGGGGCCATCGATAATGGCGGGAACGCGGTCATGCACGCTTTTGAGCTCGTCTTTAAGCACCTTTTCGACATAGGGTAGAGATTCTCCCACCGGGATGGTGATATCTATGCTGGCGTAAGAATTAAGTTTTGTCATGTTGGTGACATTCGAAATCGAGCTGTTGCGTAGGAGCAGGACATTGCCGTTGCCGTCATTGATCTTTGTGGTTCGCACACCAATCTCCATAACGGTGCCGGTATTGCCGCCAACCGAGATGACGTCTCCAACGCGGAACTCGCCTTCAAAGATAATAAAGAGCCCGCATAAGATATCCGTGATGAGGTCTTTGGCTCCAAAGGAGACGGCGAGCGTGATGATACCTGCCGAGGCTAAAAGCGTTGCGGTATCGACACCCAAAACGCCGAGGCACCAATAGAGCATAGCGATGAGAGTTCCGTATTTTGTCAGGCTCGAGAGAAGTCGGCATATCGTCTCGCCGCGCGCTCCAAGCACATTGGACAACATGCGAAGAAGCGCCTGCGCGATTGCGCACACTGTGAGAGCAACACAGGCGTACATGATCGATGCGGTGAGCGCGAATATGTTGAGACCGTGCTGCCAGTCGTTGCCCAGGATATAGGTAAATACCGAACGCGGGCCAAACAGAGCGTCTTTAAACAAGACGGCCAAAAAGACGATAAACACCGCGATGCCGGTAAACCATTTAAGGACTGTGCCGAGTTTTTGCTCGGGGGTTTTGTCCTCCCATTTAAAGGAGATGTTGAGCCATCGGCTAATGGCGCTTTCACTGTGTTTGACACGGCCGTCGGACGTCGTGACGGTGATGTTGTGCCGTCTTGTCGCGAAATCGCCTTCGTGCTTCGAACGCTTTTCTTCGACTTTTATGGTGTCGAGCGTCAGCAACGGGTAGATAAGGGCAAAGCAAATGGCGGCGATGATTCCGGTTGCGATTGTGAGCGGAACGCGCTGGTGCATAAAGGAGTCTTCGGGTGCCGCGACGTAAACGTAATAGTCGCCAGTCTCCAAGCAGGAGGCGTAGAGTTTTTGGTTGTCGATGTAGACGAAGTCGCTAAAGCCATCTGCAAGCTGCTCGTCAGTCAGTCCTATTTCGGATGCTTTTTTCCCAAGAAGAAGGTCGTTGGGATGATATGCGACGGTACCGTCTTTTTTCTCGATTGCAAAGGCGAAGCCTCCGGCGCCCGCCTTGATGCCATCGAGCACTGCGTCGATCTTGGTGCTCTTGAGCATTTCTTCTAAGCGCATGGGGCGCACGGCAATCTGCACGATTCCGTCTGCAATGCCATCCTGATCGTAGAGTGCGACTCCAATGTACTGATATGTCTCGCCGGTGGTTCTGTTGATAGAGAGAGGCTGTATATATTCATCCTTGCCGCCCAAAAGCGAGCGGAACTCGTAGGAGGAGTCACCGTACTTGGTCGAAAGGCTGTAGGATCGCTGCGATGTGCTCGAGCTTGTCATATTGCCGTCGCCGTCGTAGAGATAAATTGACTCGATGTTGAGCGTGTTTGCCATGCTGTGCAGGTCGGCTCGCGTGGCGAGCTCTGGATTGTGCTCAACGATGTAGGCGATAATGTGGCAGGCAGTGGCATAGTGCTCGCTATATTGCCTCGTAAGTTCATCCTCGCGCAGCGCATTATTTTTGAGCGTTTGATCAATCTGCTCTAAGCGCTCCCGATTGACCGTCGCCTGGCTCGAAAGGGCAAAGAGCGTTTGCATATAGAAGGTTACTGCCAAAAGTAAGACGAGTCCTGCAATGGACAAGGCTGTTGCGCGCCTGCCCACGGAGGGGCTAAACCGAAGGCCGCGACCGATCTTGACGTATTCGTGATGGTCGTGGTCGTCATGTTCGTCATCCGCTAGGACAAACAGGTCATAGAGTGCCACGGCGGCGACGACTGCGATGAAGGCAAAGAGGATGACGCCCACGGTGATGTTGCGCGCGGAGGCGGTATCGCTTTCGGGGATGGCGAGAATGTAATAGGTGTCATCGACCAACTTGACGCGACAATACAGGCTTGTGTTTTTGACGGAAGTGATGAATGTCTTGCCGTCTTCAAGATTGCCCACGTCGATGCCGTTGTCGAGTGCATCGGTACCTATCATGTTCTGATCGGGATGGTAGGTGATCAGGTGTGTTTTTGACGATACGGCGAGGACATATCCGTGACTGCCGAGCGAGATGTTCTTGAGCATGCTCTCGGCCGAGCCGGTGTCCTTGACAAGGGCGTGCAGCTCTTGGGGATTTTGCTCTACGATGACCATGGTGTCGTCATCGATTTTGGCGGCATAGTATCGCATGAGCCAGTCTTGATCGGGAAGATCGACCTCAACTGGATCGGAGGGCTTGCCGGTCTCGAAGCACTGACGTAGCTGGTTGAAGCGGGCACGGCTATAATCGGCTTTGGTGTCAGCCGCTTTGGCGATGATGGAGCCGTCACGTCGGGTAACGAGAACGTTATCGACCTTGAGCAGGTCCTTGAACTCGGCCATTTTGGCATCGGTCGCTTCATAACCGGCATCGTTGGCCGCCATAAATGCGATGCTTGCGGCGCGCGTGCGATACAGGTCATCAAATGTTTGGGTGTTGTCTTTCGTTTCCGACTGGGCCGTTTTAACGAGATCGGGGAGTTCGGCGGCAACGCGATCGAATTCTAAAGCGTATTCCTCTTGCGATAGACGCGTTTGCATCGAGGCGAGTAGGAGTCCCATCGCTAACGTGCAGACGGCTACGGCAATGGCAAGCGCCACGGACTTCTGTTTTAGTCGCTTGGACATGGGTGGACTTCCTTAGTTCCATTTCTCGATGAGCGTATCGATTGTTTTGTCTTTGAGCATTGAGCGTACTTCGGCGGCAAGTTTGGGTGAAAGCTCAGAGCCCTTCTGCGTTGCGACGGCGTAGCGCTGTGGGTTGATGCCAAAATCGGGCAGGACGGTGCGCTCGTCATCGAGATAGGTTTTGGCAATTGCGCCATCGGTCGCCATGGCGTCGACGTCGCCGGCTTCCAATGCGCGGGAAAGCTCAGCGTAGCTTGCATATTGGCTCAGATGCCATGTGTCGTAGTCAATGTTGCCGCTCTTGGCATCCTGCTGCTGGGGGATGCCGTCCGAAAGCCCCAGCTCCAAAAACTTCGCGGCAAGTTGAGGTGCAGCGTTTGTTCCGGATACCGTGCCAATTGTTCCGCCCTTAAGCTGGGAGAAGGATTGAATGAGCGATGTATTTTCGACAACAAGAATTACCGAGTCGGTGTAATAGGCGGCAGAGAAGTCAAACAGCTTTTTGCGTTCGTTGCTTATCGAGTAGCACGCGATCAGGCAATCGACTTTTCCCGACGAGAGCATTTCTTCGCGTGTCTCGGGCGTTACGGATATAAACGAACAGCCTCCATAGCCAAGACGGCTTGCCAACTCGTTGGCGAGGTCGATTTCGAATCCGTAGTATTTGCCGTTGTTGGGATTACGCTCGCTAAACCCGACGATATCCGAGCGGACGCCTACGTTCAGCCTGGCCTTGCCGGACATGCCGGAATGACTGTTCGAGCAGGCTGGCAGTACCACAGCTGCCAGTGTGGCTCCGGCTGCCGAGATTGCCAACCGGCAGGCCTTTCGGCGTGTGACTGAATGGTCCATTTGCATTCCTCACGACGAATGTTCAGTCCTTTAATGATACGGACGGGCAAGTATGGAACAGCCGCGAAGCGGCGGGTAAACGCAGGGTTGAGGTGGAGGGCAATCCTGACGGGATTTGGTGCTTTACCGCTAAATGGATGCCCTCATTCTGCAATGGGCGGTGGGTCTTGTCGCATATGGGACAATAGCGGACGGTTGGGTGCTGGCATAAACGGCGCTCACGTATTCGTTTTGCTTGCTAAGGAGTACCCATGGGCGTCGTCGATCCCTTTTCTGTTGCTCGGGCCGCGGGGCTTGAGCTGACCGGGACGTCCGAGGGGCTCACGCTCACCGACGGCTCGATGGAGCTGCGTGCCGATTTTACCCGCATGCTGCCGCGGCTCAAGCAGGGCCGTCTGCAGCAAGAGTTGTTGGTAAAGGCTGCGCGCGCAAAAGGCGTCGAGTGCCCGTGGGCAATCGATGCCACGGCAGGCTTTGGCGAGGATTCGCTGCTGCTGGCGGCCGCGGGCTTTACCGTCGATCTGTACGAGCAGGATTGCGTGATCGCGGCGCTGCTCCAGGATGCCCTGGATCGCGCGGCAGATGATCCGGCACTTGCGACAGCTGTGGCGCGCATGCGCTTACATGCCGGCGAGGACAGCATTGCCGGCCTTCGCCATACAGCTGAGCTGATCGAGCAGGGCGAGCTCGCCGCTCCCGACGTGGTGTATCTGGACCCCATGTTTCCCGGGCGCACCAAGAGCGCGGCGGTGAAAAAGAAGTTCCAACTCTTGCATCATCTGGAACAGCCGTGTGCCGATGAGGAGGCGCTGGTCGAAGCCGCGCTTGCGGTGCACCCGCGCAAGGTCGTTATCAAGCGGCCGGTGAAGGGGCCACTGCTTGCCGGCGTTAAGCCGAGCTATCAACTTGCGGGCAAAGCCGTTCGCTACGATGTGTTGGTGCCGCCGCGCTCGTAGCTTGCGTGCGATTACCGGGGCTTCGCTAGTGCCGTGCCGATGCGGGGTCTATTTCCAAGGGTGCGACGTCAGGTGCCAGCCGCCGCAGTATTCGCATTTGTAGCAGGCCAGCCCGCGGCGTCCGCGGTTTTCGCAGTCGGCCATAACGGCTTCGGCCTCGGCGCGCGTGTCGTAACGGTTTTTGCGCTCGCACGACTTGTAGCGCCAGGCTTCATCGCGCTCGGCGTCTAGGGCGTCGCGGCGCTCGTCCTCGAGCGCAAACAGGTCGCTCATATCGCCGCCGGTAGCAGCGCCCAAAAACTCGCTTTTGGCCTTTGACCAGGCGGCTCGCTTTTTGCTTCCCATCTGCTTCGCGCCTCTCTCCAAACGCTGGTATCATTGCTCAACCAAAGTGATACCAATAAACGTGAGGTCGCCGCGTGATGATCAGAAAAACCCTCGATACCGACATTCCCGCCGTCATGGCTATTTATGACGCGGCCCGCGCCTTTATGCGCGCGCATGGCAACGCCACGCAGTGGCCCGAGGGCACGCCTTCGGCCGAGCAGCTGGCTGCCGATATCGCTGCCGGTGGCAGCTATGTGTGCGAAGTCGACGGCCGCGTGGTGGCGACGTTTGCCTTTTTACCGGGCCCGGACGAGTGCTATGACGTCATTGAGGACGGTCAATGGCGTAGCGACACTCCGTACGCCGTGCTGCACCGCGTGGCATCCGACGGCACCACGCATGGCGTTGCGGCCGCGATGTTTGCCTTTGCCAAGGAACGTATCGACCATCTGCGTATCGACACGCACCAAGACAACCTGCCTATGCAGGGCGCCATCGCCAAGGCCGGGTTTAAGCGCGCCGGTATCGTATATGTGTCGGACGGTACGCCGCGCGTCGCGTTTGATTGGCTGCGCGAGGCATAAAGGCCGAGTCGCATACCAGCGTTTCACCGAAATGAAAATGGCCCCGAGTGGGGCCATTTTTGGTAAAACGCGTTGTTGTGGGGCTCGCGTTGTTATCGCCCCAGATGAGCCCGGGCAGACAAAAAGGGGAGGTGCCGGCTTTCGCAAGGCGCGAACCTACGAAAATCGCCGCGCGGCAACGCGGGACGATGAGCTCGGTCGGGGGATAGGGCCCGCTTCGCCCGCCGGCCCGTAAATTGTATCATCCAGTGTGGAGCGTGAGTGCCCGTTGCCGCGTGTGATGGGCTTGTATATAAGAGGAGAGCCATGTCGAAGCAAGCGGTCGTTGGAATCTTGGCGCATGTCGATGCCGGCAAGACCACGCTGGCCGAGGCCATGCTGTTCAACGCGGGTCGTATTCGCAAGCGCGGCCGCGTGGACGATGGCGATTCGCATCTGGACACTAACGCGATCGAGCGCGAGCGTGGCATTACGATCTTCTCGTCGCAGGCCGTGCTCGACCATGGCGATACCCACGTCATGCTCGTGGATGCGCCGGGGCATGTCGATTTTTCTGCCGAGGCGGAGCGCACGCTGCGCGCACTCGACTACGCGATTTTGGTTGTGGGCGCCAACGACGGCGTGCAGGGGCACACCGAAACCCTGTGGCGCCTGCTCGCGCGCTATGACATTCCGACGTTCATCTTTATCAACAAAATCGATTTGGAGAATCCCGGTCGAGATGTTTTGCTGGCACAACTTGGGCAACATCTTTCCGAGGGCTGCCTGGATGCCAACGAACTGCTGGTGGGCGGCACCGTTCAGGAGGATGCTGCTGCGTTAGACGAGGCGGCGCTCGAGGAGTTTCTTGAGGCGGGTGAGCTTTCCTCCGCGACGCTGTCGCGCATGGTTGCTGAGCGCAAGCTCTTTCCCTGCTTTGCCGGCTCGGCGCTCAAGGACCAAGGTGTGGACGAGCTGCTAGATGGCATATGCACGCTGATGCGTGAACAGGCGTGGCTCCCGGAGTTTGCCGCGCGCGTCTACCGCGTGAGCCGCGGGGATCGCGGTGAGCGCTTGGCTTGGGTTAAAGTGACCGGTGGCACGCTGCATGCCAAGCAGATGATTGACGGACGTTCCGGTGCCGAGGCGTGGGAGCAGAAGGTCGATCAGGTACGCATCTATAACGGCGAAAAGTATGAACTTGCTCAGGAAGTTGCCGCTGGCGGCATCTGCGCCGTGACGGGCCTTGCACACGTTCGCCCGGGTGATGCCCTGGGCGCGGAGCCCGCGGGCAATGCACCTGTCATTGCGCCAGTCCTCACCTATACGGTGCTTCCGGGCGAACACGATGTCCATACGGTGTTCCAGGCACTGGCCGAGCTTGCCGACGAAGATCCCATGCTCGGCGTAAGCTGGAATACGCATCTCGAGCAGATTCATTTGCAGTTGATGGGCGCCGTGCAACTCGAGGTCGTGCAGCGGGTGTTGGCCGATCGTTTTGGCCTTTCGGTTGCGTTTGAGTCTGGCGGCATTCTCTATAAGGAGACTATTTCGCAGCCAGTCGAGGGCGTGGGCCACTTTGAGCCGCTGCGCCACTATGCCGAGGTACATTTGCGCCTGGAGCCTTTGCCAGCGGGTTCGGGCGTGCAGTTTGGCACCGTGACCTCGACCGACGAGCTCGATCTTAACTGGCAGCGTTTGGCGCTCACCAACGCCATGGAGCGCGATCATCTGGGCGTGCTGACCGGCTCGCCCATCACCGATGTGCGCATTACGCTCACGGGCGGCCGCGCGCATGCCAAGCACACCGAGGGCGGCGACTTTCGCCAGGCCACGTACCGCGCGATTCGCCAGGGGCTCATGCAGGCGCGTGAGGCCGGCGCGGCGGTGCTGTTGGAGCCGTGGTATCGCTTTGAGCTCGAGGTGCCGGGGGAGTGCGTGGGCCGGGCGCTCTCGGATGCCACGCGCATGGGTGCCGAGTACGAGCCGCCGACGATGGCGGGAGACCGGGCGAAGCTTGTGGGTCGCGTGCCGGCATCTGAGGTGCAGGATTACGCGCTGGAGGTGGCTGCCTACACGAGTGGTCGTGGGCATCTGTACCTGGAGTTCGCCGGCTATGCGCCTTGCCATGATGCCGAGTGCGTAATCGAGACGGCCGCCTATGAGCCCGAGGCCGATCTGCCCAACACGCCCGACTCGGTCTTTTGCTCTCACGGCGCCGGCTACACGGTCAAATGGTACGACGTACCCGCCGCAGCTCATGTAAAGGTCGATCCCACCACCTTCCGCTCCTGGCGAGCAGCAGACGCCGAGTTTTTCGGCCATAGGTGATAGAGGGTCAGACTCTTTGCCGCATTTAATTGGTATAACTCGGTATAAGTTGGTATAACTGTTACCAGGGTTTACCGATCCGAGGAGGCCGACATGAATCCAAATCCCTTTAAGCCAACGGCAGGCAAGCGGCCTCCGATGCTCATCGGTCGAGAGTCGGTCATCGAAGATTTTGAGGAAGGACTCGACAACGGCGCCGGAGCGCCGGGCAGGCTCATGCTCATTACGGGAAATCGCGGCTGCGGCAAGACGGTTCTCCTGCGGGAGCTGCAACGTCTAGCCAGCGAGCGCGGATGGGCGGTTGTCTCCGATTCCGCTTCGCTTGGCTTGTGCGACCGCCTGGCCGACGCGCTTCGCTCGAATAAACCCGTTGTGACGTCAATGGAATTCGGGCCGTCGTTTGGCCGGATGTCGGTCGAGGCGGCGCGGGCAAAGGGCGAGACGTTGCGAGGGCTGGTCAACGAGCGTCTCAAGAAGCTCGGTCCAGGCAAGGGCATACTGTTTGCGATTGACGAGGCTCAATCTGCGTCTATCGAGGAGCTGGCGGCTCTTGCCGTTCTCTATCAGCAGGTGCTCGGAGACCAGGATGCCACGGGCTTGTCCGATAGCGACCAGCGCGGCCTTGCGCTAGTGTTCGCCGGTTTGCCCAGCATGGTTGATGACTTGCTCGAAGAGCCGAGCGTGACGTTTTTGCGGCGCGCCCAGCAGCGTACGCTGGGGGCGATTTCTTTGCCCAAGGTGCGCGATTCATATATCCAGACGGTCAAAGGCGCTGGTCTTTGCGTTGATGCGGGGACGGCGGACCTTGCGGCGCGCAGGAGCATGGGGCATCCCTATATGGTCCAGCTGGTGGGATATTACATGTGGCGGGCTGCTGTCCGGCGTGACTCGCGGGTCATTGAAGAACGCGATGTCGAGGATGGCCATGCGGATGCCGTCTCCGAGTTCTACGAAGCGGTTGACGCGCCTCTGTATTACGGGCTGCGCAGTCCACAACGCCTCTTTATCGAGGCCATGGCTGCTGACGAGGGTAAACCGACGCGCATGGCGGATATCATTGAGCGCTGCGATCGCACCCAGAGCTGGGCGAGTAAATATCGCGCAAGCCTGATTCGCGAGCGCGTCATCGAGGCTGCCGGATACGGCCTCGTCCGATTTACCGTGCCCATGCTGGGCGAGTATATCCGCGACCGCATTTTATGGCATGAGTAGGGTGATAAAGGTGACGGAACAGAAGATGAGCCCGCAGGCTATCGAGGTGCGCGGCGCGCGCGTACACAACCTCAAGGACATCGATATCGATATTCCGCTGGGAAAGCTCGTGGGCATTGCCGGCGTATCGGGTTCGGGCAAGAGTTCGCTGGCGCTGGGGGTTCTTTATGCCGAGGGCTCGCGTCGCTACTTGGAAGCACTCAGCACTTATACCCGCCGTCGTTTGACGCAGGCCGAGCACGCTCAGGTGGATGAGGTATTGCACGTACCGGCGGCGCTCGCGCTGCACCAGCGTCCGAGCGTGCCGGGCGTGCGCTCCACCTTTGGCACCATGACCGAGCTCAACAACAGCCTGCGTCTGCTCTTTAGCCGTTGCGCCCATCACGTGTGCCCGCATTGCGGGGCGCGTGTGGAGCCAAGCCTCAACGTAGCGGCTGGCCTGTCGCTCACGTGTCCGACGTGCGACCGCGAGTTCTACGCTCCGAGCGCCGAGGACCTTGCCTTTAACAGTGGCGGTGCATGCCCCACCTGTGGCGGCACCGGTGTCATGCGCGAGGTGGACGAGGCGAGCCTGGTGCCCGACGAGTCAAAGACCATCAACGAAGGTGCGGTGCTTCCCTGGGGTACGCTCATGTGGGATTTGATGAAGCAGGTCGCCGGCGAGATGGGCGTGCGCACCGACGTGCCGTTTAACCAGCTCACGCCTCAAGAGCGCGACATCGTGTTCCACGGTCCGGCGGTTAAGAAGCACATTCTCTACGTTCCCAAAAACGGCGAGGGCGCCACGCCGCTCGACTTTACCTATTACAACGCCGTCTATACCGTTGAGAATGCGCTCGCCAAGGTTAAGGACGACAAGGGCCTCAAACGCGTTGCACGCTTTTTGCGCGAGGGGGCATGCCGCGATTGCGGCGGCACGCGTCTCTCCGAGGCTGCGCGCCAGCCTCAGGTGCGCGGTATCAATCTGGCACAGGCCGGGGCCATGACGCTTGGTGATGCGGTCGAGTGGGTGCGCGGGGTGCCCTCATCCTTGCCGGTCGAGATGCGGCCCATGGCGATGGATATCTGCGATTCATTTTTGGGCGCGGCCCGTCGCCTGGTCGACTTGGGTCTCGATTACCTTTCACTCGACCGCGCTGGTGCCACGCTCTCCACGGGTGAGCGCCAGCGCGTGCAACTCGCCCGCGTGGTGCGCAACCGATCGACGGGCGTGCTCTATGTGCTGGACGAGCCTTCGATCGGCTTGCATCCCGCCAATGTCGACGGCTTGGTGGGCGTGATGCGCGATCTGGTGGATGACGGCAACACCGTGGTTGTTGTCGACCACGATACGCGCGTACTTGTGGAAGCCGACTATCTGGTCGAGATGGGCCCCGTTGCCGGAGCGGGTGGTGGTAATGTGATTGCCGCTGGCACGGTAGACGAGGTCGAGCAATCGCAGGGCAGCCGCATCGCCCCGTTTTTGCGCGTCGAGCCCAAGCGCTTGCGTCCGCAGGTGACTGACGAGGAAATGTTCGACCAGGGCCACATCCGTATGGCAACCGATACCATCCATACCGTCAAACCGCTCGAAGTCGATATCCCGCGCGGCCGTCTCGTTGCGGTGACGGGCGTTTCGGGTTCGGGCAAGACGACGCTGGTGCTTGAGACGCTCATTCCGGCACTCAAGGCGCAGGCAGATGGCGAGCGTCTGCCAAGACACGTGCGCTGGGTCGATGCCGAAGGCATTGCCCGCGCCAACCTGATTGACGCCACTCCCATCGGCGCCAACGTGCGCTCGACGGTGGCGACTTATGCCGACATCCATGATGAGCTGCGTCGCGCCTTCGCCCGTACGCCCGAAGCCAAGGCAGCCGGCTACAAGGCGGGCGCCTTCAGTTACAACACTGGCGCCTTGCGCTGCCCTACGTGTGACGGCACGGGCTCGATATCGCTCGACGTGCAGTTTTTGCCCGACGTCGAGATCGTCTGCCCGGCATGTCGCGGCTCGCGTTATGCAGACGCGGCTTCGCATATCCATCGCGAGGGCAAGGACGGGAGTCTGCTTACGTTGCCGCAGCTCATGGACATGAGTGTGGACGAGGCCCTCGACGCCACGGTGGGACTCAAGAAGGTTCAGGCGCGCTTGCAGACCTTGCACGACCTGGGCCTGGGCTATCTCACACTCGGTGAGCCCACACCGGCGCTCTCGGGCGGCGAGGCGCAGCGTCTTAAGCTTGCGAGCGAGATGGGTCGCGTGCAGGATGATGCCGTATTCGTATTCGACGAGCCCACGATCGGCCTGCATCCGCTCGATGTTCAGGTGTTGCTGAGTGTGTTCGACGGCCTCGTTGCCAAGGGCGCCACGGTTATCGTGATCGAACACGATCTCGACCTTATCCGTAACGCCGATTACGTGATCGACATGGGTCCGGGCGGTGGCGACGCGGGCGGGCAAATCGTCTGTGCTGGCACGCCGAGCGACATCGCAGCCTGCTCCAAGAGCATTGCCGGCCGCTACCTATAGACAATGAGGCAAAGGGACAGCCCCTTTGCCTCATTGATGCTTATTTCACGCATTGAGCGGCGAGATAGTCGCGGAAGAATGGCAATTCAAATGCGACGAGCCCTCGTCCTCGTTCCCCGATGATGCCGGCATCTATCATGCGGCGTCGGTAGCGGGAGACCTGCTGCGGCGAACGCTTAAGGCGCTCGACAAGGTCAGCGGTGGTGGACTCTTCCTCGTCATCGAGCATGGCGATGAGGAATCGCTTGTCCTCTGCAGTGAGTTCCCGATAGGTTGCCGCGAGGATTCGGTCGTCCATCTCGTCGCGCGCGATTTTGATTCCCAGGTCAAAGTCGCGTGACGAGATTTCCTTCGAATCGCTTGTGAGATCCCAGGCACGGTAGCCTACGAGTTGCAATAGGAAGGGAAAGCCAGAGATCGAGCGAACGGCTCTATCGATTCCCTCAGCATCTGCCAGGCGATCGTTTTCCTGGATCGTGCGAATCAAGGCCTCGCGTACGTCATAGTCGGCAATGCGACCCAGATGATATTGTTGGGCGCGGCGAAGGAATGAGACCGTCTTGTGGTTCAGCAACGTCGAGACGTTGTTGGGAAGTCCCGCCATGAGCAGGGCGATGCGTTTCCCATCGGTCACAAAGTGCTGATACGTCGCTGCGAGCTGAATCATCTCGTCGAGTGTCGGGTCTACCTCGTCAACCGTGACGAGCAGACCGGTGCCCGCCTCGTTGAGCTGGTCGATGATGTCGCTCATGCGATAACGCCAGGTTGAGGCATTGTGAATGCGATTGACCTCAACGCTGCCGAGCGGTGCAATTCCGAGACCGGTGACTTCGAAGTGGTTGGACGAGTCGATGAGATGGGCTGCGGCACGTTTCGTCCCGAGCTCGATTTCTTCAAGCATTCCCGGGAGCGCGGTCGTCTTTACGGCTATCCAGCCGTGGGATTCCGCCCTTGTCGCGAGCGACGACATGAGAGCGGTTTTACCGGTTCCACGCGCGCCTGAGAAGATAGAGGTCAATTCTGGGCGCCTGCGCTGGCTCAAGAAGGCACGGTCCAAATCCCGAATAATCTGTTGTCTGCCGGCGAGATGGGCAGGAACCTCGCCAAAACTGGGGGTAAACGGGTTCTCGAGATATTCCACAAGGCTCTCCTTTCACACCGCCGTTTAACTTCATTTTATTCTAGTTAATTCTGATTAAAAGCGATGGTCCGTTATTTAGAGCATCAATTAGGTGTGTGTCATCGACATGGTGCTTAAATGTGACAAAGGGACTGTGCCTTTGTCACATTCCCGGAAAGCCTGTTTGGCGCAGGGCTTCGTAGAGGACGATGGCGGCGCTGTTGGAGAGGTTGAGTGCGCTGATGCGGTAGTCGTCCGGATTGACGAAGTTGCCGCAGATATCCTGCTGAAGGATGGCCTCATGGCCGTCCTCGGTATGCCCGAGCGATTCCTCGTGGGCTTCCCAGGCCTCGGCGTTGCCAAGCGAATCGCAATCGCGCAGCATCGGGATGCGTTCGCAGCGCTCGGGCGCCGCGGCGAGCAGCTCCTCGGGAATGCCCGAGCTCTCGCTGCCAAAGACCAAATACTCACCGTCGCGGTAGGTACTCTGCGCATAGGTGCGGCGTGCCTTTTTGGTCAGCAGATGTAGGCGCTCGTCGGCGGGGGAGAGGCCGTTGCGCGCAAGAAAAGCCTCCCAGCCGGCATAGGTCGTCACGTCCAAGTTTTGCCAGTAGCCCAGGCCGGCGCGACGCACCGTCTTGTCGTCGAGCGAAAAGCCCAGTGGCTCCACCAGATGCAGGCGGGCGCCGGTAACCACGCAGGTGCGGCCGATATTGCCCGTATTGGCCGGAATCTCGGGCGCATACAGCACGATATTGAACATGAATCTCCTTGGCTTAGAACGAAAAACCACCACGAAGGGCAGCGCACCTTCGTGGTGGTTTGGCGGTTACGTGGGCGGAAAAATGCCCGCTTGGATAAACCTAGGCGCGGTGCCAGTCAGTCAGGCAGGCATCGAGGGAGGCGATGAGCGCATCCTTGTCCATGTGACGGCCGATGATGCACAGGCTCGTCATACGGTCGCCCGTCTCGTCGTCCCAAATCTGCATGATCTCGGGGTTCTCGTCGATGATCTTCTGTTTCTCGCCCTCGGGCGCCGAGTCGACAAACAGGCCGTTCTCCATTAAGCGCATCTGGTGGCCGGCCTGCTCGAACATGTAGCACATGTCCGGATCGCCGGTCTGCCACAGCGGACCCTTGACGCGGATGACCTCGTCGGGCCACTCCTGCTCAACAAAATCGGTGAACTTCTGTAGGTCGAACGGCTTGCGGCGCGAATACACAAAGGTCTCGATGTCGTACTCGAGCACCTCGGGGTCGTCGTGCTCCTCGGGATGCTCCATGGCCTCGATCCAGGCAGCGGAGTTGTAGGCGCGCATAAAGTCGAAGCGGTCGGTATCGAGTAGCTCCTCCATGGGGACCTCGCCGTTTTGCGCCTCGACAATCACGGCGTCCTTCTGCAGGCTGCGCACGATAGCCTTGAGCTCGGCAATCTGCTCAGGCGTCACGGTGTCGGTCTTGTTGAGGATCAGCGTGGAGCAGAATTCGATCTGCTGGATGAGCAGGCTCTCGATGTCGTCCTCATCGATATCCTCAGCCAGCAGGTCACGACCGCCGTTGAACTCGTCGTACATGCGGGCGCAGTCGACCACAGCCACGATGTTGTCGAGTGCAAGCTTGGGCTCGCCGCCCACCTTGGCCTCGTCGCAGAAGCTCGAGATGGTGTAGGCGATGGGGATAGGCTCGCAAATGCCCGAGGCCTCGATGATGATGTAATCGAAGTTGCCCGAATCGGCGATGCCCTGCAACTGGTTGGCCAGGTCATCCGAAAGCGTGCAGCAGATGCAGCCGTTGGTGAGCGGGATGAGGTCGTCGGTCTCGGAAAGGCCGCCGTCGGCGATGAGGCTGGCGTCGACGTTGATCTCGCCGATATCGTTGACGATCACGGCGGCGCGGATGCCGCCATCATTAGCGAGGATGTGGTTGAGCAGCGTGGTCTTGCCAGCACCGAGGTATCCGGTAAGCATGATGATTTTCACGGGTTTGTTGGGCATGTGCCCTCCTTTGTTAGACATGGCTTACAGTTAAATCTTATGCCAAACGCCTGCTCTTATACCCACGCGCCGACAAATAACACAGGCTACTCCCAGGCTCCCCATACATCGGGGCAATAACCGACGGTGGCCTTTTTGCCGTTGCGCACGATGGGCTCGGCTAGAACCTGCTGGTTCTCGAGCAACTTGTCGAAGCGCTGGCTAGGGGTGAGGTGCTGGATGAGCGCGAGCGTCTCCTCGTCCTTGGCCTTGGGGTTGAGCAGCTTGTCGATGCCGCCGACCGCCTGCATCACGCTCGTGAGCTCGCCCTTGCTCATCTCCTTTTCCTTAAGGTCAATAAACTGCACCTTAATGCGGCGCTCTTTGAAGAAACGCTGGGCCTTCTTGGTATCGAAGGACTTCTTGGTGCCGAAGATTTGCACGTTCATAGTATGTTCCGCCGTTCTAACGAATGAAGTTGGTCGTTGCGCGATCGGCTTCGGGCGCGTTGATACCGGCGGCCTGACCTGCCTCGATGCAGCGCAGGAGCCAGGCCATGTTTTTGCCGATGTTTCGCATGGTGGCAAGGCCCTCGGCATCCCCATCGGCGTCGCCGGGCACGCGGCCAAATACGTTGTTCCAGTAGGTGGAGGCAACTACGGGCATTTGCTTAATGGTGAAGTACTTGTTGAGCACATCGAAGGTGGTCGACGTGCCGCCGCGACGGGCGACGGCGACTGCGGCGCCGGGTTTGTGCTCAAAAGCATGCCCGCCTGCATAGAAGGCGCGATCGAGGGCCGAAAGGATGCGGCCGCTGGGGTGCGCGTAGTAGACGGGCGAGCCAAAGACAAAACCGTCGGCCTGCTCGGCGGCAGCGATGAGCTCGTTCACCACGTCGTCGTCAAAGGTGCAGCGACCGCCAAGTTTGCCGCACTGACCGCAGCCGATGCAGTCGAGAATGGGCTTGGCGCCCAGCTGAAACACCTCGGTATCAATGCCTTCGGCATTGAGCTGCTCGGCGACCTCGGCGAGTGCGCGGGCGGTGTTGCCGTTTGCCTTGGGACTGCCATTGACCAAAAGAACCTTCATCACAAACTCCCTCTGCTTTTGGTGACTTCTGCAGAGGATTATCGCACGATGGGGGA
>DBEWII010000154.1:0-4228 GCA_048384935.1 Collinsella aerofaciens | reverse complement strand
CAGGAACTATTCCACCGCAACTTATTTTGGGGGAGGGGATACAAGCTGGGCATACAATGGATGTCGTTGTGTTGAGCTTACCGGGAGGTTGCTATGTGGGCATACGAGACGACGTTCTATCAGGTCTATCCGCTGGGCTTTTGCGGAGCTCCGCGCGAAAACGCCGCCCCCGTTGCCGAGGATGAGCTCGCCCAGGCCGCCGATGTCGAACCCAACCCCGATGCTCCTATCATGAAGATTGCCCAATGGGCCGACTACCTGCAAAAACTCGGCGTTGGCGCTGTGCTCATCAACCCGCCGCTCGAGTCCGATAGTCACGGCTACGATACACGCAGCCTGCGCCATATCGACCGTCGCCTGGGTGGGGACGCCGACTTTGCCGCCGTGTGCGACACACTGCATGCTCACAGCATCCGCGTGGTGCTCGACGCCGTCTTCAACCACGTCGGCCGCGGCTTTTGGGCCTTCCGCGATGTGCAGGAGCGTAAGTGGGACTCGCCGTACAAGGACTGGTTCCACATTAGCTTTGATGGCGACTCCTGCTACGGCGACGGCTTTTGGTACGAGGGCTGGGAAGGCCATTTTGAGCTTGTGAAGCTCAACCTGCAAAATCCCGCTGTGGTCGATTACCTGCTCGAGTCCGTGCGCCGTTGGACCGACGTCTTTGGCGTCGACGGCCTGCGCCTGGACGTCGCCTATATGCTCGACCGCGACTTTATGCGCCGCCTACACGCCTTTGCCCGTGAGCTTAAGCCCGACTTCGTGCTGATCGGCGAGACGCTCCACGGCGACTACAACCAGATCGTCAACGACGAGATGCTCGACTCCTGCACCAACTACGAGTGCTACAAGGGCCTGTACTCCAGCTTTAACTCGGTCAACATGTTCGAGATCGCCCATTCGTTGCACCGTCAGTTTGGCGGTGACCCGTGGTGCATCTACCGCGGCAAGCATTTGCTGTCGTTTGTCGACAACCACGATGTGCCGCGCCTGGCGAGCATCCTTACCGACAAGTCCTGCCTGCGCCCCGCTTATGGCATGCTCTTTGGCATGCCAGGCATCCCGTGCGTCTACTATGGCAGCGAGTGGGGAATTGCTGGGGAAAAGGGCGGACCCGATGGCGACTGGGCGCTGCGCCCTGCGCTCGATGAGCCTGCGCCCAACGAGCTGACGGCTTTCATCACGCAGCTCGCGCACCTTCACTCGGCCGACGACGCGGCAGCCCGCGCCCTCAACTACGGCGCGTACCGCAACGTGGTGATTCAGAACAAGCAGCTGCTGTTCGAGCGCGCCTGCGACGACGCGACGGTGCTCGTGGCGGTGAACGCCGTGGGCGAGCCTTACACTTTTGGCGCCGGCGAGCTCAACGGGTCCTTTGTCGACCTGCTTGCCGACGACGTGCCCACGGTCGAGCTGGCGGGCTCCCTTGAGCTTGCGCCCTACGAGGTGCGTTATCTGCTGAGGGCCTAGGCCATGGCTGCGTCCGACGAGGGCTATCAACATATTGAGCATGGGTTTGAGCCCGTTGCTGACCAGCACTCGCGCGTTTTGGTGCTCGGATCGTTTCCCTCGGTACTGTCGCGCGCCAATGCCTTTTATTACGGCAACCCTCAGAATCGCTTTTGGCGCGTGATGGCCGCGTGCCTCGGTGTGCCTGTGCCGCCCAACGAGGGCGATCCTTTGGCAAGCGGTGAGCCCGCGACGCTCGATGCCTCCATTGCCGCCAAGCGGGCCATGCTGCTGAACGGCGGCGTGGCCCTGTGGGATGCAATCGAGAGCTGCGACATTAAGGGCTCGAGCGACGCGAGCATCCGCAACGTTGTGCCGGCACATATCGAGCGCATTACCGATGCCGCGTCGATCGAGGTCGTTGTCTGTAACGGCGGTACGGCAGGGCGACTCTACAAACGCTACTTGCAAGATCGGACGGGGTTGCCTGCCGTCGTCCTGCCCTCGACAAGTCCTGCCAATGCCGCCTGGCGCCTGGAGCGGCTTGTTGAGCGGTGGAGCGGCGCCGCTGATTGGCAGGCTTTTTCGATTTAGCAGTTTGAGTGCTCGGCAAGATGCCTCATAACGGCGTGCCAGATCGGTGTGGGCAGTGCAGACGTGGCGCGCACCATGCCGTCGGTGTCGACGCCACCCGTTGCGGCACCACCGAGCTTTTGCGCGTGTTCGACGGAACATCCCATGCGAACGGCGCCCACGAGCTTGTCCATGGCCTCAGAAAACGGTCGCCGCAAGAGTCCCATGCGCGGAGAGCGACGAAGCGCCGCAATGCCGCTGCCGGCGCAGATGGCAACGCCGCCACACCACAATTGGCCATGGCGCTCACATGCCTTGTGCAGGCGAACGGCGGTCCCACGCGCCTGCTCAGTGCCCTCTTGTGCGGCTCGAATCGCGACATAGACGCGCGTTCCCGTACCGCCAAAGCGCTCAAGCGCCTGCTCGATGGCTGTCAACGTCTCATCGTCAGCCACATCTTCAATGGCCAGCACGATGCCATCGGCAACGCTGCCGGCGTCATTTGCCTTCAAGTCGACCGGGCGGGGGAGTGCGGTGCCGGAAAGTTGAGCATAGGCGGCGATGGCATTCTGCAGGTCCCAGAGCAAAAAATCAAGATCGGCGCTATCGGGAATGCTGATATACGCAATGGTTCGCAACGTTTTTGGTACATCGCCGCGTGCGGTCGTCTCCATGCCGCCTCCTTTCCGGTTGGTTTCCGTTTAGGTTACACCGTCTGGTGGCGCTCCGCCGCGCTATCCTAGTGCAACCCTTACGAAAGGAACGCCATGCGTCTGCCCATGAATACCTCGCTTGCCACGCTCAAGCCCTCCGGTATCCGCCGAATCAACGCGCTCGCCGCCCAGCATCCGGGATGCATTGCGCTTGCGCTTGGCGAGCCCGATTTTCCTACGCCCGATGTGATTAGCGCCGAGGTGACTGCATCGCTCGACCGCGGCGACACGCACTATCCGCCCAACAACGGCCGTCCCGCCCTGCGCGAAGCGCTGTCCAAATATATGGGGGACGCGGGCCTTACGTTTTCGGCCGACGAGGTCATCCTGACCGACGGCGCGACCGAGGCCCTGTCGGCAACATTCATGGCTATGCTCAACCCCGGCGACGAGGTCATTATCCCCACGCCGGCCTTTGGCCTGTACGAGAGCATCGTCGTGGCCAACCATGCCAAGGCGGTCTTTTTGGATACGGAGTCTGCGCAATTCCAGATTGATGAGGAGGCGCTTCGTGCCTGCGTGACGCCGGCGACCAAGGCCATCGTCATCTGCACGCCCAACAATCCTACGGGCTGCATCCTCAACGCGGCATCGCTCGACGCCGTGGCGCGCGTGGCAGAGAAGGCGGGCATCTACGTGGTCTGCGACGACGTATACAACCGCCTGGTTTATGTGGATGGCTACGAGCGCTTTGCCCAGCGCCACCCGGAGCTGCGCGAGCAGACGGTCGTCATCGAGAGCTTTTCCAAGCCCTGGGCCATGACCGGCTGGCGCTTGGGCTGGCTCGCGGCGGCAACCCCCGTCATCGCCGAGATCGCAAAGGCCCACCAATACTTAGTATCGAGCGCCGTTTCATTTGAGATGGACGCCGCAGCCCGAGCCCTGACCGTCGACCCAACCCCCATGCTAAAAGTCTACCGAGCCCGCCGCGAGCGCGTACTCGAAGCCTTAAACGCCATGGGCCTCGACGTAGTAGAGCCCGCAGGAGCCTTCTATACTTTCCCGAGCATCAAAAAGTTCGGCCTAACCAGCGAAGACTTCTGCATCAAAGCCATCAAAGAAGCAAACGTAGCCCTAGTCCCGGGAGACTGCTTCGGAACCGAAGGCCACATCCGCCTCAGCTACTGCGTTTCCGACAAAGACCTGGACGAAGGTCTCCGCCGCCTGTCCACCTTCATTTCAACCTTGTAGCCCTCAGGGATGCAACACATCAGCCCACCGACCCAAGCATTATGAGTGGGGCGCGTCGCTCAACGGACACGAGGATTCGCAGCAAAGGCAACGTAGCTCCGGCCGGGAGGGGCAGGGCGAGTTTTCCGTAGATTCCGCACGAGCCGAAGGCCACTTAATGTGGTCTTCGTGCGAGCCCAGGACTTGACCGAGCGGAAAACTCGCCCTGCCCCTCCCGGTCGGAGCGTATGCAGGGTTTGTGTACGAATCCTCGCGCCCGTTGACCGACGCCGGGGTCCCCGCCATAATACTTTCGGTTCACG
>DBEWII010000153.1:0-7331 GCA_048384935.1 Collinsella aerofaciens | reverse complement strand
CAGGAACTATTTCACCGCAACTTAGAAGGGGATGTGGGGTCCCCGGCATGTATATGAAAACAGCTCTGGTCCCAAAAGGAGCCAGAGCCGTTCGTCTATCTTATGGAGCGGGCGACGGGAATCGAACCCGCGTCATCAGCTTGGAAGGCTGGGGTTCTACCATTGAACTACGCCCGCAAGATATGGTCGGGACGACAGGATTTGAACCTGCGACATCCTGCTCCCAAAGCAGGCGCGCTACCAAACTGCGCCACGTCCCGAAGGTGTTGAGCAGCTAAGGTCTAAACCTTGCGTGTCCCAAAGCGAAGGAAATTATAGGGGAGACTCCCCGCCTGTGCAAGCATTGATGCCTTAGCTCCTCGAATGTGCGACAAAACGACTATGGAGCAGACCGATCACAAAGGCAACCACGGCAACCGGCGCCCACGCGGCACCGATATCCGCCAGCGGAAGAACATCAAACGGCAGCCACGTGCCCACAAAGAACGCATCGCGGACCGAGGTGATCACACTCTGCACGGCGACCACGCCGCCGACCCACACCCACACCTGCGGATTTGCGTCGCAAAAACCGTGTACCAAACCCATGAGGACCAGCACGATGGCGACGGGATACAAGGCGTTGAGCATGGGCACCGAGAACATAAGGATCACGTCGAGGCCCACATTGGAGAGCACGCACGAAAACGCTGCGAACACAAAGGCGAGAACCGCAAAGGGACGGCGCATGGCCTCCTCAGAGGCCTCCGCTCCCCCTTCGACCACATACGTTTCGCAGAAGTAGCGCGAGCAGCAGCTGATGAGGCCGATGCACACGTTCATGCAGGCGAGGAAGAAGATTGCGAAGACCACGACCGTGCCGGCAAGCCCAAAGTGCATGGAGGCCGAGCGCGCGAGAATGGCGGCGCCGTTGGTGGCGTCGGACATCACGGTGCCGAGCTGCATACCGGCAAGGGCCAAACCGCAGTAGATGACGGCCATGAGCACGCCGGCGATCACACCGGAGCGCGAAATCTCAAAGGCCACGCGCTTGTCATCGGTAACACCCAACTCGTGGATGGTCTCGGCGATGATGATGCCGAAGGCGAGCGACGCAAGCAGATCCATGGTCTGATAACCGGTCAAAAAGCCCTGCACGGTAGCACCGGCATTGTAGGGAGTCTGCGGCGCGGCAGCCGGTCCCAGCGGCGAGATCACGGCAGCACCCACGACCAGCACGATGAGCGCAATGAGCGCGGGGCCCGTAATGCGCCCGAGCACGCGCGTGATAACGCCCGGACGCAGCGTGAGCGCAAACGCGACGACAAAGAAGCCAACGGCAAACACCAGGCGAGCCGTGCCGAGCGAAACGCCCTCGGGCAGTAGCGGCACCAGCATCTCGAAGGCCGTAGAGCTTGTGCGCGGAATGGCCAGGCACGGGCCGATGGCCAAATACACCGCCGCAACGAAGAATTCGCTAAACTTAGGATGCACGCGCCCAGCCAGCTCGCGGGCCGTGCCGGCGAGCGCGACGGCGATAAATCCCATAACAGGCAGACCGATAGCGGCAATCAAAAAGCCGATCATGGCAAGCGGCGTGGCCGTGCCGGCCTGAAGTGCCAGCAATGGCGGAATGATGAGGTTACCGGCGCCAAAGAGCATCGAGAACAGCGCAATGCCGACGGTAACGACATGGTCGGAGCGCAGACCGCGCGGCGCGGATGAGGCCATAGGCACACCTTTCGGGTCGAAACAAAAACGGGACGGGCAAAAACACCCATCCCGCAAGTATAAACGGTCTAGCAGCTTTAGCAGGCTAAATCGCGCAAAGCGTCAATCGCGGTATCGACTTCCTCGTCCGTGTTGAAATACCCAAACGAGAAGCGAACGACACCCTGGCGCTCGGTCCCGAGCGCGCGGTGCATGAGCGGAGCGCAATGGGCGCCGGGGCGCGTCGCAATCCCCCACCCTTGCATGAGCGCGTCCGAGATCTCGGCAGAGTCGATATCACCCACGTTGAGTGAGACGATCGCCGAGCGCACGGGCTGGTCAAACGCACCGTAGAGCTTAATCCCCGGAATCTCGCGCACGCCAGCGAGAAAGCGATCAGCCAGCGCTCGCTCATGCGCCGCGATCGCCTCGACCCCGCCTTGCGCCTCGATAAAGTCGAGGCCGGCAGAAAGGCCCGCGATGCCGTGGCCGTTGAGCGTGCCCGCCTCAAGACGCGTGGGCCACTCAAGCGGCTGCAGCGCATCGAAGCTGTGCACGCCCGTGCCGCCCATGGCCCACGGCCACACGTCAATGCCCTCCGCCACGGCCAGCCCGCCGGTCCCCTGCGGACCCATGAGTCCCTTGTGGCCAGTAAAGCACACCACGTCGAGCCCCATGGCCTGCATATCGATATGCGCCGTGCCGGCAGACTGCGAGGCATCGACGATCACCAGCGCGCCGGCCGCATGGGCCATGGCGGCCACGCGCGCAATGTCGACCTCATTGCCGGTCACATTGGAGGCGTGCGTCACCACTACGGCACGCGTGTCAGGCGTCACCAGCCGCTCGAGCTCGTCGTAGTCGAGCGCGCCGCTCGCATCGCAGCCCGCATGCTCAACGGTCACGCCCCGCTCTACCGCCAGGCGGTTAAGCGGACGTAGCACGGAGTTGTGCTCGAGCACCGTCGTGACCACACGGTCGCCGGGGCACACCACCCCGTTGATGGCGGTGTTGAGCGCCGCCGTAGAGTTGGGCGTAAAGCACACATGGTCCGCCCTCGGGCAACCCAAAAGGCGCGCGAGCTTGGCGCGGCAACCGTGAATCGTACGAGCGGCATCGAGGGCACCCGACGTGGCGCCGCGTCCGGCATTGCCGAGCGAGCACATCGCCTGCGTCACGGCATCGATGACCGTCTGCGGCTTGTGCATGGTCGTCGCCGCGTTATCCAGGTAGATCATCGCACGACCTCCCACATATCAATCACCGTAAAGTCCTCGGTGGGAACGCCCGCCGCGGCGAGTTCGCCGCGCAGCAGTTCCTCATCGGCAGGCAACGCCTTCCACGCCAGACCGCAGCCGGCAGCGACCTCCCCGGGTACGGGAATCGTTCGCCCGGGAAGACCGCGCTCAATGCACAGGGACTCGCAGCCCATGGCGGCCGCCGTGGTGGGAAACGTGATGACAAGCGCCGGGCGCTTCTCCCTCATGGCAACTCCAACCAATACGCTACGGGCGCACGACGCGCACGGCCTGCTCCATCTTCTCCACAATCACGTACATATTCGTGACCTCGCCCACCGCGAGCTGGTCCTTAATGCCATAGTGATCGAGGCAGGTACCGCAGGTGAGAATCTCGACACCCTGCTCGGCCAGACCCTTCAGGTCGTCGAGCACCGGCGAGCCCTCGACGGTGAGCTTGGCGCCGCCGTTGTAGAACAGCATGGTCGCGGGCAGCTCCTCCTGCTGCGTCACGGCAAAGATAAACGCCTTCATGAGCTTGTGGCCCAGCTCGTCGTCGCCACGGCCCATGCAGTCGGTGTAGACGGAAATGACGAGCTTGCCCTTGCCGGCGCTGGCATCACAGAAGGCAGCGCCATCCTGCTCGGGATCGGCCACGGCAACGGCGCCAAAGGTCGCCACGGTCACGTGCCACTCGGCGTCAGAAACCTTCTCGACCGAGGCCGTGCAGCCTTTCTCCTGCGCCATCTTGGAAATGTTCTTGACGGCGGTCTCATTATCGACCGAGGTCACGACGGCGCCCTCGCCATCGAGCTGCTTCAGGGCTTTGAGCGTCTTGACGACGGGTAGCGGGCAGGCATCGCCCATGGCATTGACTTCAATTTTGGTAGACATAGCTTTTCCTTTCGAAAGAACCGTTCTAGAGAACGGTAAACAGTTACATAAACGTGCGGGCTAGCGAACAACGTGGACGGCAGGACCGCCTGGCACCGACTCGCACACGCGACCGACGACGGCGGCAATACGTCCTTCGGCATGCAGACGGCGCGCAAGCTCATCCACATCGGCAGCAGGTGCCGCGATAAGCAGGCCACCAGACGTCTGCGGGTCGTACAGCGCGTCGAGCATGCCCGGCTCAAGGTCCTCGTCGGCCGTCACGCGCGGGCCAAAGAAGTCCTGGTTGCGGTAGGAGCCCGCGGGGATAATGCCCAAACGCGCCATGTCGAGCACCTGGTCAAAGAGCGGCACCGCCCCCGACGCAAGCTCAATCTGCACGCCCGAGCCCTCGGCCATCTCGCACGCATGCCCGATCAGGCCAAAGCCCGTGATGTCGGTGCAGCCGTGAAGCTCAAGTCCCTCGGCCAGACGAATCGGAGCCTCGTTGAGGGTGCGCATCGAGTCAAACATGGCTGCGGCCTCGTCCTGCTCGATGAGCTCGCCCTTAATGGCCGTGGTGATGATGCCCGAGCCAACCGCCTTGGTCAGCAGTAACGCATCGCCCACGCGCGCGCCGCTGTTGGCGAGCATGCGGTCGAGCGCGACAAACCCGCTCACGGACAGGCCGTACTTGGGCTCGTCGTCGTTGATGGTGTGACCGCCCGCGATGGAGCAACCCGCCTCGACGCACTTGTCGGCGCCGCCCGCCAGAATCTGACCGGCAACCTCAACGCCCAGACAGCTCGGGATGCACAGCAAGTTCATGGCATGGCTCGGCCGCCCGCCCATGGCGTAGATGTCCGACAGCGAGTTTGCCGCGGCGATCTGGCCAAACAAAAACGGGTCGTCGACCATCGGTGGGAAGAAGTCGATGGACTGCACGAGACCCAAGTTATCGCCAACGCGAAAGACGCTCGCATCGTCGGAGGTATCGAACCCCACGAGCAAGTTGTCGTTATGCACATTGGGTAAATCGCCCAGGACCTGGGCGAGGGCTCCAGGAGCCAACTTAGCGGCTCAACCGCTCGCGGCAGTCATAGACGTGAGCTTAATCTGATCGTCAGCCATCGATACCTCCTCTCATCGGTCAATCATTTTCTCCCAGTATACGCATGAATGCGAGCCTGCGGCGGATGCATTAATTGAGCGCCTGTGCGCGAATCGCCGCGCCGATGGCACCGGCAAAGCGAGCCTGGGGCGAGGTGGTCACCGGCGACCCCAGCAGCTCGCCCAACCGCTCCACCACGAAGGCGTTCTCGCACAGGCCACCGGTCAGGTAGTACGGGGCGCCCGCGGCCTGCCCGGCCATGGTCGCCACGCGCGAGACCACGCTGTCGATCACGCCACGCGCAATGTTCTCGCGCGGCTCACCGCGACCGATCAGGCTGATAACCTCGCTTTCGGCAAACACCGTGCACATGCTGCTGATCTTGGTGGGCTCGCCGGAACGCGCCAGGTCAGCCATCTGCTGCTGGGAAATGCCTAGGCGATCGGCCATGATCTCCAAAAAGCGCCCCGTGCCGGCGGCGCACTTGTCGTTCATGGCAAACTTGGCCACGCGGCCACTTTTAAGCTGAATGACCTTGGTGTCCTGGCCGCCTACGTCAATCACCGTGCCGTGATCGCCAAACAGGCGCACGGCACCGGTACCGTGGCAGGTGATCTCGGTCACGACCTTGTGCGCATAGGGCACGGCGACACGACCGTAGCCGGTCGCGACCACACGCACATCGTCGGCTGCCACGTCATAGCCGGCCGCTGCCAGCGCCTCGCGCAGCCGCTCGGAAGCATCGACCGAGGAGAACCCGGTTGGCTGCACGCACGTCCACGCCACCGAACCCTCCCCGTCGACCACAGCAGCCTTAGCCGCCGTAGACCCGATATCGATCCCGATCCCTATCATGGCTCTCTCCCAATCTAAACATCAAAGACAGCTGCGCGTTCAGGCGCCTTAGCTCTAGGTTTCTCAGGTGCCGGAGATTGCCCCGAAAGAGGAGCGCAGCGTACTTTGGGTACGCAAGCGACGGTTTGAGGAGCAAGATCCGGTGCCTGAGGAAGCTAGAGGGTTTCGATGAAGGCGGCGATGCGAGTCTCGATCTGGCCCATGTCACCGTTGCTGTAGTCGGTCTCGATCTTCATATACGGAATACCCACACCCTCGACAGCCCCCTGCATGCGCGCGCTCTCAACGTTGAAGGTGTGGCAGGCCTGTAGCACGCTCTCTACCACGCCATCGACATGGTACTTCTCGCACATGGCCAGCGTATTTTCCATACGGCCGTCGTTGGGCGTCATGACCGAGCAGTTGATGTCCAGGTAACGGTCGGCGATGGCGCGCAGGATATCGGGAGCCTCCGGGTCGATCATCATGGCCGCCGTGCGCTCACCCGAGCAGTCGTCCATGCACACGACCACACCGCCGTTGGACTCGATGGTGCGACCGATCTTGTTGATTACGCCACCCACTGGGCAGCCGGTGATCAGAATGCGCTTGGCATCCGCCGCGACCGGGCGCTCGCCCGCGTCGTAGGCCTCGCGCAGCTTGACAATCTTTTGCTCCAGCTGCTGCGCATAGGCCTCGATATCAAAGCTGAACGTGCCGGCAAACATGGTGCTCATCAGGTCGACGCCGCTCATGGCCGCCGGCTGGTTGGCCTGCAGCGCAAACATCTCGAGCTGGGCCGCACGCAAGCGGTTGCGACGACGGACGGCAGCGCGCAGGTCATCGTCGGTAATCGTGATGCCGTAGAAGTTCTCGAGCTCCTCCTTGAGCAGGCAGCACTCCTCGTACCAGCCTTCACGCTCGTAGGCGCGATCGCGACCCTGCGGAAGATGCAGAATGTGCGTGCGCTTGAGCTCGTTGAGTAGCTCGTACATCTTCTTCTTGCCGTCGCAGGTGGTCTCACCGATGATCATGTCGCTAAAGTACGTAAACGGGCACTTTTGCGAATAGGCAAAACCATACGTCGACTTGATGAGCGGACACAGATTTGCCGGCAGCACCTTCTCGGCCTCGGGAATCACCTCATCGGACGTACCGCAAAGGGCCACGCTCGAGGCGCCCGCGGCATCGATAATCTCGAGCGGCGTATAGCTGCACAAAAAGCCGACCAGACGATTGCCCGCCTGCTTGTAATCCTTGACAAGAATAAACGCCGCCTTGCGCTGCTCGTTGAACTCCTCAAACGTGGATGGCAACGGCTGCTCCATATTTTCCGACATATAACTCCTTAACAAACCTTTTGACCAACCAAGGAAACGGCTTTCCCAGGTGCCCGAGGTTGCCGTGAAAGAGAAGCGCCGCGTACTTTGGTACGCAAACGATGGTTTGAACGGCAAGATCGGGTGCCTGGGGAAGCCGCCGGGACGGATACCCCTAAATGGTTTCCAAGAAAGCCTCAATCCTGGTTTGCAGTTGGCCTGCATCCTCGCCGGCGTAGTCGGTCGTGATGTGCATAAACGGAATGC
>DBEWII010000152.1:0-2718 GCA_048384935.1 Collinsella aerofaciens | reverse complement strand
TTTGTGAGCTATTGGGGTCACGTGATGGGCGCGCGTATGGAGTCCAAAATGCGCGAGGACCTGTTCGACCAGTATGAGCGCTTTAGCTTTGCGTACTTCGACCGCAACAGCTCGGGCGACATGATGAGCCGCGTGGTCAACGACCTGTTCGATATCTGCGAGGCGGCGCACCACGTGCCCGAGTGGATCATCATCTGCGGCATCGAGATCATCGGCTCGTTTGTGATCCTCTTTACCATCGCCCCGGTGCTGGCGCTTGCCATGGCCGTGGTGACGGCGGCGTTTGCGGTCATCATGTTTTGGCAGAACATGCGCATGCGCGAGGTCTTTAGCGACAACCGCAAAAAGATCAGCGGCATCAATGCACAGCTGCAGGATTCGCTGGCGGGCATGCGCGTGGTCAAGAGCTTTGCCAATGAGGAGACCGAACGCTTCAAGTTCCGCGCCTCCAACAATCGCTATCTTTCGTCCAAGGAGAACATGTATCACGCCATGGGCGTCTATACTGCGACGTATGGCCTGCTCTCGGGCGTGCTCTATGTGATCGTGGTGCTGCTGGGCGGCTGGCTGGTCGCCCAGGGGCAGCTGCAAGCGGTCGATATGGCGACCTTCGCTCTCTATATTTCGCTGTTCTGCACGCCGCTCGAGACACTCGTTAATTCGGCCGAAACGTATCAGAAGGCTATCGCCGGCTTTAAGCGTATGGACGAGGTGCTCTCGACCGCGCCGGATATCCAGGACAAGCCGGGCGCTACGGATCTGCAGGTGACTGCCGGCGCCGTGGAGTATCACGACGTGTGCTTTAACTACGAGGATGTCGAGCTGGGCGAGGGCGATGCCGACGAGCGTCCCGTTATCGACCATATGGACCTGTCCATCAAGCCCGGGCAGACCATCGCTTTGGTTGGCCCTTCGGGCGGCGGCAAGTCCACGACCTGTTCGCTGCTGCCGCGCTTTTATGACGTGGCTACCGGATCCATTAGCATCGACGGCCAGGACGTGCGTGATGTGACGCAGCAGAGCCTGCGTCGCGCCATCGGCCTGGTGCAGCAGGATGTCTATCTGTTTGACGGTACGATTGGCGAGAACATCGCCTACGGCAAGCCGAGCGCTACGGCGGAAGAGATCGCCGACGCCGCCCGTCGCGCCAATATCGATACCTTTATCGAATCGCTTCCACAGGGCTACGACACCGTGGTGGGCGAGCGCGGCAGCCGTCTTTCGGGCGGACAGAAGCAGCGCGTTGCCATCGCGCGCGTGTTTCTCAAGAACCCCAAGATCCTGATCTTGGACGAGGCGACGAGTGCTTTGGATAACGAGAGCGAGGAGGCGGTGCAGGAGTCGCTCGAAGAGCTGGCACGCGGCCGTACCACGATTATCATCGCCCACCGTCTCTCGACTATTAAGCATGCTGACGAGATTGCGACTGTTGAGCATGGTCGCGTTGTGGAGCGTGGCACGCACGAGGAGCTTCTCGCCCGTGGCGGCACCTATGCCCGTTACTATCGAATGCAGTTCGAAGGTGCGCGTGCGCACGAGCTCGACTGATTGATATGACAGGAAGTTTATGGCTGACAAGAACCCTTTGACTCCGGAAGAAGTGACGGAGTTATTCTCCGAAATCGATGCATCCGGCGTCTTGGATCCTACGCTTGCCAAAAAGCGTACCGAGCGCATGCGTGAGAAGGAGGCTGCGGCCAAGCGCGGTGACAAAGCGGCGCTAGCACAGCTGCGCAGCGAGGACCGCGCGAGCCAGGCAAAACATATCGACCCGCTGTCCGAGGACGATCCTTCGGGCTCGCAGGTGAGCCATACCATTACGAAGACCGCGATGGCCGTGGTCATCGGTATTTTGGTGCTGATCGTGGGCATGCAGATCGGCTACGGCGTGATGCGCCGTCTGAATACCGCCAACCTGTCCGAGAGCGTTTCGGTTGATACCGTTTCTACAGCACTCAAGGGTGGACTCGAGTGGGGCAACGGCTTTACGCAGTTCCCGCTCGACTTTACCGTCGATGAAGCCGATGAGCGTACGGGCACGGTCGAGGTGACGGTGTTGGACACATCGTCTGCCAACGAGCTCGAGCTGCTGTCCAACGGGCAGATCCAGGCCGCGGCGCTTGCGACCAACGCGCTGCTCAACGACAAGATCGACCGCGTGGTGTATAACGTTCACGCCTATATCGACGAGGATAGCAACATTCAGCACGATTCCTTCTTTGGCATGTTCCCCGCGCGGGGCCACCAGAGCGCCATTTTGACGTTCGTGTGGACCAAGAGCTCATCCAACGCCACGAGTATCGACTGGAAGATGCGCATCGTGAGTATGGATGACACCATCGCCGAGCGCATTCAGAAGCAGGTGAACTCGGTGTCGTCGTTGATTGAGGACCCGGTGGTGAGCCAGACCAAGATTGACGAGGAAAAGGCCGAGCGTGACCTGGAACATCGTCTGCATGGCCGCGAGATTTTCCGCGGCGGCAAGCCCGATCGCACACCGTCCGAACTGCTGGAGCAGGACAAGAAAAAATAAGAGGCCATCATCCCGCGTGAGCCACAAGCCCCGCGGGATGATTTTTTAAGGCTCTGTTAGACCAGGATTGACATTCCGCCCCGTCATCTTCTTGCGATTGCACAATGGTCGCCCCTTGTCGAATCTGAATCCGGCAAGGGGCGATGCGCCCGAGACCGGACGAGTTGCTCGCCTGGCCCTGCCGT
>DBEWII010000151.1:0-15636 GCA_048384935.1 Collinsella aerofaciens | reverse complement strand
ACACCCACTCCCGACCCCTCGCCCACGCCTGACGATACGGTTGGTTAGAAATTCATCCGGCCATTAGCAACAAGGCCCCCGAGCAGCTTATTAAAGTGCTCGGGGGCCTTTTAGTTTAAAGCGACCTGGTGGACGGCCTTTATACCGGCAAACAATATAGGGGGTACCGACCAACGTCGATACCCCCTTACAAGCCACCATGTCACGCACACAGTGCCGAGCGCACGACCCGCACGCCTACTTGCGAGAATTGCTCAGCTTATTGATCAGCGCCTCGAGACGCTCGCCGTCCTCGGCCGTCTGGGCAATAACCAAAATCGTATCGTTGCCGGCAAGCGAGCCAAGCACATCGGGCAACTCTGCCGCATCAACGGCGGCGGCGATGCCGGAAGCCGTACCAGGCTGAGCCTTGATCATAACCAGATTATCGGTGCGCAGAACGCCCGTTACGAGCTCGGAAACCATACGCTGCAGGTGCAGGTCCTCTGCCAGAACATAGATACCCTCGGGGAGCTTACGCAGCCCCATATCGGCAATATCGCGAGAGACAGTCGCCTGCGTGCAATCAAAGCCCATAGCGCGGAGCTCATCGACCAGCACGCGCTGCGTGCGGACGTCCTTATTGCGCACAATATCTCTAATGGCATCCTGGCGCCCATTGCGTTTTTTAGCCATACAAACCCTCTCTCCAAAAGATGGCGGAGACAATCAATCAGTGACTGAATAGTTTAACGCTATTTGAAGGCTTTTGTGTATAAGAACGCATTTCGAAACAATTCTATGCAAATTTGTTTCTAAATGAGCCGTTTAGGCGGTTTTTGCGCCCGTCCGGTTAAGAAAAGCTGCCAGATGCGTACACATCACGCAGCGCGCGGGCTTGGCGCTGGCGATCGGCCCAAACAACAAACCGAGTCCCCGATGGTTATCCTTGAGCGCGGCGACCATCTGACGGGTTCGAGGCGCCTCGAGCATATCACGCATGCGGGCGGAACGCTCGATTGACGACACTCCATGCGGGCTAAGACACAAATTCTCGATGCAGGCGACCAGTCCGGCAAAGTAGAACTTTTGGCTTGCCAGCTTGAGCCGACCACCGCTATCTGCTTCCGAGAGTGAGTCCGCAAGCTCGTCGAGCGCTCGAGTGTCATCGGATATCCTGGCATACATGGTGGGATCAAAGGCATCTGTAAGCTTAGGTGCCACCGCGTGGAAACAAGCGTCGCCGCAGCCGGACACGAATCGTGCCTGCGAGAGCGCATAAGCCATAAACTCAACCGTACGGTACGCCTTGCCGCGCGACAGGCATGCCTCAAACAGCGGACGGCTATACATCACGCCAGAGGTCTGAGCGACTAGGCCGCCCAAAATCAACTGGGGCAGCCCAGTCACCATAGAAGACTCGTCTTCTATGCCAATAGAGGCAGCATCCAAGACGCGCGAATGGCGTTCTCGATGTGCATCATAGCGGTCGAGCGACACCGTGGGGAACACTATGTCTGCCGCAGTATCGCACGCGATATCGACCATCTTGGAAAGGGACTGCGGAGCAAACCACTCATCGGCGTTCATAGCGATGATTTGAGAGCCGCGCGAGACAGCAAAACCGGCACGAAGGCAAGCGCCGCGCTTCGCGTCCTCGACGTCAATCAAATCAATATGGATGTCCCTGTCGGCAGCAACTTGAAGCGAATGGCGCACACCGGGCGCAGCATCGCGGCAAACAACGACAATCTGCAAATCGTAGAGGTCTTGGTTCTGGATACTCTCGAGCGCACGCATCGCATAGCTGGGCGAACCTTCTACCACAAGGATCACCGAAAGTCGCGGATGCGAGCCACGTCGAACCAAGTTATCCGTCCTCTCGACAGCAATGAATCAAACCGTGGTTCATGGTACACCCCGGCAATAAAAGCAATGAGACACCGGTTGTATTGCACGCCAAGAACAGGTGTTGCACACGCGCAGCCCACAGATAATGGGTGTCGACGCACGACGCGTCGAGCCCTCCCCTAGTCGAGCACGACGAGCTCGGCGGGATCGTAATCCACGCCCATAAACGTAAGGCCGCAGGCAGGAGCCGTGGGGCCCGCAGCGGTACGGTCGCAAGCATCGATGACCTCGCGCATCCACTCGGGTTCACGGCGATGCATGCCAATCGCGACAAGCGTGCCAACGATCGTACGGACCATCGAATGCAGAAACGCATTGCCCTCGATGGTAAACGTCAGGATGTCCTCGCCAAACGCAACCTCATGGCCAAACTCGGCGCGCATTACGCAGCGGTGCGTAGGTTTGCCCACGGCAGAAGCAACCTTGCAAAAGCTTTTAAAGTCCTGCTCGCCCAGCAGCGCGGGGCAGGCAGCAGACATAGCCTCAACATCCAAGGGATAGCGATGCCACCACACCGCACCGCGGGACAGCACGGGGCGCGCATCTCGATCGGCAATACGGTACGTATACGTACGGGAACGCGCGTCAAAACGTGCAGAAAAGCCTTTACGGGCCTTGTAGACCTCGTTGATGGCGATATCTTTGGGCAGCAGGGCATCCATAGCCCGCAGCCACCTACGGCGCGTTAGGGCGAGCTCAGCGTCCGTTACGGGCACGCTGATGTACTGAGCCACGGCATGCACGCCGGCATCGGTGCGACCCGCGCACGTCAGATCGATCGGACGGCGAAGCAGCGTCTCGATGGCTCGACGCAGCTCACCCGCAACCGTCGTCTGTCCCGGCTGCTCGGCAAAGCCGCTATAGGACGAGCCATCGTATGCCACGCGGAAAACGAGCGTGGCATCGAGCTCTGGAATCGAATTGAAATCAGACGGCGCGGTCATGGGCGCTCCCAACAAACAGGCAATGGCATTTCGACAAAAAAAGAGGGGTACGCGAACGTACCCCTCGAATATAGCCTATGCAGACGGATTGTCTACTCAGCGGTCTCCTCAGCAGGAGCCTCCTCGGCAGCCTCGACCTTCTTGGGAGCAGCGGCCTTCTTGGGGGCCGGAGCAGCCTTCTTGGCCTTAGGCGTGCAAGGCTCGGTGACGAGCTCCATGATAACGATGGGAGCGTTGTCGCCCTTGCGGTTACCGAGCTTCATGATGCGGGTATAACCGCCGTTGCGATCCTGCCACATGCCCTGGGCAGCCTTGTCGAAGATCTCGGCAACGAGCTGCTTATCGCCGAGCTTGGCGATAGCCAGACGACGAGAGTGCAGGTCGCCCTTCTTGGCCCAAGTGATGATCGGATCGACGACCGAACGCAGCGCCTTAGCGCGGGTCTCGGTGGTCTTGATGCGGTCGTTCTCGAAGAGGGCCTTAGCAAGGCTCTTCTTCATGGCCTTGGTGTGGCTCGCATCGGTGCCGAGCTTCAGGCCCTTCTTAACGTTGTGACGCATGGTCTAGTTTCTCCTCAAATATGCGAAGCATTAAGCCTTCAGGCTCAGGCCCATGGACTCAAGCTTGTCCTTCACTTCCTCGATCGACTTAACACCGAAGTTACGGATGTTGAGCAGATCGTTCTCCGAGAACTCAACGAGCTGACGGACCGAGTGAATGCTGGCGCGCTTAAGGCAGTTGTAGGAACGGACGGAAAGGTCCAGATCCTCGATCTGCTTGTCCAGCTCGGCGTTGTCGTTGGTGACCTCGGGAGCGAAGATCGAAGCCTCCTCCTCGACCTCGGGGGTCTCGGCAAGGTTCATAAAGGCGGCCATATGCTGGTTGATGATATTGGCAGCCTGGACCACGGCGTCGCGCGGGGCGATGGAGCCGTTGGTCTCGATCTCGAGGACAAGGCGGTCGTAGTCGGTGTGCTGACCGACACGGCAAGCCTCAACGAGCTTGGCGCAACGGGAAACCGGCGAGTACAGCGAGTCGACGTGGATCACACCGATGGGATCGTTGTCGCGCTTGTTGGCCTCGCCAGAAACATAGCCGCGGCCATAGCCGATGCGCATGCTCATGGTGAGATGGCCACCCTCGGTGAGCGTAGCAATGTGCTGCTCGGGGTTGACCAGCTCAAACTCGGACGGAATAAAGAAGTCCGCACCGGTGACCTCGCAGGGGCCGTCAACCGAGATGGTGGCGGTCGCCTCGTCGGTCGTGCCGAGAGCCCTGAAGACAAGACCCTTGACATTCAGGACGATGTCGGTGACATCCTCGACCATGTTAGGGATGGTCATGAACTCGTGCTGCGCACCATCGATCTGAATAGCCTCGACGGCGGCACCCTCGAGCGAGGACAGAAGAACGCGACGAAGGGAGTTACCCAGCGTATCGCCGTAACCACGCTCGAGCGGCTCGACGGAGACACGAGCAGACGTCTCGTTGATCTCTTCGACCTGAACCTGAGGCCTAATGAATTCTGACATGTATTACCTCCAGCCTCAGCAGCCCGGATGGACTACTTAGAGTAGAGCTCGACGATGAGCTGCTCGTTGATATCACCGCTAATCTGCTCACGCGTCGGCAGAGCGAGCACGTTACCAGACAGCTTCTCGATATCGACCTCGAGCCAGCCAGGGACCTCAAAGCGCTCGGAGGAAATCAGGGCCTCCTTGATGGGGAGGAGGTCACGGAACTTCTCGCCGACAGCGACGACGTCGCCGGCCTTGACGCGGTAGGACGGGATGTCCACGCGCTTGCCGTTCACGGTGAAGTGACCGTGACGGACGGACTGACGAGCCTCTTTGCGGGTGCGGGCGAAGCCAAGACGGAAGACGACGTTGTCGAGGCGAGACTCAAGAATGATCATGAGGTTCTCACCGGTGACGCCGTTCATCTTACGGGCCTTGTTGAAGTAGCCGTGGAACTGCTTCTCCAGAACGCCATAGATGAACTTGACCTTCTGCTTCTCGCGCAGCTGCATGCCGTACTCAGATTCCTTGCGACGGCGCTTGGGCTGACGGATAGATTCCTTCTTGCTGCTGTAACCGAGCTCAGCGGGATCGATCCCGAGCTGACGGCAGCGCTTAAGAACAGGAGTCCTGTCGATTGCCATATTGATACGATCCTTTCAGTTACACGCGGCGACGCTTCTTGGGGCGGCAGCCGTTGTGCGGAATGGGGGTCTTGTCCTGGATGCTCGAGACCTCGAGGCCAGCAGCCTGGAGGGAGCGGATGGCGGTCTCACGACCGGAGCCGGGGCCCTTGACGAAGACGGAAACCTTCTTCATACCGTGCTCCATGGCCTGCTTGGCAGCAGCCTCGGCAGCCATCTGGGCAGCGAACGGCGTGGACTTACGGGAGCCCTTGAAGCCCACCTGGCCAGCCGACTTCCAGGAAATGACGTTGCCCTGGGGATCGGTGATCGAAACGATCGTGTTGTTGAACGTAGAACGAATGTGAGCCTGGCCCACGGAAATGTTCTTACGGTCCGCGCGCTTCAGACGGGCAGCGCGAACGTTCTTCTTAGCAGTAGCCATCTATCTAGCGCTCCTTATTTCTTCTTCTTAGCACCGATCTGACGCTTCGGGCCCTTGCGGGTACGAGCGTTAGTGTGGGTGCGCTGGCCGCGGACCGGGAGGCCCTTGCGGTGACGAAGGCCGCGGTTGCAGCCGATGTCCATAAGGCGCTTGACGTTCTGGTTGCGCTCACGGCGGAGGTCGCCCTCAACCATGATCTGGTTCTTATCGATATAATCGCGGATGGCGTTAACCTCATCCTCGGTGAGGTCCTTAACGCGCGTATCCACGTTAACGTTGCACTCGACGCAAATCTTCGTCGCAGTGGTGCGGCCGATGCCGTAAATGTAGGTCAGACCGATCTCAACGCGCTTCTCACGCGGGAGGTCGACACCATTAATACGGGCCAACGTAGTCTCCTCTCTTAACCCTGACGCTGCTTATGACGGGGGTTCTCGCAAATGACGAGGACCTTGCCATGGCGCCTAATGATTTTGCACTTATCGCACATCTTCTTGACCGAAGGACGTACCTTCATCGTTCTTCCTTTCGGTAGCGCTCAAACTACTTCCCTACTATCTACTCGCCCAGCCGCAGGCGTTTAAAACTATGGCTGGTCTTCACACACAATCCGACCGTAGGTTGAGCTAAGCCTGCAGTCGGAAATGGAGTGCGTGTATGCGTGCCGCTATTTGTAGCGATAGGTGATGCGGCCGCGGGTCAGGTCGTACGGGGAAAGCTCCACGACAACCCTGTCACCGGGGAGAATACGGATGTAATTCATTCGGATCTTGCCAGAAATGTTGCACAGAACCGAATGACCGTTCTCGAGCTCGACCTTAAACATGGCGTTGGGCAACGGTTCCTTTACCGTACCCTCGAGCTCAATTGCGTCTTCCTTCTTCACAAGCAATCATCTTTCTCTAGAAAACGACAGCGATTGAGTATTCTACAACACGTATGCACGCATCGTAATAACTTCGTAATGGCTCCACAACTAAATGGAACTTGTTACATTTCTCCGCCTTGGAGGGAGCACCAAGCACCTTGGGCATCCGTGGTGAGAATCACCGGACCGTCATTGGTAATGGCGACGGTGTTCTCGTAGTGCGCGGCGGGCAGGTGATCGTTGGTCGTAACAATCCAACCGTCGGAGCCCGTGCTCACATGGTTGGAACCCATCGTAACCATCGGCTCGATGGCAATGACCATGCCGGCCTGGAGGCGAACGCCCCTCCCCTTCTTTCCATAGTTAGGAACGTTGGGGTCCTCGTGCATCACGCGGCCAATGCCATGGCCTACATAATCACGAAGCACACCGTAACCGTGAGACTCGGCGAGGGACTGAACGGCATAACCGACGTCCCCGATATGGTTACCGGGAACAGCCTGCTCGATGGCAGCCTTAAGGCAATCGCGCGTGACCTCGCACAAAGCCTTGGCTTCGGGCGTGGGGGTGCCGACGAAAAACGTCCAAGCGTTATCGCCGACCCAACCGTCGACAACGGCTCCCGTATCGATGGAGATGATATCGCCATCGCGCAGGATCATGTCGGGGTTGGGAATACCGTGGACCACGGCATCGTTGATCGATGCGCAAATGGTCCCCGGGAACCCGCCGTAACCCTTAAAGGCCGGGGTGCCGCCATGCATGCGGATAATCTGCTCCGCGAGCTGATCGAGCTCAAAGGTGGAAACGCCGGGGCGCACCATGGCTCCAACGTGGCGGAGCGCCATCTTAGATAGCGCTCCTGCCTTCTTCATCTGCTCGATTTGCGTTGCAGACTTAATCTTGATCATAGACCGAGAGCCTCTTTGACATCCCCGTACACGGTCTCGCGAGCCTGGTCACCGTTGACCGACTTGAGCAGACCCTGGCCACGATAGTAGTCGACGAGCGGGCTCGTGGACTTCTCGTAGACGTCGAGACGGTTCTTGATGGTCTCGGGCTTGTCGTCGTCGCGCTGATACATCTCGCCGCCACACTTGGGGCAGGTAGCATCGGCAGCGGTGCCGGTGTAACCGCATGCGCGGCAGGTGCGACGCGAAGACAGACGATCGATAATGACCTCGGGGGCCACATCGACCAGAAGGGCGCAGTCGATCTCGCGACCCATGGCGGAGAGCTCGGAATCGAGCGTCACAGCCTGGGCGGTGTTGCGCGGGAAGCCGTCGAGGATGAAGCCCTGCTGGGCGTCATCGGCGGCAAGGCGCTCCTTGACAAGGTCGATCACGAGCTGATCGGGAACGAGCTCGCCAGCGTCCATGTACTTCTTAGCCTGAATACCAAGCTCGGTGCCACCCTTGACGGCAGCACGCAGCAGGTCGCCCGTGGAAATGTGAGCGACGCCAAACTCGGCGACGAGCTCCTGTGCGACGGTACCCTTACCGGCACCCGGAGCTCCGAGCAATACGAGGTTCATGAGCAATCCTCCTCTAGCCTATTTAAAGAATCCATCGTAATCATACATCTTGATCTGGCCTTCGAGCTTATCGACCGTGTCGAGCACGACGCCGACCATGATGAGGATGGACGTGCCGCCAAATGCCTGGATCAGCTGGTTACCCGTAAAGGAGAAGATGATCGAAGGCACGATGGCGATGAGCGCCAAAAAGACAGCGCTGGGAAGCGTAATCTTGTTGAGCGCGTTCTTGATGTAGGCCGCGGTAGCCCTACCCGGACGCACGCCCGGAATAAAGCCGCCCTGCTTCTTAAGGTTGTCGGCCGTGTCATCGGGGTTGAACACCATGGAGGTGTAGAAGTACGCGAAAAACACGATGAGGACAACGTTAAGCACCCAGTTGAGCCAGCCGCGCGAAAGCGCAGAGGCAACTGCCTGAATCCAGCCGATGCCGGGGAAGAACACGGCAATCTGAGCCGGGAAGTACAGCAGCGCCGAAGCGAAGATGATTGGCACGACACCCGCGGTGTTGACCTTGATGGGCAGGTAGGTGGTCTGACCACCCATCATGCGACGGCCCACGACGCGCTTAGCGTAGGAGACCGGGATGCGGCGCTGGCCGCGCTCAAGGAAAACAATCAGCGGGATAACCAGCAGGATGATGGCGCAGATGATCACCATGGTGATGATGCCACCGGCATTGCCCTCGGTGCTGGAGAAGATAGCCTGCGGCAGACCGGCCATGATGTTCGCGAAGATGATCAGCGACATGCCATTGCCGATACCGCGCTGGGTGATGAGCTCACCAATCCACATGATCAGCATGGCGCCCGCGGTGAGCGTACCGACGATCATGAGGTCGAAGATGATCTCGGGAGCGCCGGCGCCATTGAAGCTGATGCCGAAGCTCTTAAAGAGGAAGAGGTAACCCACGGAGTTGAGGATTGCCAGAGCCAGGGTGAGGTAACGCGAATACTGCGTAATCTTGGTCTGACCGACCTCGCCCTCGCGGGCAAGCTCATGCAGGGAAGGCACGACGGCCTGGAGCATCTGGAGGATGATCGAGCTGGTGATGTAAGGCATGATGCCCAGCGAAAACACCGACACATAGCTCAACGCGCCGCCAGAGAAAAGATTCAGGAGGGCCATAGCACCTGCGGCGACCGAATTGTTATCGGTCGAGAAAAGGCCCAGCATCCCCTGGAAGGGAATGCCGGGCACAGGAACGTGCGCACCAATGCGGTACACGACGAGCATAGCTATGGTAAAAAGAATCTTTTCGCGCAATTCTTTGATGCGGAAAGCATTCTTAAGACCATTTAGCACGGCAGCTCGACCTTTCCGCCGGCGGCCTCGATCTTGGCCTGCGCAGAAGCGCTGACCTTGTCGACCTTGACCGTGAACTTCTTGGTGAGCTCACCATTGCCGAGCACCTTGACGGGCTCGAACTCGCTCTTGGTGATGCGAGCGGCCTTAAGAGCGGCACCGTCGATCACAGCGCCGTCCTCGAACTTACGCTCGAGACGCTCAACGTTAACGGCGGTGTACTCGATACGACGGGGGTTGCGGAAGCCCGGAAGCTTGGGCAGGCGCATAGCCAGCGGAGTCTGGCCACCCTCGAAGCCGGCACCCTTGGTGCCGCCAGAGCGGGAACCCTGGCCCTTCTGACCGCGGCCAGAAGTGGTGCCGTGACCCGAAGAATTGCCACGGCCGACGCGCTTGCGGTTCTTGGTGGAACCGGGCGCGGGAGTAAGATCGTGAAGCTGCATTTGCTACTCCTCTACAATCTCGACAAGGTGCTTGACCTTGAAGATCATGCCGCGGACGGACTCGTTGTCAGCAATCTCGCGAACCTCGCGGATCCTGTGGAGACCGAGGGCACGGACAGTACGGACCTGGTCCTGCTTGCAACCGTTGGTGCTGCGGACCTGCTTGATCTTGATGGTGTCAGCCATGCTTAGTTCTCCTTACCGACGAACATCTCGGAGACCGTCAGGCCACGGCGAGCCGCGACGTCCTCAGGGCTGGAGAGCTCCTTGAGGCCCTCGACGGCAGCCTTGATGATGTTGAGGCCGTTGTCGGTACCGAGGGACTTGGACAGGACGTTCTTGATGCCAGCAAGCTCAAAGAGGGGACGCACAGCGCCGCCGGCGATAACGCCGGTACCCTCGACAGCGGGCTTGATGATGATGCGGCCGGCACCAAAGTGGCCGAGAACCTCGTGCGGGATGGTGCCCTGCTCGGTCACCGGCACGTGGAACATGTTCTTCTTGGCATCGAGAGATGCCTTGGAGATGGCCATGGGCACCTCAGCGGACTTGCCCATGCCAACGCCGACGTTGCCCTTGCCGTCGCCAACGACGACGAGAGCGACGAGGCTCATGCGACGACCACCCTTGACGGTCTTCGACACGCGGTTGATGTAAACGACGCGCTCCTCGAACTCGGAGGCCTCGCGCTGCTGCTTCTGATTACGAGCCATGTGCTACATACCTCCTAGAACTCGAGACCGGCGGCACGAGCACCGTCGGCGAGGGCCTTGACGCGGCCATGGTAGATACGGCCACCGCGATCGAAGGCGACCTTGGTGATGCCGGCCTCGATGGCGCGCTTGCCAACGAGCTGACCGACCTTCTCCGCAGCCTCCTTGTTCGAGGTGTGGGTGCCCTTGAACTCGGCCTCGAGGGTCGAGGCAGAGACGAGCGTCAGGCTGGAGCCCTTGCTGTCGTCGATGATCTGGGCATAGATGTTGGCGTTAGTACGGGTCACGCGAAGACGCGGACGCTCGGAGGTACCCGAGACCTTGCCGCGAACACGACGCTGACGACGCTTGAGGCCTTCCAGCTTCGCCTTATGCTTGTTCATACGTAAACTCCTAAAAAGGTTGATCTTGCCAGCACCTGACGGGGTGCTGGTCTTATGCGAGTGAGTCGGTTACGACTACTTGGCGGCCTTACCCAGCTTGCGGCGGATGTGCTCACCAACGTAGTGGATACCCTTGCCCTTGTAAGGCTCGGGAGGACGATGGCCGCGGATCTCAGCGGCGATCTGACCGACCTGCTGCTTGTTGATACCCTTGACGTTCACGTGGGTGTTGTCGGGAACCTCGAAGGTGATGCCCTCGGGAGCCTCGACGATCACGGGGTGCGAGAAGCCCAGGGAGAACTCGAGGTTCTTGCCCTTCTGCTGCACGCGGTAACCGACGCCGGCGAGCTCGAGCTTCTTCTCGAAGCCCTCGGAAACGCCAACAACCATGTTGTGGATGAGGGCGCGGGTGAGGCCGTGGCGGGCACGGGTCTCACGCTCGTCGTCGGGACGGGAAACGGTGAGGACGTTGTCCTCGACGTTGATAGCGAGCTTCTCAAAGACATCGAGCTCGAGCTGGCCCTTGGGGCCCTTGACGACAACGTTGTTGCCGTTGACTGCCACTTCGACTCCGGCGGGAATCTGGACAGGCTTATTACCGATACGAGACACGGTGATCTCCTTTCCTTCTACCTACCGAGCGAATTACCAGACGTAAGCGATGATCTCGCCGCCGACGTTGTGCTTGCGAGCATCGCGGTCGGTCATGACGCCATGGCTGGTGGAAATAATGGCGGTACCAAGGCCACCGCGGACGCGGGGCATGTCGGCAACGCCGGTGTACTTACGCAGGCCCGGCTTGGAAATGCGGCGGATGCCGTTGATGACCTTAGCCTTCTTGGGACCATACTTAAGCGTGATGTGCAGAGTCTTCTGGGGAACGGTGTCCTCGACATCGTAGCCCTCGATGTAGCCCTCCTCGTGCAGAACACGAGCGATCTCGACGAGCTTCTTGCTGCTCGGCATGGAGACCGTGGCCTTGTTCACAGAGTTAGCGTTACGGATGCGCGTAAGCATATCTGCGATCGGGTCTGTAAGGTTCATACAGATTCTCCTTCGTTCTTGATGAACACGTGCTCTTGGTTCTTCGCCGCCCTTAACGGCAAAGCCTTTTTAGCGCGTTTTCCCTGTTCCAAACTGATGCTTGAAACGCTGGTAGTGACTTACCAGCTGGCCTTCTTAACGCCGGGAAGCTCGCCCTTGAGTGCAAGCTCGCGGAAGCAGACACGGCACAGGCCGAACTTGCGGTACACAGAGTGCGGACGGCCGCAGCGCTGGCAGCGCGTGTACTCACGAGTAGAGAACTTCTGCTTGCGATTGCACTTGACGATCATCGATGTCTTAGCCACTTATATCCTCCTCACATAGAGTATTGTTCGCCCCAAGCGCCGCCCCCTTGTGGGAACGGCGCTTATAGGGCAGGTGAACCTATTTCTTGAACGGGAAACCGAAGGCGTCCAGAAGGGCCTTGGCCTCCTCATCGGTGTTGGCGGTGGTCACGAAAGTGATGTCCATACCGCGCTGGTGATCGACGGAGTCGAAGTCGATCTCGGGGAAGATGAGCTGCTCGGTGACGCCCATGGAGAAGTTACCACGGCCGTCGAAGCTCTTGGCGGAGATGCCGCGGAAGTCGCGGATACGGGGGATCGCGACGGAGGTCAGACGATCGAAGAACTCCCACATACGGTCGCCACGCAGGGTAACCTTGCAGCCGATCGGCATACCAGCGCGCAGGCGGAAGGTAGCGATGGACTTACGAGCACGGGTGATCATCGGCTGCTGGCCGGTGATGGCGCGCAGGTCGCGCACGGCACCGTCGATGGCCTTGGAATCGGTAGCGGCCTCGCCGACACCCATGTTCACGACGATCTTCTCAAACTTGGGGATCATCATGACGTTCTCGTACTGGAACTTGTCCTGAAGCTGCTGCTTGACCTCGTTGTTGTACTTGGTCTTCAGACGCGGCACATACTTCTCTTCTGCCATTGTTCACTCCTTCTTGGGGTTTTAAGCACGGGGCGTGGCCACGGTGGGTTGTCCTCGTGCCTCCTGACTGCATCCGCACCGCTCATGGCATTTTGCGGTTTGGACTCGACGCAGCAGGAGCCGACAAAACAATCGGTACTATACGCGCATCGGGAGCGTATTTCCAGAAAAACCTCGTCTGCCTGCACAACTCCACAACTCCCCCGCACAAATGGATCCCAAAAAGCAGTTGCGGTGAAATAGGGACTGTTTGGCGGCCTAACAGGCTTAAACAGTCCGTATTTCACCGCAACTTATTGGTGGGGATGCGATTAGCGCTTGCGGGGGACGAGTTTGGTGCGGCGCAGGTGGATCATCTCGGCGGCGATGGAGATGGCGATCTCCTCGGGGTCCTCGGCCTCGATGGCAACGCCGATCGGAAGGTGCAGCTCGTCGATCTGGTCCTGCGTAAAGCCTTCCTGCTCCAGGCGGGCGCGCACAAAGGCCGTCTTGCGGCGCGAACCCAGACAGCCCAGGTAGGCAGGCTTGGCACGCATGGCCTGAATCACCACGTCGATATCGGACTTGTGACCCGCCGTGGCCACGACCACCAGGTCGCGCGGGCCGATGGGGCACAGCTCGCTCGGGTTCTTGTAATCGACCAGGCGACGGTCGTAGACACCGGGCACCCATTCGGGCGTCAGCGTGCCGGGGCGGTCATCGCACGCCACGACGGCAAAGCCCGCCGCCGTGAGCACCCGTGCCGTCGCAGCGCCCACGTGGCCGCAGCCAAAGATATAGGTTAGGCCCTCGGGGCAGAGCGTCTCGATGTGCGCCGGGGGAATCTCGGAGGCGGCGTTGGTGTAGGTGACCTTACTCCCCTCCTCCACCAGCGAAAGCTCGGGGCAGCCGGCAATGGTATGGCGCGATGCCTCGCCATGATATTCGGCAACATCGCCTTCGAGCGCGCTTGCGATAAACGGCTCAAAGTCGATGACGAAGTCGCCGATGCGTCGATAGACCAAGACGTCGGCAATTTCCTGGAACAACGGTGCCTGGGTCGCATCCAGATGCAGATAGCACAGGCAGATGGCTCCGCCGCAGATCATGCCGGTATCGGAGTTCTCGCCGCCCATGGTGTAGCGGACCAGACGCGACTGTCCCGCGCTCAGGAGCTCGCGCGCCTCATCCAGCGCAAAGAGCTCAATCTTGCCGCCGCCGATAGTGCCCGTCTGGCTGCCATCGGCAAAGACGGCCATCCATGCGCCCACACCGCGCGGTGACGACCCCGCCGTGCCGGCCACGACCACCAGCTCGCACGTCTCGTCAGCACGCAGGGCGGCAAGCGCCGCATTCACAACATCGAGCTTTTCCATTGCCGCCTTCTATCCTCTAAAGATATCGGTGAGCATAGCGAGTGCCTCGAGCACGCCGCCGCCGACCGACGTCGCCTTGTCCGAAATGTAGTTGATATAGCTGGCATCGCCGCGCGGGTCGACATCGGCGCATTTAAAGCCCTCAGTCACCTGCACGCCGTTCGCCAAAAGCCCGCGAAGGCAGCCATCGATCTGCGTGTACATGGGCGTATCGCCCGCGTAGCCAATCACGTCTCCGGCGCGCACGATGTCGCCGATTGCGCGGTCGGACCGAAACACGCCGGCGGCGGGGCTGTGGATAACACGCTCTTTGCCATAGCCAGCGATAATACCCGGCACGCCCGTGTTGGGCTGGGGCGAACCTTGGGTAATGACACGGCCCAGGAAATGCCCGCGCATGGTTTCGACCACGGCGTCGCAGTCAACCGGCGCGGTGAAGCCCGGTCCCACGGCAATAACGGCAGGCGCCATGTCGCGCGTGGTACCCAGGTTGCGCTTGGCCAGAATCGCGTCGACCACAGCCGCGGGTTTAAGCTCATCGAGCATCTTGGCCTGAGGGTCCACCACCACGGCAACATCCCCCGCTTGGGTAATCTCGAGCGCCTCTGCCGGCGTCTGCGCCAAGCGAGCGCGAATGCCCTCGACCTGGACCTCGCCCAGGCGAATAGCCTCGCAAAAACTGATTGTGCGGCGGATGCACGTGGGAACCGCGATATCGGCCATAACGACCGACACGCCGGCGCGCACCAAGCGAGCGGCGACACCCGTGGCGATATCGCCGGCGCCGCGAACATAAACGAGCATTCCCGGGGCACCTCCCTGTGCTACGGTTTGAGCAGAGCAAAAGCGGTTCGACCGCTACTCTGATGATTATTTATTATCACAGTATTATACGGCGGTGAACAGATGGAAACGGTTAGCGGCAATCTTGCCTCGGCGCTCAGGATCGAGCCGGACATTACCGCGATTATCGGCAGCGGTGGCAAGTCGACCTTGCTAAAGACACTCGGCCTTGAGCTTATGCGCGCTGGCGGCCGCGTGCTCCTCTGCACCACCACGCGCATGTTCCCCGTCGCCGGTGTGCCGTGGGACGGGTCGGGCCGTCGCCTGGACGCCGCGCCTTGGAAGCCGGGTGCCCCACACGCCCTAGGCTGCACCTGCGAGGCCTGCGCGGGGCTTGTGCGGGGAAGCATCTGCCAGGCAGGCGTCTTGGACCCCCAGACGGGCAAGCTCTCCTCCCCTGCCGAGCCGCTCGACCAGCTGGCGCAGCGCTTTGACTACGTCCTGGCCGAGGCGGATGGCAGCAAGCGGCTCCCGCTCAAGGCGCACGCCCCGTGGGAGCCGGTCGTTCCCGCCGGCACGGTCAACGTCATCTGGCTCGTCGGCGCCTCGGGACTCAGCAAGCCCATCAACGAAGCCGTCCACCGCCCCGAGCTCTTTTGCGAGCGTTGCGGCTGCGAGCCCACCGACACTGCCACCCCAGAGCGCGTCGCCATGGTGCTCAATGCCGAGCTGCGGATGCTGAACCTCAACAATGCCCGCATCATGCTCAACCAAGTCGACACGCTTGCCGACCCAACGATGGCAGATCGCTTCGAAGCAGCCCTCGGCCGTTCCATCATCACCACCA
>DBEWII010000150.1:0-7410 GCA_048384935.1 Collinsella aerofaciens | reverse complement strand
GTCGTCGTGCTGCGCGGCGACATCCTCGGCCGTGCCCTCACTCATCAGACCACCAAGCGCCAGCGGGATACGCGCCACGACCTCGCCGTTGCGCACCAGCACGTGGCCACCCTGGCCAACAGCCTCGACGGCAGCCATCATATCGGCAGCGTTATCGCCCACGACGCACACGTTGTGCGAATCGTGGCCAATCGTCGAGGCGATGGCACCGCCCGTGATGGTAAAGCCGCGCACCCAGCCGCGACCGATGTGCTTGCCAACAAGACCCAGGCCCGCAGGACCATCACCGTCGGCGCCCTCGGCCTGCAGCGACACGCCGCGGCCGTGGCGCTCGATCAGCATAATGCGGCGCAGGCCCTCGGAGCTCTCGGGGCGAGCCATACCCGTGATGGCCTTACCCGGCACCACGTCAATCACGGCCTCGCCCGGCTTAAAGGCATAGTCGAATACGTCGAGCGAAAGCTTCGGCAGCTTAACGGAGGCGCGCAGCTCATCGGCAAGGGCCGCAACCTCGGCCATCTCGGGTGCGATCTCGCCCACAAAGGTGCCGTCCTGCGCCACCAGAGCACCGGCGGCATATACGCGATGCGGAGCTGCGGCAAACGTCAGGTCGTTGAGCACCAGCAGGTCGGCACGCTTGCCCGGGGCGATGGCACCACGCAGCTCGTGCGGGTCGCGACAGCCGTGGTCCAGGCCAAACGCCTCGGCCGTGGAAAGGGACGCCATAGAGATGGCGACCACGGGGTCAATACCGGCCTCGATAGCCACTCGGCAGACGTTGTCGATCATACCGGTCGAAAGCGCATCGGAGGGAGCGCGGTCGTCGGTCGCAAAACAGCAGCGACGGGCGCGGGCGGGGTTTTCCAGCAGCATCGGCAACAGGTTGGCCAGGTCATGGCTGCACGTACCCTCGCGCAGCATCACGTACATGCCACGAAACAGCTTGTCGAGCGCCTCCTCGGGAATCGTCGACTCGTGGTCGGCGATAATGCCCGCTGCGGCATAGGCGTTGAGGTCCTTGCCGGCAACAAGTGGCGCATGGCCGTCGACTTGCTTGGACGGCGTCTGGTTGGCGGCGTCGATGCGAGCACAGGTCTCGGGGTCGGCCATAAAGACACCCGGCAGGTTCATCATCTCACCGAGGCCAAAGACATCGCCCGGATGCTCGGCAAAAAACGCCTGCATGTCAGCGGCGGTAATCACAGCGCCGGCCTGCTCATCGGACAGTGCGGGCACGCACGAGGGCATCATGTACTTGATGGAAATGGGCGCGCGACGGCCGTCCTCGATCATAAAGCGCAGGCCGTCGAGCCCCGCCACGTTGGCAATCTCGTGGCTGTCGGCAATGGCAGTGGTGGTGCCGCGCGTCGCCGCCATGCGCGCATACTCGGCGGGACGGATGTTCGAGGACTCGATATGCAGATGTCCGTCGATAAAGCCGGGAGCGATATAGCGACCCTGGCAGTCGATGACCTCGGTCGCCTCGTAGGTGCCGGCGGCATCGTCGCGACCGTCGTAGAGCACGCCGACGATCACACCGTCCTTGACGGCAACGCGACCGGGCGCCACGCGCTGGCCATATACGTCGACAATCTGCGCATTGGCAAACAGCGTGTCGACGGGCACGCGACCCTCGGCTGCATCGATCACGGACCTCATGACCTCAACGGACATACATACTCCTTTAACTGTAGAAATAACTGCGGAGCGGACGAGCCTTCACCGCAGCAAGCCAACAGCCATTGTATGCCCAAAAGGAGGTCCCGCTAACACCCCATCCGCTTAACGGCACCGCCAAATGATCCCTTGGGTGCGGAAGAAAAGTTGCGGTGGAATAGTTCCTGCCTGGGCGCCGTATGGCATTTTTAGGAACTATTTCACCGCAACTCAAAGGGCCGCAGCCGGAATCGTTCCGGCTGCGGCCCTATTGCACATGTTAGGTTGACCTACTTGCTAGACCAATTTAAAGCCCTTGCGCTTGCCTACGGAGAGGGTGTCGCCCAGCTTGAGGGCGCTCGGATCGATGTTGTAGCTCTTGGGAGCCACGGCCTTGCCGTTGATCTTGACGCCGCCGCCGTCGATATCGCGACGGGCCTGGCCGGCGCTCGCCGAAAGGCCCAGGTCCTTAAGCAGGCCTGCGAGGTAGATCTGGCCCTCGTCGTTAACAGTCAGATCAACGTGCTTCTCGGGGAAGTCGGCAAGCTGGCCCTCCTTGAACACGCGGTCGAACTCGGCCTGAGCCTCGTCACCGGCACCGGCGCCGTGATAGGTGTCGCACAGGTCGCGGCCCAGCGCGCGCTTGAGCTCATAGGGGTCGGCGGAACCGTCGGCCAGGGCGGCGTCGATCTTGTCGACCTCGGCCGGGGTGAGCGAGCTGGCCAGACGATAGTACTTGCCGATCATCTCGTCGGGGATGGACATGGTCTTGCCGAACATATCCTTGGGAGCATCGGTCAGGCCGATGTAGTTGCCGTAGGACTTGGACATCTTGCGCACGCCATCGGTGCCCTCGAGCAGCGGCATGGTAAGCGCGATCTGCGGCTCCATGCCCATCTTCTCCATGAGCTCGCGACCAGCGAGCAGGTTGAAGAGCTGGTCGGTGCCGCCCATCTCCACGTCGGCCTTGATCTGAACGGAGTCGAAGGCCTGCATCACGGGGTACAGGAACTCGTGCAGGGCAATCGGCGTCTGGGACTGGTAGCGCTTGGTAAAGTCATCGCGCTCGAGGATGCGGGCGACGGTGAACTTGGAGCACACCTGCAGCAGGCCGGCCAGGTCCATCGACAGGATCCAGTCGCCGTTGTGCACGATGGTGGTCTTCTCGGGATCCAGGATCTTCATGGCCTGGCTCACGTAGGTCTCGCCGTTGGCCTCGATCTGCTCCTGCGAAAGCTGCGGGCGGGTGGAGTTCTTGCCCGAAGGATCGCCGATCAGTGCGGTGCCGTTACCGATAATGAGGGTGACGTTGTGGCCCAGGTCCTGGAACTGACGCATCTTGCGCAGGGGCACGGCATGGCCCAGGTGCAGGTCGGGGCTGGTGGGATCGACGCCGAGCTTGATGTTGAGGGGCTCGCCCTTCTCAAGCTTCTTGCGAAGGTCGGCCTCGGGGACGATCTGCGCTGCGCCCGAGGTGATGATACGCATTTGCTCGTCGACAGACAGCATTGGGTATCCTCCTTTTGCTATAGCACCCTCACCGGATACGGCGGTGCTCGAAGTTCATAAACCCACTAATAATAACCAAAACGGCGCGGCCGAACACCTACGACAGGAAAATCCTCGTCCTGCCGCACGCGTCGATAACGACCGACAAACGCGTGCCGTCACGTTCGACCAAAAAGCGCGCCTGCTGGCGGCGCGAGCAGTCACGGCAACGGACCTGCCCCGTCACATCCGTGGCGCAGGCGCCCTCGGCAGTCAGCAAGCAGTGCTCGCACACCATGAGCTCGGGACGGTCGGCGTCGACAGGTCCCAAGACACCGGGGCAAGCGGCAAGCTCGGCAACACGCTCCGCATCGTCGGCGACAAGCTCGGCAGGCAAATACACACGGCCCGCGCCGAGCCCGCGTAGCCAGGCAAGCGTAGCCCGGTTCGCGCAAAACACCGGTGCCGCAACGTCAAACGCCACGCCCAGCTCACGCGCCATCGCCACCTGTCCCAGATTACGGCAGACGACGCGCCCGGCACGCCGCATAAGCGAGCGTGTACGCGAGGCATCGGCTGTGCGACAGACCTCGTCGAGCACCACGGTCGCATCGGACAGATCGCGCTCGCCGCACGGGTCGGTATCCATCAGCTGCCAGGCAAAGACCATGCGAGCGGAAGCCCCCTTTTCCGTCGGCTCCGCCAACGCCGCCTCGGGCACGTCGCCAACAGTCACGGCACCCTCAAAGGGCAGTATCTCAACGGCTCGTGCAACGGGTACGACCGCGTCCGCCTCGGCCCGCATGTGCTCCAGCGCCGTCGCCGTCTGCTCCAACACGCCGGCGCTGCGAATCAGGTATACCTCGCAGCCCGCGTCCACCTTACGCTTGCAATGCACGACGACGCGCTTCCCCGCTGCGGCATCCACCGGGCAGGGCACCTGCGGCCAGCGCTTGGGCACATCGGGACGCGCGTCGACACCCGGATAGAACCGAATCTCGAGCGTGTCACCCGCCGCCACGGCGGCGTCGAGCTCAACGGTCACCTCTTCGTGGCCCACAGCGACCAAGCGCCCCACGCGCACGCCCTGGTTAATTGCGCGCTCAAAGCTCATCAGCTCGGCACCCGAACGCCCTCGCAGGTACGCATCGGTAAACCCACGGTTAAACGACCTTCCCAGCTCGCGCTCAAGCTCTTCCACGGCACCGGGGCCCCACGCGCCGTCGCACAGCATATCGAGTGCCCGGCGCCACACCCGCACCACGTTGAATACGTAATCGGGGTTCTTCATGCGCCCCTCGATCTTGAGCGACGCCACGCCGGCATCTACAAGCTCGGGCAGATGCGCAATACCCAGATAGTCGCGCGGGCACAGCAGGCGATCTCCCTCGACAGCAACAACACTCTGCCCCGCCTCGTCCACTAGGTCGTACGCCAGACGGCACGGCTGTGTGCAGTCGCCGCGCATCGCCGAGCGCCCACGCCGCAGGGCCGAGAACTCGCACGCCCCCGAATAGCCGATGCAAATCGCACCGTGGCAGAATACCTCGATGGGCACGCCCGTGGCACATAGCGCCGCAATCTCGTCGACCGTCAGCTCGCGTGCCGTCGTCACGCGCTCGACCCCCAGCTCGTCGGTGGCAAGCCGCACGGCACCCTCGCTATGAGCGCCCGCCTGCGTGGACAGGTGAATCTCGACCCCGGGAATCGCCGCGCGCAGCGCGCAGGCCAACCCGGCATCGGCCACAATCAGAGCATCGGCGCCCAGCTCCAGTGCATGAGCTCCCAGCGCCACCGCGTCGGACAGCTCATCGTCAAACACGAACACGTTGAGCGTTACGTACACACGCACGCCATGAGCATGCGCCACGGCACAACCGCGCGCAAACTCGTCATCCGTAAAACCATGCGCGCTCACGCGGGCGTTAAAGCCGCCCAACCCCGCATAGATGGCATCGGCACCCGCGGCGATGGCCGCAAGCATCTGGTCGAGCCCGCCCGCCGGCGCCAGCAGCTCGGGCAGCGCCGCACCGGCAGCATCCAATCCAGTCTCGTATTGTCCGCTCGGCCCCATCGCCCGAATCGCCATCGGCAAACTCCTTACCAAGGTATGCATTCACTCTGAAAAATGCCGTCTTCCAGCATACACGAGGCCTCGCGCGCCCCGTTTGGTTTATCGTGTAATAACTTATGTCCATCCTGCCTCGACGGCACATCCACCGTCCGGCACGACATACCTGGAGGTCAATATATGGGTCCTCGCCAACGACAGGGACGCAGCCGTTCAAAGACGCATGCCCTGCCCATAATCCTGCTCTCGTTTTTGGGCTTTCTGCTGATTGCGGGCGTGGCGTTTGGCATCGGCATGGTCGGCAACGTCAACCGCTGGCTGTCCGATCTGCCCGACTACACCGACGCCAACGCGTATCTGGTGAGCGAGCCCACCGAGATCGTCGACTGCAACGGCAACAAGATCGCGAGCTTCTACACGCAAAACCGCAAGTCCATCACCAAGGACGAGGTCTCCCCCTACGTGCTGCAGGGCACCGTTGACGTCGAGGACGAGCGCTTCTACGAGCACGGCGGTATCGACCTGTGGGGTATCGCGCGTGCTGCGGTGGCAACCCTCGGCGGCGGGCACGAAGGCGCCTCGACTATCACCCAGCAGCTGGTGCGCAACACCATCCTGCAGGAGGAGCAGTTCGACTCGACCATCGAGCGTAAGGTGCGCGAGGCCTACATCGCCGTCAAGATGGAGGACATGTACTCCAAAGACGAGATCCTCATGATGTACCTCAACACCATCTATTACGGCCACGGTGCCTACGGCATCGAGGCCGCAGCCGAGACCTATCTGTCCAAGAGCGCCGCCGATCTCACCCTCAGCGAGGCCGCGCTGCTCATCGGCCTTCCCAACTCGCCCTCGCAGTACGACCCCACGGTCAACCCCGACCTAGCGCTGTCCCGTCGCAACAAGGTCCTCGACAACATGTTGCGCCTGGGCCACATCACGCAGGAGGAACACGATGCCGCACAGGCCGAGCCCATCACCCTCAACGTGACCGAGATTTCGGGCAGCGGCGTCGACGTATACTCGCAGCCCTACTTTGTCGCCTATGTTAAGCAGCTGCTGGAGCAGGAGTTCTCGACCGACGTGCTCTTTAAGGGCGGTCTGACCGTCAAGACCACCATCGACCCCACGATGCAGCAGGTGGCAGAGAATGCCGTCCGCCAGCAGCTCGACACGCTCTCACTCGACGGCCTGGACATGGGCATGGTCGTCGTCGACCCCAAGACCGGCTACATCAAGTGCATGGTGGGCGGCTACGACTACAACGCCGACGAGAACCACGTAAACCATGCCACGGCCAAGCGTCCCGTCGGCTCCACCTTTAAGGCCTTTACGCTGGCAACTGCCATCCAAAACGGCATGAATCCCAACGTCACGCTCAACTGCAACTCGCCGCTCAAGGCCAAGGGCACCACGACCGAGGTCCAAAACTACGCCAACCATAGCTATGGCAACATCACGCTTAAGCAGGCAACGGCATACTCCTCCAACACCGGCTACATCCAGGTGGCGGAAACCGTCGGCAACAGCAAGATCATCTCGCTCGTCAAAAAGCTCGGCATCGATCCCGCCAAGGACAACATCGAGGACGTTCCCGTCATGACCCTCGGCACCGGCTCGATCTCGCCGCTCGAGATGGCCGCCGCCTACGCGACGTTTGCCAACGGCGGCTACTATCGCCAGCCGATCGCCATCACCGAGATTGACTCTCGTACCGGTTCGGTGCTGTACCAGCACACCGACAATCCCTCACAGGTACTTACCGAGGGCGAGGCCGCCGCGGTCACCGATGTTCTGTCCGGCGTCATGAAGGGCGGCGGTACGGGTGCTGCCGGCGCCCTGAGCGTCAACCAGCCCTATGCCGGCAAGACGGGCACCACCGACAACACCACCAACCTGTGGTTCTGCGGCTATACCCCGCAGCTGGCGTGCGCCCTGTGGACCGGCTATTCCGCGGGCGAGATTCCCATCCAAAAATACGGCACAGACCTGCTGGGCGACAGCACCAACCTGCCTGTCTTTAAGCGGTTTATGAACACCGTTCTGACCGGTACCGAGCGCGAGGAGTTTGCGACCGGAACGGCGCCCACCTACAAGAACAACAGCGTCTGGAAGTTCTACGGCACCAACAACACCAAGAAGACGGAGAACGACGACAAGGACGAGAACGAGGACGAAGAGGAAACCACCACAAC
>DBEWII010000149.1:0-42263 GCA_048384935.1 Collinsella aerofaciens | reverse complement strand
AAGGTGCCCTTTGTGGCGGTCTCGACTCGACGTTGGCTTCACAGCGCCGCAGCGATTGCTTCAGTCACAAACTTATTGAGCGACTCACCCTTCTTTGCCGCTGCCAGTGCCGCCTGTTTGTGAAGCTCGGAACCCGTTCTTACGTTGAACGAGCCCTTAAAAGCCCGCTCGGGTTCCTTGCCCTTTTCGGCGCAAAACTCAAGGTAATCGTCGACGGCGTCGTGGAAACATTGCTCCACTTCTTTGGCCGTGGAACCTTCAAATACGATTGCGTCCCTAATGCCGGCGACCATACCTGTTAGCACATGCTGTTCGGCATCGAACTCGACCGGGGCGAAATAACCCTTGTATGCCAAAACGTTACTCATGACTACCTCCGACATCTTGCAGAAAGCGAACGATGTTTCGAATGGTTCCCGCTGTCAATTCGTCAGATGGATGAGGTGCGTGCATTACGAACATCCTGCCATCTGATGGCCTGTAGAAGCGAACGCGCGATCCGGATGTCTTGCCTTTGCTGTCCATTTCAAAGCCATACGAAGCCATGACTTTTAAAAAATCCGCATAACGATACGTCGAAGGGCAGCTAAACAGTTGGGCGATGAGTTTATCGGATCGAGTCATCCCGCCTCACATTCTCCAACTATATTCTAGTTGCAATTTCAATTCGATGCAAGCACCTCTACTATAGAACATGTGTGCGTATAGAACAAGTGTTCGAACTACCACGAAGGGCGCCTGTGAACTGCGCCCTTCGTGGTAGTTTTGCTTGCCGTGCCTTAGCCCAGCAGGTCGACTACGTTAAAGCCGGCGTTGCTCTTGGCGATGACGTCTCGGCCGCCAAAGACGCAGGTGGGCGACTCGGCTGCGATGCGCGTCACGTCGGCGCCGAGCGAGCGCAGCTCACCGGGCGTGGCGGCGAGCATCTGGGCGCGACGCTCCTCGCGTGCGTGCGGATCGAGCCCGGCCAGGTAGGTCGTGTTGCGGCGCTTGGTGAGCGCGTACGGCTTCACCGGCGCGTCCATGCCGCTCACGCAGCTCACGATAAAGCCCTCAAAGGCGGCCTCGTCGGGCCCAAAGCTGCCAAGCCATGCACCCGCGCGCTCCACGCGCTCAATCGAAGGATCGATCGCCGGGTCGCGGTAGGTGTAGAACGCCGTCTGACGCTCGCCGGCTGCGCGGAATCCGCAGCCGTACGCACCGCCCTTCACGCGAATCTCGTTCCACAGGTAGTCGTAGGAGAGCGCGTTGGCAGCCACGGCCCAAGCGCCTGTCACGTCAATGCCCAGGCGACGCGGATCGCACGCACGCGCGGCAAAGCAGATGTCGCTGGGGATGACAAAAGCCTCGTGGCGGTCGCACGGCGTCGGCACCACGAGCGCGTCGCGGCCGGCATCGGCGCCGTCGCCAGCTCCCAGTCCCAAGTCGCCCGCGGCGGCCCAGTACGCGTTAAAGTCCTCATCGCTGCCGGTAAAGCTCGCCAGGCAGCCGTCGGCCACAAAGATGCGGCCTGCCAGCTCGGCAAGCTTGGCACGCAGGCCGTCCAGGCGCTCGTCAAAGTGGTCGAGCAAATCGCGCAGGAACAGGTAGAAGTCTACGCCCGAGAGCTGCTCACGCACCACGGCCGAAGGCGAGCTGTAGCTCATCGCGCGACCGAGCGCCGCCGAGTGGCCGTTGTTGATAAAGCCCTGCTCAAGCCCAATACGAATCTGCGTGAGCACGTCGCGCACGCGGTCGGCATCGGCGTCCGCCAGCAATGTGCTCGACCACACCTCGCGCGGTAGGCTCGCCAGCGCGTCGATCTTTTCGGACAGGGCGCCGGCGCTCACCAGCAAGTAGGGGCGCACGCCGTCCACTTCGGGCTGCGTCATGACCTCGGTCGTAAAGCTCAAAAAGCCCAGTTTGCCGGCAAGTAAATTGTCGAGCTCCTCGGCCGAATGCTCGCGTGTGGGCAGCTGCTTGAGCAGGCGGCAGAGCAGCGTCACATAGGGCAGATCCTCAAACGCGACGCAGCTCAGGTCGAAATACTGCATGGCGTAGGTCAGACGGTTGGTGGGGATGCCGTGGCGCAGGCAGGGGATGGGCGCGGTCGTGTCCACGACCAGCGGCGGCTCGGGGCGCGCCTCGCCAATGTCGGACACGCGCAGACGCGGCAGTGTGGCCTTGGCCTCGGGTGTGTCTTCCGCCTCCTGTGCGGCACGCAGTGCTGCCGTGCGCTCGACCACGTCGGCCAGCTCGGCATCGGTCATGGCGTCCCGCTTGGCTGCCAGCTCGGCGGCCTCGGCACCCTCCGAACCCTCGGTGGCGTCCACCGGCACCAGCTCGACCAGTGCCATGTGATCGTTCTGCAGCACCAGTTCGCGCAGCAGGTCCTCAAAATAGCTGCCGTCCAGCTCGCCACGCAGCTCCTCGTACACCGGGCCGTACTTGAGCGCCAGCGTCGCGGCGTCGTCATCGTAGAGCCAGGTGCTCAGCGCGTCGCACGCAATGGCCACGCCGTCGGCGATACCGTAGTCGCGCTGGCGCAGGTCGTATTCGTTGCTGCTGATGATGGCTTCCAGGCGCTCGCGCGGAATGCCATGCTCGCATAGGTCGCGGCAGGCGTCCTGGAACACGCGGCGCAGCTCGCGCGCCACGCCGGGCTGCGCGTTTTGCAGCATGATGAGCTCGTAGGGCTGCAGGCTCTCGGCCGCGGTGTAGCTCGCCACGTTGCCGCCCAGGCCGGCGGACAGAATGGCCTTCTTAACCGGCGCTTCGTTGGAGCCCAGCAGCGCCTCGAACAGGATATCCGCTGCGATCGTGCGCTTGCGGTCGAGCGCGCTGCCCAGCACAAGGCCCAGGCCCACCAGGGCGTTCTCGGGCGTGGTAGCCATCTCGATGCGCTTGTACTCGCAGGTCACGGGCGCCTGCACGCCCAGCGGATTGGGCGCCAGCGTGGACGGGTCCTCGCCGGCGGCGACGGCAGCGTCCATGCGGCGGCTCGCGGCACTCGGCTGCGACAGATAGCGCTCGTCCAAAAAGGCCAGGGCGCGGTCCACGTCCAGGTCGCCGTAAAGCGTGATGTAGGAGTTGGAAGGATTGTAGTGGCGCGCGTGCGTGTCCAGGAACTGCTCGTAGGTGAGCGCGGGAATCGCGCGCGGGTCGCCACCGCTTTCGTGCGCATAGGCGGTGTCGGGATAGAGCGCGGCGTTGACGGCGTCGTCCAACACGCTCATGGGATCGGACAGCGCACCCTTCATCTCGTTGAACACCACGCCGTTATAGCGCAGCGTGCCCTCGCGCAGTCTGGCGGCGCTGCCGTCGCCCTCGCCTTCGGCGCCCTGCGGCAGGTCCAGCTCGTAGTGCCAGCCCTCCTGCTCAAAAATGGTCGGCTTGGTATAGATGGCCGGGTTGAACACCGCGTCCAGGTACACGTCCATCAGGTTGTACAGATCCTGCTCGTTGGTGGTGGCAACGGGGTAGATGGTCTTGTCGGGGTAGGTCATGGCGTTGAGAAACGTCTGCATGGAGCTCTTGATCAGGTCGACAAACGGCTCCTTGACGGGAAACTTGGCCGATCCGCACAGCACCGAATGCTCAAGAATATGGAACACGCCGGTGGAATCGGCCGGCGGCGTCTTAAAGCCAATGGCAAAGGCCTTGTTTTCGTCGTCGCACGCCAGGTACAGCAGGCGAGCGCCCGAGGCAGTGTGGCGCATCACGTAGGCGTCCGAGTCGAGCTCGGGCACGGTCTCGCGGCGCTCGACGGCAAAGCCGTGGCAGGTGGTGCCAGGCACCAGCAGTGCGGAGGCAGCGGCGCGCGGGTCGGTTGAGGTGGTGGGCATATGCAGTCTCCTTTGACGCCCCAGCGGGGGCGAATCGAGTCGAATCCTCGAGAGTATACCCATATGGGGCCCTCGACCAATCTGCCGCGCGAGCGTGGATTTTCGGACACACGAGCGTGGATTTTCAGACGCCCGCCGGATGAGCGTGGATTTTCGGACGAAATCGACCGCCAAAAGCCCAAAAACCGTCCAAATATCCACGCGCGGCATCTTTTATCTCTCGTCTTTCACTCATCTCTAATACAAGAAATGACAGATAACTGAGAGATAATTACGAGAGATAGCGGTGACGTATGGAGATGAACCGCAATGGTATTAGCTGATTGTTGATTGTTCTACCTGCAAAAAGATGTTTTAATGAAGCAAATGTTGAACAGTCCATCTCTCATCTCTCATTGATTTCTAAGACGAAAGATGAGTGAGAGACAAGAGATAATTACGAGAGATAACTGAGAGACGAAGGAAATCTATTCGCGGCATTCTCCGCCGGGCCGAGCGAAAGGACATGCAGATGAACGAAAACGAGCTGACCGGTCTGCTCGAGTCTTTAAAGCGCATGGGCTCGGACGATCTTAACGTCGAGGTCAAGGAGAGCGCCACGACGCTTTCCCGCGACGTATGGGAAACGGTTAGCGCATTCGCGAATACCGCTGGCGGAATTATCGTGCTCGGCGTGAGCGAGCGCGCGGGCTTTGTCCCGGTTGAGAACTTTGAGACCGAGAAGGTGCTCAACCAATTCGTAGCGGGCATGGGTGATGCCGGCGGTCGCGGAAAACTGGCCAATCCGCCCAAATACACCATTGAACGCGTGGAGCTCCAGGGCACCGTGGTTCTGGTCATCACGATTGAGGAGCTCGACCCGTCGAGCAAGCCTTGTTATGTCATAGAGCGGGGCGCTCAAGGCGGCAGCTACAAACGCATCGATGACAAAGATGTTCCGCTCTCGTCGACCGAGGTCCTGTCCTTGTCATCGTATGAACGGACGAGCCCCAGTGATCGCGATGCAGTACCCGGCGCGGTCGCAGGCGATCTTGACGAGGCCCTGGTCGACCGCACGATAGAGCGTGCTTTCTCGCTGACACCCCGTGCAATGCGCGGCGCGCCGGACAAGAAAACGAAGCTGGAGCGCCTGAATTTCCTCGACTCCCAGGGCAATGTTACTAAGGCCGGGCTCCTGGCCGCGGGTGCCTATCCTCAGCAGTTCTATCCCAAGCTCTTTATCGATGTGGCGGTCTATGCCGGAACGCAGAAGGGCGCGGCGGGGTCGTTGAGGTTCATGGACCGTACGATCTGCGAGGGAACGTTGGGCGAAATGATCTCGGATGCCGTCGCGGCAATCGCCAAGAATTTGCGGCGAACCTCGACGATCCAAGGCGTCTCGCGTGTCGACTCGCTGGAGATTCCCGAGGAAGTCCTGCGCGAGGCAATCGCCAACGCCGTAATCCATCGAGAATACGGGGATCGGTTCTGTGGACAATCGATTGCCGTCGACGTCTTTGACGATCGTGTCGAGGTGACGAATCCTGGCGGCCTTTACGGGGGAAAGACTCGCGAGAACTTGTTTGACGGCAGCTCCCGATGCCGTAACGCGACGCTTGTGAAGCTCATGTCGATTGTCCCGCTGCCGGATGGCGCAGGTTCGCCGGCTGAGGGCAATGGCTCGGGCATCCCGATGATGATCGATGCCATGCGCGCGCATGGTCTGGCCGAGCCCCTGTTCTGCCCGGGATTCGATCGGTTCAAGGTCGTACTTTACCGTTCAAAGATCGAGCCGGTCGATCATGGCGGGGGCTTAATTGTGACGGCACTCAAACACTACGGCGAGCTGGGGACGCGCGAGCTGGTAGAGCACACAGGGCTCACAATTTCCCAGGTTAGGTCGCGCGTCAACGCGCTCATTGCTCAAGGCGAGCTTGAGCCCACGGCGCCGGCGACGAGCCGCAACCGCAAGTATCGACTGTCGGAGCGCGTGGGATAGATGCGTTAGTGGACGAGGCGACCCAATAATCGACCCTCGATTGGCGTCCATTAAGGTAAAGCGGTTGTTGCCCAGTCGACGGTGATGCTAAAGACTCGTCTTACGCCGGCATGGCCCCGAACCCGTCCATCAAGAACAGCCTAAGAACCAGCTTGATGACATTTCCCGTTTTGACTTCAGCCGTGCCAAAGACGCTGCGCTCGGCGAGCTCGCTGCAGTATGCGTAGATATCGCGGATAAGGTCCGCGCCCGAAAGCGTAAACATGTAGCCTGCGTCCGAAAGCGCATTGGGCGCGGCGGGCAACTTGGCCATGTGACAGAACGTTTGCAGGTCGGGCGCCATAACGTTCTGGTAGTCGAGGTGGCCGTTGGCATCCTGCGCGGCAAGCTCCAATTGGCGCACAAAATCCAGCGCCGCCGCTAACACAAAGCTCGGCGTAGGCGCATTGACGTCCTGAGTGGTCGCCACAAGCCTGCCCGCCGCCTGCGTGACAAGCCAGGCGACCTCGCGCTGGCAGCGCACGGCCTTGCGCGTAACCGGCTTGATGGACGAAGAAGAAACGCTCCCCTTAGGCGGATTCGAAGCAATCATAAGACCCTCCCATGAACAATCCGGCCCAACAAGCCCGGATGAAACACGTGCTACATCAGTATACAGGGGAGTGGGGTAGCGGGGTACAAGCGCGCCAACGGCAAACCGAGAGCATCAACGACGTGCCGATCGCGGAATGAGATCTCGTAATAATTGACTCTCGGCCATATTATTGAGGGGCATGACTCGCGTTCGTATGGTTGTAGGTGCTGGCGATGAACGACATTGACCTTGCTGTTCCGTTGATGGATGGACCAAGCTATGACCGTGCCTGCAGTCTCGTGCCTTCCGAATACGTTGAGGCATGGGAGTGGTTTCTGGGTGAGGAACAGCGCGGCGGCGTTTGGACCAGCCTTCCGCACCACACCAAGGAAGATAGCCCTCAGTATCAGTATCGTTTGAGAATTGGCTCGGACTTCTTTCCCGTAACGCGGGATTCAGGGATCTTCTGGCCGGGCCAGGATCGGGTGAAGCAAGATCCCAATAAGATCTTTGCGCTTTCGGTCCATAACTCTAAAAAGAGCTTCTACACCGATGTGCCTCCGCTCTATTTGGACGATGGTACGTGGGTCATTAAGTACTCGGTTCAAGCGCCGGGTACCGTTGGTTTCCGAGACCAGAATTACAACCGTAAAATGCTCAACTGCATGGAATGTGGCGTTCCAGTCGGAGTCATATTTGCAACCGAGGTGGGCTACAAGGTGCTCGGCCTTGCGTTTGTTGAGCGGTTCGAGCCCGAAAACGGATGGTTTGTTCTGCACGGTCCTGTTCATAAAGGCGGACCGGACCCTCGTTTTGCACCCGACATGAGTTATCTGAAGCACATGCCCGTCGATATTGAGTTTGCCGGACAGGGTACGACCGACGACGAAAAGGTCCGCTATGCGTTAAGGCGCGAGCGATTGGGGCAGCAATGGTTCCGCAAGCAGCTCGTTGCCGCCTATGATGGCCGTTGCGCGGTGTCGGACTGCGGCGTCAGCGAAGCTCTGGAGGCTGCACATATCGAGAATTACTCGGGACCCAAATCGCAGGTTGCCAGCAACGGCATTCTGCTTCGGCGCGATCTTCATTCCCTATTTGATGCTCACCTGATTTCGTTTGAGCCTGTTTGCGGCGAATATCGGCTGTGCGGATCGTACCTGCTGGATAAGACCGACTACGTTTCCTTTGCGGGTGCGACGCTAAGGCAGCCGAATGAGCGTCAGTGGCGACCCAATACGGTGTTTCTTGAGGCCCATCGCATTGAGTTCGATCGCTCGGAAAAGAAGCGTGAAAAGGCGGGGCTTCTGCCGTATTAGCGTATTTGGCTTTGGCATTCTTTGACGATCGTGTTGTTTGATCGGATCGCGTGGCGATGCAATCTCGCGCACGCCTGCCGGTGCATGCTCTTCCTGTTTTGTATAGCGAGAGGGGAGCGTGTATGAGCTGGCGAGGCGATATTGCGATGGGGAAGTACGGAAAACTGCCGTGTGCCCTTATAGACAACAATATGTTTCCGAGCGTAGAGGTTGATTGCGGCTCGTTTGTCGTCACCTGCCCTTGCTGCGGCTCGCAAATACCGTGTCTCGACATTCGGTTTATCGATGCGCGCGACAGACTCAGCGACGAAGTGAGAAAACGGACAGGCGTTCATATGCCGGTGTATCCGGAGAAATGCCCTGTTTGTGGCCTCGATATCGTGTACGACGCCGGCGACGAGGGATAGGTGATGCGGAGGAGTTGGCTGTGAGTGTCCTTTGCCTCTACAAATAAATCCCCTCACCGAGTTGCTTGTGGAACTCGGCGTGATGGTCGCGTGCCCAGGTAAAGAGCGCCTGGTCAAAATTTGTACGCGTGGCCGGGACGCCAAAGACGCCGGCAACTTCGACGCGTATAAACTCCAGTGCCGGCAGCTTGTTGATGGCAGTGAGGGCAAACGGGGACGAGGGCTCCTCGAACAGATAGCGACTGCCTTGCAGCGCGTCGCAACTGGTGCACGTGTTGCCGAGCGACGGGGCTTTGGAGGCTCGCGCGCCTACGGGCTTGTAGCCGCAGCGCTTATGAAGGTAGTCGCGGATCTCGCCCGGCACGCAGCCAAGAGCGGGCACGATGGCGAGTGCGTTGGCGTTGGCCGTGTCGATGGCAATGTGCCCAGCTTCGTTGGGCGCGTGCGCGATGGCGATGCTCTCGTCGTTATCGGTTCGATAGGGAATGCCGAAGGCCGCGACCGAGGTCTCTTTGTGACACTTCCAGCACTCGCGCTTGCCCAGTACTAGATATATATACGGCGCTGAGGGGTCGGATCGGTCAACACCGGGCAGCCACTCGGCAAAGGGCTCTGGGTTGACGCCGCTGGGTACATACCAGATCTTCTTGGTCCGGTCCCATTTGGCGCCCAGCGCCTTGGCTTCTTCTTTGTGCGAAAAGGGGACATCGAGCTCAGTGCGCATGGCGGCTCCTTGGTGCTGCAGGTGCAAGTGGCTCAAGGATACCGCAGGGCGCAGACATCGCGGCGTTTTGCTGAGAAGTTGCGGTGCGGACTGATTGGTTATGCCGATGGATGGATCGGCAAGTAGATGGTCGGCTTTTGGCCAGTTGGGCGGTTGGAGCAGCTTGCGGCGCAGTTTTGTGCCTGGCTATTGTTGATGTTGGGGTATTGAATATGTTTGGCTGCCATTCGTCAGGTGAATTGATGTTGCGTTGCGATGACGGTTGGAACTGCCAGGGGATTTAGCGACATAAAACAAAACAGCCCAGAGGACATAGCCTCTGAGCTGCGAACATTTGGTGGGCGTTAGAAGATTTGAACTTCTGACCTCTTCCGTGTCAGGGAAGCGCTCTCCCCCTGAGCTAAACGCCCGATCAAGGGTGCGCAAGCGCACAAGGGATAATATAACGGAGCCTGAACTCGGTGGCAAGAACATTTTTAAAAATCGCTTACATTGTGGAATTCGGGGGTCTTGTCATATCCATTTCAAAAGAGCCTGCTGCCGCGATTTGGCTGTCGCATAATGCAAGGCCGTTGCGGTGTCGAGCTATGGAAAGACGCCTGCGGAATTGTCCTACCGATAAGCGGACAAGCCTTCGGCTGGTGCCTTCGCCGTGGTAAGGTAAGCCGAATTGCTTCCAGACTGTTTCGGGGGAGTGGAATGAGCAAAGAGTGTGTCGAGCAGGTCGAAGGCGCAGGGGCTTCGGTGCCGATGACCGATATATCGAACATTGATGTGCCCGAGGGCACCGACGAGCTCAGCCGTAGCACACGCCGCGCCTGGCGCGAGCGCCTGAACAGCGCTTCGACGCGCAAGATGATCACGGGCGTCTTGGCTACGCTGGTGGGCGGTTCGTTTTGGGGCTTCTCGGGCACCAGCGCGAGCTTTCTGTTCGATACCTACCACGTCGATACCTTGTGGCTTATGAGCGTGCGTCAGATTCTCGCCGGTCTACTCTTTATGGCCGTGGTTGTTACGCGCGACCGCGAGCGCCTGATTAAGCTCTGGACCACACCCGCCGATCGCAAGCAGCTGCTGCTCTTTACCGCCTTTGGCCTGCTGTTCAACCAGTTTTGCTATCTTTCGGCCGTGCGCCTGACGAACGCCGGAACCGCGACGGTGCTTCAGTGCCTGCAGCTCGTTATCATCATGGGCTACACCTGCGCGATCGATCGCCGCAGGCCGCGTACTCGCGAAGTCATCGGCATTGGCCTGGCTCTGGGTGGAACCTTTTTAATCGCCACCGGCGGCGACCCCATCAGCCTGAATATCTCGCCGCTTGGCCTGGCAGCAGGTCTTATGTGTGCGGTCAGCGCCGCGTGTATGGCGGTGATTCCCGCCAAGATCCTGCCCGAATACGGCAGCCCCATCGTCACGGGCTCGGCAATGCTCACGGCGGGCGTGATCTCATGTGTCTTCGTGCAGCCCTGGGCGCATATGCCGGCACTCGACGCTGCCGGCGTCGAGGCGCTCGCGGTGTTCGTGGTTATCGGCTCGTTTTTTGCTTACATGCTCTATATGCAGGGCGTTAAGGACATCGGCTCGGTGCGTGCGAGTCTCATCGGAACCGTGGAGCCCGTCTCGGCGACCATCACCAGCGCCGTTATGCTGGGCACGGTGTTTTTGCCGACCGACCTTATCGGCTTTGCCATGATCATCGTGATGATGTTCCTCACGGTGTAGCTGGCGCCGCCGCCAAGACGGGAAAGGTGTTGTGCCGCATTTTCGCCAATTGACGTCCGTGTCTGGAGTTTAGCTGTCGATGCTCAAAATGCCATAAACTAGTAATGTTATGGACTTTTTCATTGCGACTCAATTGCGAGGATTTCTTTATGGCTGGTAATCACTTTAAGGGCAGCGATAGCGGCCGCCCTGCAGTTCCGCCGCGTCCGAACGGGGCTGGTAAGGCCGGCACGCCGGGCGGCGCTGGACAGGGCGGTTCCGGTAAGCGCGTGTCCCCGGGCGAGACGGCGATGTTTACCGCTCTGTACGAGCAGTCTCAAAAGGCAAAAAAGACCGGCCGTGCAAGAGGGAATGTCTTTGCGGACGGTGCAACCTCCGCGTCGCAGCCGAGTGGGGCTCCTTCGGTACCTGCGAACAACGCAGGTGCTGCCAACGCTGCGAATGGCGCCGGCAACGTTAATGCCGGCAAGGCCGCCAACAATACTCCCTCTGCCGGTGGCGCGGGGCTTACGGGTAACCTTGGCACGATTTACACCGGCGCCTCCGAGACTGGCACGTTCGCCCGCCTGGATGATAGCGGTACCGAGTTTGCGGGCTCGGGTTCCAAGGAAGATTATTACGATTTTGGCTTGAACTACGGTAGCGACGCTTCGTCGAGTTCGACCTCTGACGGTCTGGTCCGTCATCGCCATCGCAAGGGCGAGCGCAAAAAGCGTCACACCGGCGCCATTATTGCCGCTGTAGTCGCGGTGCTTCTCGTTGCGCTTGGCGCAAGCGGCTTTATGCTGCTTAACTCGGCAAAGACCGTAAAGAGTGAAGCGAAGGAGGCTGTCGAGATCGTCGGTGGCCTTAAGGACAAGGTCACGTCGGGCGATTTTTCGACGCTGCCTGACGACGCGAAGAAGATCGATGAGCTCTGCAACAGCATGAAGGCGGAGACCTCGAGCCCGCTGTGGGCGGCGGCTTCGTTTATCCCGGTGTATGGCAGCGATATCAATGCGGCCCGCACCATGATCGACGCCCTGTCCGATGTCTCGAGCAATGCGCTGGTTCCCATGGCCGATAACCTTTCGCAGGCTACGCCCGGCAAGCTGTTCCAGGACGGCATGATTAACGTGTCCGCGCTGCAGGCGGTCGCCGATTCGCTTTCCAGCAGCTCGAAGGTGTTCAAGAGCGCCAACGAGAAGGTCCAGGGCATTGGCGATACTCATATTTCCCAGGTGACCGAGCTGGTCGATAAGGCCAAGGACGGCTTTGCCACCCTCAACGGTGCGGTTGACGCGGCGGAGAAGGTCGCCCCCGTCCTCCCCCAGATGCTCGGCGCCAACGGCCAGACGCGCAACTACCTTGTGTACGCCATGAACAACGTCGAGATTCGTGCTTGCGGCGGCTTTGGCGGTTCGCAGGGCCTGATTTCGGTCACCGACGGCCAGATGTCGATTGGTGACTTTGTTCCATGTATTGCGCTTAGCAAAGACGAGGCGGTTGAGAGCGTCGACGAAGAGGACGAGGCACTGTTTGGTGACCACAGTAACCTGTACAACTCTGGTAACGCGTATTCGCCCGATTGGCCTCGCAACTCGCAGCGTGTCGCCGCGCTGTGGAAGTCCCAGTATGGGCAGGACGTTGACGGCGTCGTGGGTATCGACCCGGTGTTCCTGCAGTATCTGCTGGGCCTGGTCGGTAACGTGTCGCTGCCCGACGGAACGGTTGTCGACGGCACCAACGCCGCAAAGGTCCTCATGCACGATGTGTACTGGAACTATCCGGTCGAGGAGTCGGACGGCATCTTTGCATCCGTTGCCAGCGCTGCCTTCGACAAGATTCTCGGTGGCATCGGTGACGTCGACGTTACAAAGCTTGTCGGTGCATTCGAGCGCGGTGCCGAAGAGGGCCGTCTGATTGCTTGGATGAGAAACGATGATGAGCAGAATGCCATCAAAGAGACGGGTATTGACGCCTCGCTGCCCGATCCGGATGATCCGAGTGCCGATCCCGTTGCCGGCGTTTACTTTAACAACCTGAGCTTTTCCAAGCTCGACTGGTACCTGAACGCCGACACGCAGATCGGCCAGGGCGTCAAGAACGGCGACGGCACGTGCTCGTATCGCATCACCGTTACCCTGACGAACATCATGACGCGGGAGGAGGCAGGCAAGCTGCCCGACTACGTCGCGGCGAGCGCGCCCGATGCCGCGCGCGACGACGAGCGTCTGAATGTCTCGCTGTTTGCCCCGACGGGCGGCAACATCAGTGACCTTACGGTTGAGGGCACCCAGTTTGGTCTTGGCGCCGCTACGTGGCATGGAGTCCCCTTCTATTCGGGTACCGTTGACCTGCATGCTGGCGAGACGACGACGATCACGTATACGCTGACCACGTCGGCCGAGGTGGGGGACAAGCCGCTTACACTGCGTCAGACTCCTACATGCCAGGCGGCTCGCGATAGCGCGTCGGCGTAGGGTTTTTCTGGTAGCGCAGATAATCGAGTACCATTTTGGGGCGGACAGACAATCTGTTCGCCCCTATTTTGTAAGGAGAGCGCATGAAGTACTTTGGCACCGACGGCTTTCGCGGCGAGGCCAACGTTGGGCTGACGGTAGAGCACGCTTATAAGATTGGCCGTTTTGTGGGCTGGTATTACGGCACCAACCGCGAGCGCAAGGCGCGCGTGATCGTGGGCAAGGACACGCGTCGCTCGAGTTATATGTTCGAGGCGGCGCTGGTGAGCGGCCTGGTCGCGAGCGGTGCGGACGCCTATATGCTGCATGTGATCCCCACGCCGGGCGTGGCACATCAGACCGTGGAGGGCTGCTTCGATTGCGGCATCATGATCAGCGCGAGCCACAACCCGTTTTGCGATAACGGCATTAAGCTCGTCAACAGCGACGGTTTTAAGATGGACGAGGACGTACTGGAGCTCATCGAGGACTACATCGATGGCAAGAGCGAGGTACCGCTGGCAACGGGCAACCACATCGGCGCCACGGTGGACTACATGCAGGGTCGCAACCGCTATATTGCCTCGCTCATCGCAAGCGCGAACTTTTCGCTGCAGGGCGTCAAGATCGGTATTGACTGCGCCAACGGCTCGGCTTCCTCGGTGGCCAAGCCGGTGTTTGACGCGCTCGGCGCCGACGTGCGCGTGATCAATGCCGCGCCCGATGGTTTTAACATCAATGTCGACTGTGGCTCCACGCATATGGAGCGCCTGCAGCGCCACGTGGTGGAGCAGGGGCTGGACGTGGGCTTTGCCTACGACGGCGATGCCGACCGCTGCCTGGCCGTGGATGAGCGCGGTCGCGTGGTAGACGGCGACCAGATCCTGTACGTGTGCGGCGTGTATCTGAACAAGCACGGGCGACTCTCGGGCGGTACCGTGGTGCCGACGATTGCCAGCAACTTTGGCCTGGTCAAGTCGCTGGAGCTTGCCGGTCTGAGCGCCGTGACCAGCGGCGTGGGCGACCGTCACGTGTATGCCAAGATGCGCGAGGGCGGCTACAGCCTGGGTGGCGAGCAGACGGGCCATACGATCTTTGGCGATATCGAGCGCACGGGCGACGGCATTATGACCTCGCTGCGCGTGATGGAAGTGATTCGTGCCGAGCGCGAGATGCTCTCGCAGCTCACGGCTCCGTGCAAGCTGCTGCCGCAGGCGCAGGTGGCCGTGCACGTGGCGGACAAGGACGCCGCGCTCGAGAACATGGGCGTGCAGAACGCCATCGCCGAGGCCGAGGCTGCGCTGGCAGGCGAGGGCCGCGTGCTCGTGCGCAAGAGCGGAACCGAGTCGGTTATCCGCGTGCTGGCCGAGGCGCCCGACCAAGCATCTGCCGATGCCGCCATGAAGCGCATCGCCGCCGCGCTGGAAGCTCTGTAAGGTAGTCATTGGGGACGTTCTTAAACAACTAGGTGGAAAGGGGGCGCTGCGGATTGGTTCCGCGGCGTCCCCTTTGCGTTGGCGTGTCGGTTATGCCTTACAGCTCGTAGAGCGTGGTGAACTTGTCCTGCAGGTAGCTGCAGTAGTAGCGGGCATCGAACGCCATGCCGCAGGCGCCCTTGATGAGCTCCGGCGCGTCCTTGGCGCGGCCCCACTGCCAAATGTGCTCGCCGAGCCAGGCGCGGACGGGTGTCAGGTCGCCGCTCGCGCAGGCGCTGGTAAGGTCGACACCGTCGCGGCACATGGCCGGCACGAACATGGCGTCGTAGGCGCTGCCCAGCGCATAGGTGGGGAAGTAGCCAAACGAGCCGCCGCTCCAGTGCGTATCCTGCAGGCAGCCACGCGTGTCGTCGGGAACCGGAATGCCCAGGTACTCGTCCATAAAGCGATTCCAAAGCGCGGGGATGTCCTTGGCTGTGGCCTCGCCGGCAAACAGCATGCGCTCAATCTCGTAGCGCACCATAATATGCAGCGGGTAAGTGAGCTCGTCGGCCTCGGTACGGATCAGCGACGGCTGGGCGATGTTCACGGCGTGGTAGAGCGCATTTTCGTCCACGTTGCCGTAGACCTCGGGCGCGTGACGGCGCAACACCTCGAGCAGCGGCCCCATAAAGGCGCGGCTGCGGCCAACGGTGTTCTCAAAGAAGCGGCTCTGGCTCTCGTGGATGCCCATGGAGGTGCCGCCCTCCAGGCACGTGCGCGCGTAGGCGGGGTTCACGCCCAGCTCGTACATGGTGTGACCGGCCTCGTGGATGATGCTGTAGACGTTGGAGATGCAGTCGTCCTCGTAGATGTGCGTCGCGATGCGCGCGTCACCCACGGCAAAGCCCTCGCTAAACGGATGCTCGGTAAAGGCGAGCGTGGTGTCGTCCAGGTCTAGGCCGACGAGCTTCATCAGGTCGAAGCTCATGGCGCGCTGGGCGGCCTCGGGCACGCGGGCGTGCAAAAAGTCGGCATCGGGCTGCTGGCCGCGCTCGCCGATGGCGTGCACGAGTGGCACGACCGTTGCCTTGACCTCGTCACAAAACGCATCGAAGCTCTTGGCGGAAAGACCGCGCTCGTACTGGTCGAGCCAAACGTCGTATGGGTCGCGCTTGGGGTCCATAAGCTCGGCCTGATGCTTGAGCTGGCCCACAATCTTGTCCACATAGGGCTCAAAGCTCGCCCAGTCGTTGGCCGTCTTGGCCTTGCGCCACACGGCGTCGGCCTCGCAGGTGAGCCTGGTCCAGGCCTCGGCCTCCTCGGTAGGAATAACGCTTGCCTCGCGCTGGTCGCGGCCGAGCACGCGGATCTCGTCGAGCAGCTGCGGGTCGTCTACGTGTCCGCCTGCAACCGTCTCGCGCGCTAACGAGCGTACGAGCTCAACGGACTTCTCGCTGGTCAGTAGCTTGTGATGCTCGCCGGCAAGCGTGCCCATGGCGTCGGCACGGGCGGCAGCACCGTTGGCAGGAGCAATCGTCGCTCCATCGAACTCGGCAATCTTGAGCAGGTACTCGCGAGTCCACAGCTTGCCCTCGAGTTTGCGGAACTTTTTGACGGCCTTGTCGACTTTAGCAGCCTTGACGCCCTTGGCAGCCTTTGCCACGGCGGCCTGGGCCTTCTTATCGAGTTTCTTTCCCATACCGTATCCTTAATCTCGCAGGCCGAGCGCCGCAGGCGGGTGCGCGGCCAATTTGCACAGCTACTTGCCTTGTACCCAGCGCGAACAAAACGGAACGCGGCGATGCGCTCGCGAAATGTGTTATCCTATAGCCCAATGCGTTGACGGAGAGGGTTTTGCCCGCCGAGTCGCCGGCAAGAGAGGGAAGGTCATGGGCTGCAAGCCTTCCTGCGGTGGCAAGGGCCAAGCGTTCACTCCCGAGCAGCGACCTCAACGGGCGCGCGGCCAGCGGCGGCGATGTCCCCAGTAGGGAAGCCGTGAGCCTCGCGACAAGGGGCAAAGAGTGGGCGCGGCGGGCCAGACATCCGCTGGGTCAAACAAGGTGGTACCGCGGAATTCAACCGTCCTTGGGCAATGTACATGCCCGAGGGCGGTTTTTTGTTACCGAACCGGGCCGCACATCCGCAGCTATCGGGTGCTAGCCGCCCCGGCAAGCGAGATGCGCGAGAGACGAAAGGGAAGACATGAGTCTGATTGATGATCTGGTCAAACTCGAGGAAGAGGCCAAGGAGCTCGTCACTAGCGCCGACGACGCCGTCAAGCTCGAGGCTGCGCGCGTTGAGCTGCTCGGTCGCAAGGGCCGTATCACCGGCCTGATGCGCATGATGGGCAAGCTCGCCCCCGAGGATCGTCCCATGATGGGCAAACGCGCCAACGAGATGCGCCAGCTGATCGAGGGCATGCTCGACGAGCGCACCACCGAGATGAAGGCCGCCGCCCTCAAGCACGCACTCGAGCACGAGGCCGTCGACATCACGCTGCCGGGCATCCGTCCGCAGATCGGTCACCAGCACCTGATCAAGCAGATCATCGAGGAGGCCGAGGACATCTTCTGCGGCATCGGCTACACCGTCGAGTCCGGCCCCATGGTCGATACCTCCTACTACAACTTCACCGCGCTCAACGCGCCCATGGATCACCCGAGCCGCTCGGCTCGCGACACGTTCTATGTGGTCGACAACAACCCCGGTAGCGTCGCGCACCCCGAGGCTCACGCCCACGGCGAGTCCGACGTGCTGCTGCGCACCCAGACCTCGGGCGTGCAGATCCACACCATGGAGTCGCAAAAGCCGCCCATCTACATGATCTGCCCGGGCACCGTCTATCGTCCCGACACGGCCGACGCCTGCCACCTGCCGCAGTTCAACCAGATTGAGGGCCTGGTCGTCGACGAGGGTATCACCTTTGGCGATCTTAAGGGCACGCTCGACTACTTTGTTAAGTGCATGTTTGGCGAGGACCGCAAAACGCGCTATCGCCCGCACTTCTTCCCCTTCACCGAGCCTTCCTGCGAGGTGGACGTGAGCTGCCACGTCTGCGGCGGCAAGGGCTGCAACTTCTGCAAGCACAGCGGCTGGATCGAGATTCTGGGCTGCGGCATGGTCGACCCCAACGTCCTGATCAACTGTGGCATCGACCCCGAGAAGTACACCGGCTTCGCCTTTGGTATTGGCGCCGAGCGCGTCGCGGCACTGCGCTACGACCTGCCCGACCTGCGCACGTTGATGACTGGTGACATGAGGTTCTTGAACCAGTTCTAGAACGCTTTCTTCTTAGTTGCAGTTTCCGGCTCAAAGCCGCATTTATGAAAGGAGACCAGTTAGATGCGCGTTTCTTACGACTGGCTCAAGACCATGATCGATATTCCGGAGGATCCCAAGACCCTTTCGGACGAATATATCCGTACCGGCACCGAGGTCGAGGCGATCGACACCGTGGGCGAGTCCTTCGACCACGTGGTGACCGCCAAGGTGCTCACCAAGATCCCGCACCCCGATAGCGACCACATGTATGTGTGCTCGGTCGATGTGGGCGACAAGAATCTCGACGCCGACGGCAATCCCGCTCCGCTGCAGATCGTCTGCGGCGCGCAGAACTTCGAGGCCGGCGACCACATCGTCACGGCCATGATTGGCGCCGTGCTTCCCGGCGACGTCAAGATCAAGAAGAGCAAGCTTCGCGGCGTCGTGTCCATGGGCATGAACTGCTCCGCGCGCGAGCTCGGCCTGGGTGGCGACCACTCCGGCATCATGATCCTGCCCGAGGATACGCCCTGCGGCATGCCGTTTGCCGAGTACGTGGGCTCGAGCGACACCGTGCTCGACTGTGAGATCACGCCCAACCGTCCCGACTGCCTGTCCATGATCGGCATGGCCCGCGAGACCGGCGCCATCTTCGACCGCGATTTCCACGTTGAGCTGCCCGCCATTAAGGCCGAGGCCGGCCGCGCGACCGACGACGAGCTTTCCGTCGAGATCGCTGACGAGGGCCTGTGCGACCGCTACGTTGCCCGCATCGTGCGCAACGTCAAGGTCGGCCCGTCGCCCGACTGGATGGTCAAGCGCCTCAACGCCCTGGGCGTGCGTCCGCACAACAACATCGTCGACATCACCAACTATGTGATGATGCTCACCGGTCAGCCGCTGCACGCCTTTGACCTGGACACCTTTGCCGAGCGCGATGGCCATCGTCGCGTGGTGGTTCGCGCCGCCCAACAGGACGAGAAGTTTACGACCCTCGACGGCGAGGAGCGCACGCTCGACGCCGGCATGGGCCTCATCACCGACGGCGAGCGTCCCGTGGCGCTGGCCGGCGTAATGGGCGGCATGGATTCCGAGATCGAGGACGACACCGTCGACGTGATGGTCGAGAGCGCCTGCTTCAACGCCGGTCGCACCTCGCACACCAGCCGCGATCTGTCGCTGATCTCCGACGCCTCCATTCGCTTTGAGCGCCAGGTCGACGAGACCGGCTGCGTGGATGTCGCCAACGTTACCTGCGCGCTGATCGAGGAGATCGCCGGCGGCGAGGTTGCTCCCGGCTATGTGGACGTGTTCCCCGCGCCCAAGACCATCGACAGCATTAAGCTGCGCCTGGCCCGCGTGCGTGCCATCTGCGGTGCCGACATCGAGCCCGACTTTATCGAGCGCTCGCTCACCCGCCTGGGCTGCACCGTCGAGCGCGACGGCGAGGACTTTATGGTCACGCCGCCGAGCTTCCGTCCCGACCTGCCGCGTGAGATCGACCTGATCGAGGAGGTTCTGCGCCTGTGGGGCATGGGTCGCGTCACGGCGACCATTCCGGCTGCCAAGAACCACATCGGCGGTCTGACGCGCGAGCAGAAGCTTACCCGCAAGGTTGGCGAGATCCTGCGCGCCTGTGGCCTCAACGAGACCACGACCTTTGGCTTTGCCGCCCCGGGCGACCTGGAGAAGATTGGCATGTCCACCGAGGGCCGCGGCTGCCCCGTGGTTCTCATGAACCCGCTGGTCGCCGAGCAGACCGAGATGCGTCGTTCGCTGCTGCCGGGCCTGCTGCAGTCCGTGGCCTACAACGAGGCGCACGGTACGCCCAACGTGCACCTGTACGAGGTCGGCAGCCTGTTCCACGGTCGCGAGAACGCCAGCCTGCCCAAGGAGACCAAGTCCGTGGCGGGTGTGCTCTCGGGCCAGTGGAGCGAGCGGTCCTGGAACATGAAGTACCGCAAGCTGCGCTTCTTCTTTGGCAAGGGCATTGTCGAGGAGCTGCTTGCTCAGCTGCGCATCGAGAAGGTTCGCTTCCGTCCCGTCGAGGGCGAGGGCTATGCCTTCTTGCAGCCGGGTCGCGCCGCCGAGGTTCTGTCCGGCGGTACCGTGCTGGGCTGGGTTGGCGAGATTCACCCCGAGGCGCGCGAGGCTATGGGCATTGACGAGGTTGTCGTTGCCTTTGAGCTCGACCTGGACAAGCTGATCAAGGGCGCCCGCAACCAGGAGAACTACCGTGAGTTCTCGCAGTACCCGGCCGTTGAGCACGATCTGGCTATCGTAGTCGACAACACTGTGACCTGCGAGGATCTTGAGCGCCGTATTACCAGCGCCGGAGGCAAGCTTCTCGAGGGCGTGCGTCTGTTCGACGTCTACCGCGATCCCATCCGCGTCGGAGCGGGCAAGAAGTCCATGGCCTTTGCGCTTACGTATCGCTCCGACGACCACACGCTTACCAGCGAAGAGGTCGAGAGGGCGCACCAGAAGATCGTCACCAAGGTGTGCAAGGGCGTAAACGGCGAGGTTCGCTCGTAATCTTTGCCGTTCGGAACCCGCCCCCTGCGGGGTTTTCACGGCAACGTCCTCGCCGCTTCGCGGCTGCGGGATGTTGCCTTAGAAAACCCCTCTCGGGGGCGGGTTCCTGCGTTAACCTTGTTGCGAGCGGACCGCACCTTCTTCCGGGTGACCGGAAAGTTGGGAGTGCATGGGCCTTTATTGGACGGTGCGTGGACCTGGGTTAATAACGGACGTATTGCAAGGGCGTGCTGCGTTGTGGGCGGTGCGCCTTTTTGTTAGTATGCAGAGTCGGTGTTACGGATTGTTGGAAACGTAACACGCAACGTTCTGATTGAGAGGGCTCATGCATATTCCCGATAATTATCTGTCCCCGCAGACCGATGCCGTTATGGCGGTGGCGATGGTGCCCGTTTGGGTCCATTGCATCAAGAAAGTGCGCGCCACGCTCGATCGCGAGCATATGGCCTTTCTGGGTATTTGCGCTGCGTTCTCCTTTTTGCTCATGATGTTTAACGTTCCGCTGCCCGGCGGCACCACAGGCCACGCCGTCGGCGGCGCGCTCATCGCGCTGCTGCTGGGTCCCGAGGCCGCTGCCATCGCGGTTTCGGTCGCGCTGGCGCTGCAGGCGCTGCTGTTTGGCGACGGCGGCGTCCTGTCCTTTGGCGCCAACTGCTTTAACATGGCCTTCGTGCTGCCGTTTGCCGCTGCTGTCGTGTTCCGTGCGCTCAACAGCCGTTTGCACGACAAGAGCTGGGGCACCTCGGTTTCGGCCATCGTAAGCGGCTGGGTCGGCCTGTGCCTGGCGGCCCTGTGCGCGGCAATCGAGTTTGGTATTCAGCCGATGCTCTTTACCAACGCTTCGGGTGCGCCACTGTACTGCCCCTTCCCGCTGCCTATTGCTATCCCTGCCATGATGATTCCGCATATGCTGGTTGCCGGCGTGGTCGAGGGCGTGGCGACGGCCGCCATCTACGGTTTCATTAAGAAGACGGCGCCGAGCATTATCGTCGGGCCCGAGGCCGTCGATGGCCAGCTTGCTGCCGAGGGCACTGCCGCCAAGAAGACTTCCCTGATTCCCACGATTATTCTGGTCGCCGTGCTTGTCGTGGCTACGCCGCTCGGCTTGCTTGCTACCGGTGACGCCTGGGGCGAGTGGGACGCTGAGGGCGCCGCGACTGCCGTTCAGGAGGCTGGTGACGACAGTCTGCAGGCTTCGGTCGGCCTCGATACTCCGACCTTTGCCGACGCTCTGCCTACGGGTGATTACCTGCAGGCCTATTCCGAGGAGCAGGGTCTCGGCTTTGCCGGTCGGGCTGCCATGTATATCCTGTCCGGCGTGATTGGCGTGGCGGTGCTCACCATCGCATTCCGTCTGATCTCGCTGACGGTCAAGGAAAGCGGTGCTCATGGCGATGGTCGAGCTGCCTAGCTGGCTTGCGGCCGAGCAGCGTTACGAGCCCACGGGCGCTCGTCATCGCGTGATGCAAAAGAACGTCCTGCACCTGGCGAGCCTGCTTGAGCGGGTTCGCCTGGGTGGAGGCGCGCACGAGGGCGGGTCGATGGTCGACCGCGCCCTTTCTTGCGTTTCGGCTCCGGTGCGCCTGGTGGGGATATTCGTTTGCGTCCTGTGCGTGTGCCTGACACAAAGCCCGCTGTACCTCATGTTGATGGCGGCCATTGCGCTGGTGCTCGTTGCCGTGCGTCCCGTACGCGGGCTGCGCGCGACCTTAGTGCCGGCGCTTGGCGCCGCGGGGCTCGCAGTGGTTTTGGCGCTGCCTGCCCTGCTGCTGGGTGCTTCCGCTACGGGCGCCATGCTCAAGATTGCGCTCAAGACCTTCATTAATGTGTCGCTGGTGCTGGGCGTTTCGTGGACCCTCACGTGGAGCCGCATGTCGGCGGCGCTCAAGATGCTGCATCTACCCGACGAAGTTATCTTTACGTTTGATATGGCGCTCAAGCACATCGAGGTGCTGGGTCGTACGGCGCACGATCTGTGCGAATCGGTCATGCTGCGCAGCGTTGGCCGTGCGCCCGAGGGATTTTCGCGTACCGATTCGATCGCGGGTATCATGGGCATGACCTTTATCAAGGCGATGAAATGCAGCCGCGCGATGGACGAGGCTATGCTTTGCCGCGGCTTTGCCGGTGCGTATCCGGCTCCCGCGCGCGCCAGGTTTGGCTGGCGCGATGCGGCCTATGCGGCCGGCGTGGCGCTGCTGACAGTGTTGTGCGCCGTGCTGTAGGCGCTGCTGGTTCCGACTGGGGATGCAAATGGGGAAGGGCGACGTTTTGACGATCGATATGAATAGTGCGGCGGGCACGAACGGTGTGGGCGGCGCCGAGGTCGTTCCGCTCATCGAGCTGCGCGACGTGGTGTTCTCCTATGCGGGGCATACGGTTGTCGATGGCGTGTCGCTGCAGGTCGATCGTGGTGAACTCGTTGCCCTGCTCGGTCCCAACGGCTGCGGCAAGACGACGATTATGCGTCTTATTAACGGCCTTGAACTCGCGGACGCAGGGGCATACCTGTTTGACGGGCACGTGGTCGATGCGGCGTATCTGAAGGATTCTGCTGCTGCTCAGAAGTTCCACCAGCGCGTGGGCTTCGTATTTCAAAACGCCGATGCCCAGCTGTTCTGCGCCACGGTGGGCGAGGAAGTTGCTTTTGGTCCCGCGCAGATGGGTCTGCCGGCAGACGAGCTCGAGCGCCGCGTGCGCGATGCCATGGAACTGTTTCAAGTTGCCGACCTGGTCGATGCCTCGCCCTATCAGCTTTCGGGTGGGCAAAAGAAGCGTGTGGCGCTGGCGGCAGTCGTATCGATGAACCCCGATATCTTGGTTCTCGACGAACCCACCAATGGGCTCGACGAGGATTCATGCGATATCGTGGTCAATTTCTTGCTGGCTTATGTCGCGGCGGGTAAGACGGTCTTGATGAGCACGCATCACCAGGATTTGGTGCGACGCCTGGGTGCCCGTGCAATCTATATCGATCGATATCACCATGTGGTCGAGGCGCCTTCGCCGTCGTATGGAACCGAAAGCGGTGCTACGGACTAGTTGCTGCGTAGAGCGTGCGTAGCCGCCTGCGCGGCTTTGCCGTGATGGTATAGTTATCCAGGTTTTTTATGGGGGTGGCTATGCCAAGCTGGAACATTCATATCGCTCAGACGGAGCGTTTGCTGGAGCGCACTGGTGCGCTTGCCAATAGCGTGCGCGACCGCAATGCCTTTTTGTTTGGCTGCGTGGTTCCGGATATCTTCGTGGGCTATATGGTCCCTGGCATCGCCGATCCCATCCCGTACCGCATTACGCACTTTGCCAAGCCTGAGCCCATCCCAAAGCCTCGTGAGCATGAGTTCTGGGATACCTATGTGGCACCGTTGCTTAAAAGTTCGCCCATCGGTGCGCCGGCCGCGGCGACCTCGATTATCGAGGAACGCGAGCGACTGAACCGCGTGCACTATCCCCAGCGCTACAAGGATGCCGAGCCGGTTGCCGGTCCCGGCGCCTGTGAGTTCTCGCTTGCGTCCGAGGACGTGGCGCAGTCGTTGCTCGATTTGACACTGGGTGTCTGGTCGCATCTGGTGGCCGATACCGTATGGAATACGCGCGTGAATCAGTACCTGGAGGTGCACGGCGGCAAGCCGTGCGAGGAGTTCCGCATTAAAAAGCAAGGCGACTTTGACTGGTTTGGCAAGACGCTGGGCATTGTTTCCATCCCGCGTGCGACCGATCGCCTGTATACCGCTGCGACGCGTTTTGGGCAGTATCCCATCCATAAAGAATATGTGCTCAAGACCATCGGCGTCATGCACGAGATTGTACGCGAAAACCCCGGTGAGCCCGACCATCCGCCATACCGCCTGCTAACCGAGGAGTTTTTCGATGCAACGTTTACCGAGGTCATCGAGCTGACCGAGGCGGGTTTTGCCGCCCGTGTCGAATCGCCCGATGTGCCTGCGCTGCCCCTGATTGCTAGCTGCTAGCTGGCCGGCCCGGCAGTGAATAGCTCAACCCAATCGACAAGTAGCTCTTGCCGTAAGGTATCTTCGGCAATGCGCTCCTGTTTTGTCTTTGGGATGTGGGGAAGCCCGGCCTTTTTATGGATGAGCTCGGCTATGTGGTCGAAGCTCTTCTTCTCCTTGATCTGGTCATAGGTAATTTGGATGACGTCGTAGCCCATGCTTGTGAGTGCGGTGGCGCGCTCGGCATCGGAGAGGCTCGCGGCTTCGCTGTCGTGGGCAGAGCGGCCTTGGCATTCCAGAATGACGCCCATGCTGTCGGTGGCGCTTTCGATGAGGATATCGGCGTAGCAGCAGGTTTTGTCATACAGCGAACGTGCGGCTTCACTGAGCGGGATGCGCGCGTTGTTGGCGATCTCGATGCCCTGGCCGCCCTCGTCGCGGGGGAGCGAGATAAGCATGGAGGTCTGTACTTCGAAGGGCGAGGCGGCCTGCCCCGTCATGTGCTCGGCCGCCCAGCGCAGTTGTTTGACGCCGCGCAGGCCTGCGGCTTGCTTGGCGAACGCGGCGATATCCGTTGCGGTAAGAAGCGGCGTGCGCTTCCACAAGTTGGTGTCATTGCCCTTGGTGTCGTTAACTCGCTCCCAGCCGCAGTTGGGTGGAATGAACTTAAGCGAAATAGCTTCATCGAGTTGTTGTTGCGTTCGCTCGCAGGGCTTAAACACTGCAAAGGAGCCGCACATCTCGTAGCACGCCATGAGTAACTGGTTGCGTGAGACCTGCGTGGCAAGGCTGAGCAGCGTGAACTCCGGTGACGTGACATCAAACCCATGTTCAGTCTGCCTAAACGACCCCGGAGGTGGTTCTTGGGTCAGGAGGTGCGATTTAAACAGGCTTCGCGACCCGGATTGTGCCCGAGTGAATACAAGCCTGTGAAGTGGTGCGTGAAGCAGGTCTTTTACAACTGCATGACTTCCGAGGCCACAACATCTGCGATCCATATTGCCAAGGCTAATGGCGGGGTAAAGGCCTAATACCTGCGGCGGGATGCGGTAGTAGTTAAAGGCGGATTGCCCACAAAGCGTCAGGTCCATAATGCCCTCCTGGCCGAAATCATCTCTTTGAAGCGAGTGATGCCAGCGTCAATCCGGAAGTATGCGGCAAAATCTGAACCCTATGAGCGGACCTGGCTTTTGAGGCTAGTTTATCAGGCATTTTGTTGCGAAAAAACAGGGTGTGCTCGGAGGTTCCAGAATTTGCCGCATACTTCCGAAAACCAGGTCGATTTGGTTCTTGTTAAAACGATTTATCAGCCCTGTGTGAGGTGTGGGTTTGCCACCGGGCGAACACTTTTAGCGCTTGGGGCTTTTTTTTTGGGCCTCGAAGGGTGGATTTCGCGCTTTTGGTAAAGAAATGAGTGCGTGTTTTGCCGTGCGGCGGCATTGGCACAGAAAAAGGGCCCGGAAGGCGAAGCCTTCCGGGCCCTTTGCAATGCAAGTATGCTTGCAAGTGCGTTTTAGCGCACCTGAGCGACGTAAGCGACGTTGGTCGAGGAGACCTTGTCCTCGAGCTGGACGCTCATGCGGGGATCGCCGGCGGTAGCGACGGTCAGGTCGCCGGCCTCGACGTAGCCGAGCTCCTTAGCGGTCTCGATCGCCTTGACGATCGTGCCGTTGACGGTGCCCTGGGTAATCTCGGCCTGATGCGGGATAACGCCCCAGTACATGATCATCTGCTGGACGGCCCACTCGTGGCGGGAGAACGCGCAGATCGGCATGTTGGGACGGAAGTGCGAAATCAGGCGAGCGGTACGACCGGTGGTCGTCGGCACGGTGATGCACTTGGCGCCAACGGTGGTGGCCATGTTCACAGCGGACATACCCACAACGTTGTTAACAACGCGGGTGCCATGAGCGTCGGCCGGAACCTCGAGCGGAGCGTGGGCCGGGAGGTACTTCTCGGTCTCGAGAGCAATGCTGGCCTGCATCTTGACGGCCTCGACCGGGTACTTACCGGCAGCGGACTCGCCAGAGAGCATAACGGCGTCGGTGCCGTCGTAAATGGCGTTAGCAACGTCGGCAACCTCGGCGCGCGTCGGGCGCGGGTTCTGCTGCATGGAGTCGAGCATCTGCGTAGCGGTGATAACGGGCTTGTAGGCCGCGTTGCACTTGGCGATGATCTCCTTCTGGATGTGGGGAACGAGCTCGGGCTTGATCTCGATGCCCAGGTCGCCACGGGCGACCATGATGCCGTCGGAAGCCTCGAGGATCTCGTCGAAGTTCTCGACGCCCAGGGCGCACTCGATCTTCGGGAAGATCGTCACGTGCTCGCCACCGTTCTCGCGGCAAAGCTCGCGGATGCCGCGGACGGACTCGCCGTCACGGATGAAGGAAGCGGCGATGTAGTCGATGTTCTCGGTCAGGCCAAAGAGGATGTCCTGACGATCGCGCTCGGTGATGGCGGGCAGCGAGATGTTGACGTTGGGCATGTTGACGCCCTTGCGCTCGCCAATCAGGCCGTCGTTCTTGACGACGCAGGTCATGTCCTGGCCGTCGACGGACTCGACCTCGAGGGCAACCAGACCATCATCGATCAGGATAAGGGAGCCCTTCTCGACCTCGGAGGGCAGAGCCAGGTAGTCGAGGGAGATGTGCTCAGAGGTGCCGTGGAAATCCTCGGACGTGGGCTGAGCGGTGACGACGATCTTATCGCCGGTCTTGACGGCAACCTTCTTGCCGTCGACCAGAAGGCCGGTGCGGACCTCGGGGCCCTTGGTGTCGAGCAGGATGCCGACGGGCAGACCGAGCTCCTTGGAAATACGACGGACGCGCTCGATGCGACCGTGGTGCTCGTCGTAGGATCCGTGCGAGAAGTTAAAACGGGCGACGTTCATGCCCGCCTTAATCATCTCGCGGATGGTCTCGTCGCTATCGCAGGCGGGACCCATGGTGCATACAATCTTGGTGCGCTTGTACATTCAGACCTCCATCTGACATCGTCTTGCGCTGATAGATAAACCATAAGAAATAAAACTGAGATGATTATAACGAAATGGCGACCGAATACCCCAAAAAATCGACCGTATGCCGAATTAGAAGTTCATTTTTTGCGAAAAAACGGTATATGAAAAATCTTTACCAACCGTTCTGACCGCTGCTATCTGGGCGATATTTCAGTTTAACGATGTGCCGAAGAAAAAACGTTTTATCAATATTGAGCATCACACGGTCTGCATCGTTGCACTCGAGCCGTGTTTCCAATTGGAATGTTTTGGCTAGACGCGCTGCTTTGGGGTACCATAGCTCCACTATCAACTGCCGCTCAGCACGGCAGCCTTGATGAGCCCTTGCCCTTCTCCTGGGAATTATGATCGGGCATCAATCTGCTGAGTGGCCCGAATCCCAGGAGGGGACTCTATATGCAAAAGGAATACCTGTCCGCCGCGGCGGAGGTGCTCAGCGACCAGGGCGTCGATGAGAACCTCGGCCTGAGCAACGACGAGGCGTCGTCGCGCCTCGCCAAGACAGGCCCTAACAAGCTCGAGGAAGCCGAGAAGACTCCGTTGTGGAAGCGCTTCTTTGAGCAGATGGCCGACCCCATGGTCATCATGCTGATCGTTGCCGCCGTCATCAGTGCACTCACGGGCATGGTCAAGGGTGAGGCGGACTTTGCCGACGTCGCCATCATCATGTTCGTCGTTATCGTCAACTCGGTGCTGGGCGTGGTTCAGGAGGCCAAGAGCGAGGAAGCTCTCGAGGCATTGCAGGAGATGAGCGCCGCGCAGTCCAAGGTGCTGCGCGACGGCAAGCTCGTGCACCTGCCGAGCGCCGAGCTCGTGCCCGGCGATGTGATCATGCTCGAGGCGGGCGACTCCGTCCCGGCCGACTGCCGCGTGCTCGAGAGCGCCACGATGAAGATCGAGGAGGCCGCCCTTACCGGCGAGTCCGTGCCCGTCGAGAAGCATGCCAACGTGATCGAGCTCGCCGCCGGCACCGACGACGTGCCGCTCGGCGACCGCAAGAACATGTGCTACATGGGTTCCACCGTGGTGTACGGTCGCGGTCGCGCTGTCGTGGTCGGTACCGGTATGAACACCGAGATGGGCAAGATTGCCGGCGCCCTGGCCGAGGCCAAGGAAGAGCTCACGCCGCTGCAGGTGAAGCTTGCCGAGCTCAGCCGCATCCTCACCATCATGGTTATCGTCATCTGCGTCGTTATCTTTGGTGTCGATATCATCCGCCACGGCGTGGGCAACGTTCTTACCGACCCGACCGCCCTGCTCGATACCTTTATGGTCGCCGTCTCGCTCGCCGTCGCTGCCATCCCCGAGGGCCTGGTCGCCGTCGTGACCATCGTGCTGTCGCTTGGTGTGACCAAGATGGCCAAGCGCCAGGCAATCATCCGCAAGCTCTCTGCCGTCGAGACCCTTGGCTGCACGCAGACCATCTGCTCCGACAAGACCGGTACCCTTACCCAAAACAAGATGACCGTCGTCAAGCACGAGCTCGCCGCGCCTAAGGAGAAGTTCCTGGCCGGCATGGCTCTGTGCTCCGATGCCCAGTGGGACGAGGAGCTGGGCGAGGCCGTGGGCGAGCCGACTGAGTGCGCGCTCGTCAACGACGCCGGCAAGGCGGGCCTCACTGGCCTGACTGCCGAGCACCCGCGCGTGGGCGAGGCCCCGTTCGACTCGGGCCGCAAGATGATGTCCGTGGTCGTCGAGACCCTGGACGGCGAGTATGAGCAGTACACCAAGGGCGCGCCCGACGTGGTGATCGGCCTGTGCACCCATATCTACGACGGCGACAGGGTCGTTCCGCTGACCGAGGAGCGTCGCGCCGAGCTCGTGGCCGCCAACAAGGCCATGGCCGACGAGGCCCTGCGCGTGCTGGCGCTGGCAAGCCGCACCTACACCGAGGTCCCGAGCGACTGCAGCCCCGCTGCGCTCGAGCACGACCTGGTCTTCTGCGGCCTGTCCGGCATGATTGACCCTGTCCGCCCCGAGGTCTCCGACGCCATCCGCGAGGCCCACGACGCCGGTATTCGCACCGTCATGATCACGGGCGACCATATCGACACCGCCGTGGCCATTGCCAAGCAGCTGGGAATCGTCACCGATCGCAGCCATGCCATTACCGGTGCCGACCTCGACCGCATGAGCGACGAGGAGCTCGACGCGCACATCGAGGACTACGGCGTGTACGCCCGCGTTCAGCCCGAGCACAAGACCCGCATCGTCGAGGCTTGGAAGTCGCGCGACCAGATCGTGGCCATGACGGGCGATGGCGTCAACGACGCCCCGTCCATCAAGCGTGCCGACATCGGCGTGGGCATGGGCATCACCGGCACCGACGTCACCAAGAACGTTGCCGACATGGTGCTTGCCGACGACAACTTCGCCACCATCATCGGTGCCTGCGAAGAGGGCCGTCGCATCTACGACAACATCCGCAAGGTCATCCAGTTCCTGCTTTCGGCCAACCTTGCCGAGGTGTTCTCGGTGTTTATCGCCACGCTCATCGGCTTTACCATCTTCCAGCCGGTGCAGCTGCTGTGGGTGAACCTGGTCACCGACTGCTTCCCCGCGCTCGCGCTGGGCATGGAGGACGCCGAGGGCGACATCATGAAGCGCAAGCCGCGCAACGCCAAGGACGGTGTCTTTGCCGGTCACATGGGCCTGGACTGCGTGGTCCAGGGTCTGATCATCACCGTGCTGGTGCTGGCGAGCTTCTTTGTGGGCGTGTACTTTGACATGGGCTACATCCACATCGCCGATATGATCGCCGGCAATGCCGACGAGGAAGGCGTGATGATGGCGTTCATCACGCTCAACATGGTCGAGATTTTCCACTGCTTCAATATGCGCAGCCGTCGTGCGTCGCTGTTCACCATGAAGAAGCAGAACAAGTGGCTGTGGGCTTCTGCCGCGCTGGCACTGGTGCTGACGGTGATCGTGACCGTGCAGCCGACGCTTGCCGAGATGTTCTTTGGCCCCGTGACGCTTGAGCTCAAGGGCGTTCTTGCCGCGCTGGGCCTGGCCTTCCTGATCATCCCGCTGATGGAGATCTACAAGGCGATCATGCGCGCGGTGGAGAAAGAGTAGCGCACTCGTCCTGGCCCGCCCCACGCCCTTTCTCCCTCACTGGTCCTCGCGCTTCGCGCTGTGGAATCGTTCGGGAGAAAGGGCTTCCGGGGCGGGCCCTGCGGTATCCTTGCTGGCTTTTCTCCCGCGCGGATGATAAAGGGCTGAGGGAAAGTTTGTGAGCTGGTCGGGCTTTGCCCGGCCAGCTCTATTTGATTTAAAATACCTGCTCAGTTGTGATTTATGGTGCTGGGAGGCGCTTGTGGGCAAGGCGAAGGCTAAGGCGAAGAAAAAGACGACGGGGGCGCGGGCTAAGCGCGATCGTCGTCGGAAGCTCGCGACCGAAGCCCCCGCGTCTGCCGAGGAGCTGCTGGCAAACGTGCCGGGACTTGACGCGCTGCAGGATGTTCCGGCGTTCGATGACCTGCTGGTCGATGAAGCTCAGCAGGCGGCATTTGACGACTTTTGCGCACATACCGAGGAGCCCGAGCAGATGCAGCTTGGCGCCGTGGTGCGCTTGGATCGCGGGTTTCCGCTGGTGGCGACTGCCGACGACACCTTCCGCGCCGAGCATGCCGTGGGGTTTGCCAAGTCGCGCGGCGAGGACGAGGTCCTGCTGCCTGCCGTGGGCGACCGTGTGGCGGTGCGCCGCGCTCCCGGGCACGATATGGGCGTGATTGAGTGCGTGCTGCCGCGCCGTACGAGCTTTGAGCGTTGGCGCGGCCGTGCCCGCGGAGAGCGTCAGGTGCTCTGCTCCAACGTGGATTGCGTGCTAATCGTGCAGGCGCTCGGTGCCGGTGAGGTGCTGCTCGACCGCGTGGCGCGCTCGCTGGTGTTGGCGCTCGACTGCGATGCCGAACCGGTGGTGGTGCTCACCAAAGCTGATCGCTGCGATGCCGAGGAGCTCGAGCGCGATCTGGACCGCGTGCGCCGCCTGGTGGGTCCGGACGTGCGCGTGATCGTGACGTCCTCTGCCGAGGGGCGCGGCCTGGACGAGGTTCGTTCCTGCGTGCCTGCCGGGAGCTGCGCCATGATTCTGGGCGAGTCGGGTGCCGGCAAGTCGACGCTGCTCAATGCGCTGCTGGGCCACGATACGTTGGCGACTGGCGGTGTGCGCGAACGCGACGACCAGGGCCGTCACACTACCGTCGCGCGCGTGATGGTGGCACTGCCGGGCGACGCCGGCGTGATCGCCGATGCCCCGGGCCTGCGCAGCTTACCGCTCGTGGGTCACGAGCGGGGTCTGGCGCGCGCCTTCCCCGAGATTGTCGAGGCATCGCGCGCGTGCCGGTTTGGCGATTGCACGCATACCCATGAGCCGGGTTGTGCCGTTCGCGAGGCCGAGGACGCCGGGCAGATCGACAGCCTGCGTTTGGAAACGTTCCAAAACTTGGCGTCATCCATGCGCGTGAGTGCTCAAATGCTCGATCCCGATGTTCATCTGTAATTGATTTTTCCTATGACAGCCGTCTCCCAACTGTTCGGGAGACGGCTTTTTTCCTGCGGAAAAGCCTCGAAACATGCAGTTTGTTGACGTGCTGACCAAAACCTTGCCACGAGCTTGACGGGCTGGTCAGCTTTTGGTCAGCGATTGGTTTGACATCGAAAACCAAGATCGCGATTGCGCCGCTTTGCACTCTGACCGCCCAGACAATGGTGGTACGGGCATTCGCCCGGCACTGCCATGAGAGGAGCGGCCGTGAACAAGAGCAAGCGCATCGCCATCAGTCTGGTCGCGGGCGTGCTCGCTGCTCTGCTCTGCATGGTTTACGGCTCGTCGATCCGCTCGCAAGCCGAACAGGTCCAGGCTGAGACCTTGGCCAAGTACGGTGGCGATCGCGTCGAGGTATGCGTCGCGGCGCGCGATATCGATGTGGGCGAGACCCTCGATGAGACCAATGTCATAACCCAGGAATGGCTGACAAGTCTGCTGCCGCGTGACGCGGCGACCGAGCTGCGCCAGGTGCGCGGCGACGTGACGACTTCGCGTATTCCCAAAAACGCCGTGATCTGCAATGTCTACACCAAGGCCGAGAGCCACAAGCTCGAGGTGCCTAAGGGCAAGGTCGCCGTTTCGGTGGCGGTCGATGCCGAGCACTCGGTCGGCGGTGCTACGGGCGTGGGCAGCTACGTGGATGTGTATGTGCAAAAAGACGGCGTAACCGATCGGTTGTGCGGCGCGTACGTGATCGATACCAGTGAGGATTCCGGTGCCACGCGCGAGGGCAAGATCGAATGGGTGACGCTGGCGGCTGACCCCGAAGACGTCAAGGAACTGCTGGGGGCATCGGGCAAGGGAACGGTCAGCTTGACGATTCCCGCCACGGCGCGCGGCAAAAAGAGCGGAGGCGACGAGTGATGAAGGCGATCTGGCTTGCGTGCTGCGCGTGCGGCGATTACGGGCTGTTGCAGCGGGAAGTCGAGGGCCGTGACGCGGGTGCACAGGTGCTTCGCGTGGGTGACCTGGACGGGCTGGTTTCCATGGCGCGGGCGTTTCCGTCGCGTCGCGGAGCTGCCATCATCGCGGCGTCTCTGTTTGATACCGAAGATGTGCGCAAGACTGTTGCGCGCCTGACGGCCGAAGGCCGCGTGAGTCGCGTGGTCGTCTTGATAGAAGCGCTCGATCCGTCGGATATCGAGGGGTTGTTTCGCGCGGGGGCGACCGAGGTCATCGCTGCGCACAGTATATGCGGCAACGGGCGCGCGGGCGAGGGAGCGGTTGATTCCGATCGGCGCATGACGATTGAGCCCGATGCTTTTGTTGATAGGGAACCCGGGGCGCCTCGCGCTACAAGAGGCCCGCGTGTTGATGATTGTGGAAAAGCGGAAGCCGAGCATGGTCGGCGCCCCCGGAACCCCCTTGTATGCGATGACGCTGGAGGGCCGGCGCAGCATGCTGGCGACTCCCCGGCTGTAGATATGGGATACGTGCACGGCGTGAATCTGGCGGATGAACTCGACGAAGTTGAGGGCCTTGCCGGGTGCGGCGAGTTGTCGCTGATGCAGCATGAGCAGATTGCGCAGAACGAGCCTGCCTCGCAGACCGAACAAGCAGCCATGCCGGCTTGGACGCAGCACGTGGTTGCGGCGGGGGAGACGGGGACGCTGTCACCGACGCCCGCCCCGCCGCCTCCGATGCCGCCGGCAGACGCTACCGCTCCGCCGCATCGAGCTCCAGTCATCTGTGCTATTTCGGGTTCGGGCGGTTGCGGCAAGTCGACGATCGTTGCCACCATGGCACACACATCGTCGCTGTTGGGCTTGCGTGCCGCCGTGCTCGACCTGGACCTGATGTTTGGAAACCTTTACGACTTGTTAGGCGTCGATGCTCCGCGCGATATGGCGGCACTTATCGAGCCGTCGGCGGCGGGCATGCTCACCGAGCCGGATATCGTAGCCGCTTCGATGCGCGTGGCGCCGGGCGTTACGCTCTGGGGTCCCGTCGCGGCGCCCGAGCAAGCCGAGCTCATGGCACGTCCGGTGGAGCTACTGCTTGATGTTCTGCGTCGCGAATCCGACGTGGTCTTTATCGATACCTCGGTCTTTTGGGGCGACGCCGTGGCGGCTGCGGTGGCGGCGAGCGACCGTTGCCTGGTCGTTGGCGATGCGGCGGTGTCGTCCGCGGCATCGGCATCGCGCGTCATTGAACTGGCAGGTCGAGTAGGTGTGCCGCGCACGCGCATGAGCGCCGTGTTCAACCGGTTCGGTGCGCGCGGGGCAGACGAGGACGTCGCCATGCGCTTTGAGATTGCCTGTGCGTTAAGCTCCAAGATTCGTATCGCCGATGGCGGGCAGGATCTCGCCGCGCTCATGGCGTTTGGGCGCGCTGACGAGGCAGTGGGGCAGACCAGCGCTTTTGCGACTAGCGTGCGCGAGGCCACGCGCGAGATGCTCGTGGAACTGGGGTGCGCCGTCGGCCCTTGGAGCGATATGGTCGCCGACCGTGCAACGCGCACCGAACGCCCGCGTATCCGCCTTCCCTGGTCGCGCGAGGGTGATCAGCGATGAGCCTGCAAACGAGGATTAAGGCTGCCGGCGCTGCGGCGGCGGCAGCGCCTGTAGATGTGGGGCGTCGCCGCGCCGTGAAACGACGCACCAAGCGCGCCGTGATGGACCGCATGGGTTACGACGAAGTGGCGCGTATCAGCGCCTATATCGACCCGGCACTTGCCCGCTCGGAATTGCGTCCTGCGGTGGAGGCGGCGCTCAATGTTGAGGAGCCGACCGATCTCGCGACGCCCGAGCGCGAGACCATCATCGACGAGATTTTGGATGACGTGGTGGGCTTGGGGCCGTTGCAGCCGCTCATCGAGGACGACACCGTTACCGAGATCATGATCAACGGCTGCCGCTCGGCTTTCTTTGAACGCGGCGGCGTCTTGTACCCCATCGAGCATGCGTTTGAGGATGATGAGCAGATCCGTGTGCTTATCGACCGCATTATCTCGCCACTTGGCCGCCGTATCGACGAGCGCAGCCCCATCGTCAACGCCCGCCTCAAAACGGGCTATCGCGTCAACGCGGTGATTCCGCCTGTGGCGATTGACGGACCGATTCTCACCATCCGAAAGTTCTCGGACCGTATCTGCTCGCTGGACGAGCTCGTGGGGTTGGGATCGCTGCCGCTTTGGTATGCGCAGCTGCTGTCGTGTGCGGTGTCGCTGCGACAGGACCTGGCGGTTGCGGGAGGCACGGGATCTGGTAAGACCACCCTGCTCAACGCGTTGTCATGTGAGATTTCCACCGGCGAGCGCATCGTGACGATCGAGGACTCTGCCGAGCTCAAGTTTGCGCATCATCCGCACGTGGTGCGCCTAGAGGCGCGCGAGGCTTCAATTGAAGGCGAGGGCGCGGTGACGATCCGCGACCTGGTGACTAATGCCCTGCGCATGCGCCCCGACCGCATCGTGGTGGGCGAGGTGCGCGGTGCCGAGTGCTGCGACATGTTGCAGGCCATGAACACGGGCCACGACGGGTCGCTCACCACGCTTCATGCGGGTTCAGAACAGGAGACCGTGGTGCGTCTGACGTTGCTTGCACGTTATGGCATCGATCTGCCGAGCGAGCTCATCGAGGAGCAGATTGCCATGGCACTCGACGGTATCGTGATGTCCGAGCGCCACGCCGATGGCAGGCGCTTCGTCTCCTCGTATTCGGGGGTGCGACGCGCCGCATCGGGCGGCGTAGAGCTCGAGCGCTATGTGACGTTCGATGCCGCCGAGCGCACCTGGACGCTTGACCGCGAGCCGCCGTTTATCGCAGAAGGCCTGCGGTCGGGGACGCTCACACAAGAGGAGGTGGACGAATGGAGATCACTGTGCCCCTCGTCGTAGGGGGCTTGGCAGGGCTTTCTGTCGCGACGGCGTGCGGGGCGGAACCTCGTGTGCCGCAGGTACCGCCGGCGGAGCTGGCACGTCAGGCGCTCGAGACGGTGGCAGAGAAGCTGCCGCGTGAGCTGGTGGAAAACGATCTGCTGAAAAAGAACGCCCGTTCGTGGGCATCGCTGGCTCCGGCGCATCGCCTTGGCCTCGTGATCGAAGATGCTTCGGGACGTTTGGCGTTTCTGCTGCTATCGAGCGGTGTCTGCTGCGTTTTACTAACGATGGTGTCGTTATCGCCCCTCGGATTTGCCTTGGGACTTGTTGCTCCGTTTGCCGTTGGTGCCGCTCGGGATGGCTTTGAGAGCCGGCGCGAGCAACACGATGCAGAAGAGGCAATGCCCGAGGCGTTTACCGCACTTTCCATGTCGCTTGCCTCGGGACATTCGCTGGCCCAGGGCATGCGCTTTGTGGGCGCTCATGCGCAAGAGCCAGTGCATACCGAGTTTTTGCGGGTGGCGGCGGCGATCGATTGCGGCATCTCGGCGACCGACGCGCTCGATGACTTGCTCGTGCGTATCGACGCCCCCGGTCTTTCGCTTGTGACCTTGGCGCTTAAGGTGTCTCAGCGCACCGGCGCTCCGCTTGCCGACTTACTGTCCGAGGCGTCGAGCATGGTGGGGGAGCGCATTGAGCTCAAGCGCCGCCTGGATGTTAAGACGTCGCAGGCTCGCATGTCTGCGCATATGGTCGCGGCGATGCCGGCGGGCATGTGCGCGGTGTTGGCGCTGCTTTCGGCAGATTTTCGTCGCGGTCTTGCGACGCCTGCCGGCGCGGGCGCTGTGGTGCTGGGTCTTGCCCTCAACGCCGTTGCCCTGGTGGTTATCCGGCGCATTATGCGGGTGGAGCTATGAGCGCCCCGGTTGCAGTTGCGGCTTGCCTGTGCGCCCTGAGTGTATTTGTCGCGACGGGTTTGGATCGGGCGGATGCACGCAAGATCGCAGGGGCCTGCAAGCGCGAGGCGGTGCTGGTCGCTGCCGCGGGTCGCTCGGTGGTCGATGCTCTGACCGCGCGAGTGAAGGGCGCGGTTGGAGCGGGCGGCCCGGCGCGAGTGTCGCTCGGCGAAGTGTCCGAGATGATCGATGTTGTGCGCTTGGGTCTTTCGGCCGGTCTTTCGTTTGATGCGGCGCTTGAGATTTTCTGCGCCAACCGCCGGTCAGTGCTGGCTCTTCGCCTTGAGCGCGCCTGCATGGCGTGGCAGGTGGGCGTGGGCACGCGTGAGGACGAGTTGTTGGCCGCCGCGCGCGACCTGGACGTGCGAGCGCTCGAGACCTTTGCCATCACGGTGGGGCAGGCGCTCGCCCTGGGTGCCCCACTTGCCGAGACGCTGGCCGCTCAAAGTCGCGAGATCCGTGCGGCTCATCGCGCCGCGGTCGAGCGCGAGATCGAGCGTGCACCCGTCAAGCTGCTGATTCCCACCGGCACGCTCATCTTGCCGGCGTTGCTTCTGTCCATATTGGGCCCGCTGCTGGGAGCAGGCGGGATGATGTAGGGAGGAATACATGAACACGATGACTGACGCTGCTGGCAAGGTCCAGGGCTGGGCGTTTTGCCGGGCGGCACATGTTCGTCAGCGCGCCAAGGAACTATTGCAGGAGGAGAGTGCACAGGGTACCACCGAGTATGCCATCTTGGTCGGCGTGCTCGTGGTGATCGCGATTATCGCCATCGTCGCATTTAAGGGCAAGGTCCAAGATCTATGGAACGCTATCAGCGAGGGCATCAACAGCCTGTAGAGGGCGAGCGCCCCATCGGGGTGCTGCTGGTGTTTGCTTGCCTGACCGTGGCGATAGCGGCGGTGCTTTGGGGGCTTAACGCCGCGCGGCAGCAGCGTCCTGGGACCGCCTCCGATTTGGGCTCAGATTCGGCGGTGGCGTCTCAAAAAGATGAGATGCGAGATGCGGACGATTCGGATGTCGCTGTCACGGCGCAAACCTTTCTGCGGACGCTCGACAAGCGGTCTGGCACTGCGACGGATTCGCCTGAGGGCAACGCGATTGCGGTCCGGCTTGCATGGTCCGAGGACCGACCGATGACCGAAGCGGCGGCGGATATGCTGCGTGCCTATCGCGAGGTACCCACGGCGCAACTTGCTCTGAGCGGCTATCTCGACATCAAGGGAAACGTGTGGGGCGCCATCGTGCGCGACGAACGCGGCTGGGTCGATATGGTGACAATTGCCGCGGATGCTGGCGATGCTTCGTGTCGTCTGCGCGCCGTGCGCCTGAGCCCGCAGGCAACGGACTCAAAGGAGGGATCGTGAAATGCATGATGTCCTGCGTGAGGAATCTGCCCAGGCGACGGTCGAATACGCCATCGTCACGGTGGCGCTGTTATCGATCGTGCTGGCGATCGCGGGACTTTGGCGTGCCGGCACCGATGGGCGCTTGGCGGCGCTGGTTGAGCGGGCGGCATCCCATGGCGTTGCCTCGACGTCGGTTATCGACGCCGCTGCGGCCGCTAAGGACATCGCGTTGTATTGATGCCGCGCGCGAGGACCGGGCGCAGTCTACGGTCGAGGCCGCTTTTTTGCTGCCGACGTTTCTGACACTCATCCTTCTCGCGCTGCAACCGGTGTGCCTGCTCTATACGCGCGCGGTCATGGAGTCTGCCGCCGCCGAGACCGCGCGGCTCATGACCACGACGACGGCGGAGGACGACGATCTTAAGGAGTTCACCCGCCGCCGACTTGCCGCAGTGCCCAACGTTTCGATCTTTCATGCCGGCGGGCCGTTGTCGTGGGATATCGAGCTTGGCCGGGCCGGTGCGGGTGGCGTCTCGTCCGTGTCCGTTTCCGGCGAGGTCAAGCCGTTGCCTGTGATCGGTGCGTTTGCGCAGGCTATGGGTGGTACCGCCGAGGGCGGCTACGTTGAGCTCAAGGTCGATGTCTCGTATCAATCGCGTCCCGAATGGCTGGAGGGAGATTATGATTCGTGGATTGCTGCATGGGATTAGGCGCTGCCTGTTGCGGGTGACGCAAGGGTTTGCGGCCCGCCGTCGACCAGGCGCTCTCCGCAAACGAGGCGGCTTTATGGGTCGAGCCGGTGTCGATCTGTTTATCGAAGACGGCGCCTATACCACGCTTTCTTCTGCCGTGGTCATCCTAGTGGTGCTCACATTGTTGTTTTCGTCGACCGCGGCGATATGGAGCATGTCGCGTGCCGGGGATACTCAGGTGGCGGCTGATAGTGGCGCGCTGGCGGGTGCCAACGTAGTGTCGTCCTATCACACGGCTGCCACGGTGGTTGATGCGAGCATCTTGAGTCTGGGGCTGGCGGGGTTTGCCACGATCGGGACGGGCCTGGTCGCCATCCTCATCCCGGGTGCCGAGCCGGTTGCCGGCAATATGGTCGACACCGGGATTGAGATCATTAAAACGCGCAACAAGTTTGCCAAAAGCGCATCGGAAGGCTTACAGAAAATCGAGACGGCTCTGCCGTATCTGATCGCCGCGCGTGCCACGCAGGCGGTGTCGGCGCAGGATACCGATAGTGTGACCTATACCGGTACGGCGCTTGCCGTGCCCAGGACATCCGAGTCTGACTTCGCTGCGCTCGAGGGGTCCGAGATCTCGACCGATGCCATTAAAGACACATCAGATGATTTAGAGTGTGCGGCCGAGGAGCTGCGGAAGGCTTCTGAGGACACGGCGAAGGCTAAAGAGCGTGCTTGGCTGGCGGATTGTGGTGGGTCTGACAAGGGCTCGGTCGGCAGCTGTTCTTGCATGTGGGAGCGTGCGAAAAGCCTAACGGATCTCTCCGGTGTTCAAAATCCGCATTACTCATCGAGCGTTACGTGGGAGCCCCAAGTTGCCCTTGATCGCGCGAAGGACTACTACCATTGGCGTCTGACAAATGAGAAGCCCCACGGCTCGAGTGTCGAGATGAAGGCAGAGTCTGCGGCGCGTAAGGCGTTTTATACCTATGCGAGCGCGGAGGTCGATCGGGCGCATATAACCGAGAACGGAGACAGGGTTTCCTCCTATATTCCGCTGCTGCCGCGCAACTCTGATGAGGTTCGGGCGACGGAACTCTATACCGATGCGGTGTGGCCGACTAGCGTGAACGATGACAAGGCGTATCTGCATTACGGGACGACCTGCCCTAACTATAAGAAAGGGACGCCGAGCGGATTTGCTTCGGTTGCCGATTACGATGGACAGGATAAATGCAGCAAATGCCATTTTGGCGTTTTGTCGCTTGGTGCTGTTGCGGCGCCTTCAACCTCTATCGAAAACGGCTTCGAATATCACTTCGACGAGTTCAAAAAGGCCTTGGAGGAATACGTCAAATGTCGGAACAAAGAGCTTGAGCTCATGCGTCAGACCGAGGATGAGGCCGACCGTGCGAGCAATGCGTTTGACCAGGCCATTAAAGCGCTTTCGGGCGAGCGTCCGCGTATCGCTCCGCCCGGTCGCAACGGCGTGGTTGCCTTTGCGGTTTCGGGTGCCATCTCGAGCCCCGATGAGCTCAACTCTTCGTTTAACACGGCAGTCAGGCTTGGCGATCGCGGTGCCATCTCTGCCGCGGTGCTGGCGCCCGATGAGGCGACGGCGCAAAACAACGTGCTTTCGCGATTTTTCTCGACATTGAAGGAACGCTCGGGTGGCGTTGCCGGCGTACTCGATGGCGTCATGGATGTCTGGGGACGGCTGCTTGTGGGATACGGAGACATTCAAGGTTCGGCCGACGAACTTATGGACGAGATGATTAAAGGCCTAGGAGGGGGCAGCGGCGCGTTGGGCTCCATCGCATCGTGGCTCGGCGATACCGTTTCGGCGTCCGTGGCGGCGCTGGGTTTGGAACCGTGCGACTTGCGCCTGCGAAAGCCGGTGCTGACTGATTCCGCCAACGTCATTAAGAGCCCGGGGTCTGACATTGCTGGTCTCTCTCAAGCGCAAGACAAACTGCGAAGTATTCCGTTGGGCGTGACCGATCCCAAGGCGCTTTGCGAGGCGTTGGAATATCAAGTCGAACGCACCATCAGCGGTACGGTGTTCACGCTTGCGGAGATTCCTCTGCCCGGCGGCGGCTCCATCCCGCTCACCGTCGATGTCGCCACGCTGGTTGGCGCTCTGGGCGGTGGGTCGTAATGAGTATCCGCATGCGTCTGCGCGAGGAGCGCGCCCAAGCGACGGTGGAGATAGCAGTGGTTACGCCCGTTTTGCTGGTGCTGGCACTCATCGTATACAACGTCATGATCTTTGCCAGCGCTGTCGCGCGCTTCGACCGCGTGGTACCCGACATCGTGTTGGCGCACGCCGTGGCGTCGGAGGGGGAGGGCGACGAAAGCTCCGCCGATGTCTCGGCGACGGTTCAGACTCAAATTCTGAATGCCATGGAAGGCTATGACTTGCAGATCGAAGTGTCGAGCGAGCAAGGCGCGGAGGCATCGGATGGTGGCCTGCTCTCCCTATCCGGTACGTTTAGGACCTACACCTGCACCATGCACTATGAGCCGTGGCCGACTTCTCTCAGCATCGCTGGCGTTCCGCTGGGGGCGCCGACAACGTTGTCGCACGAGCGCGCGGTGACGGTCGATCCATGGCGTCCGGGGGTGGTCATGTGACCGCGGTCTCGTCCTACATCGCCTACGCGCGGGCACTCAATAGGCTGGGCTGGACGCCGGCCGAGTTTGCGGTGGCGGAGTCGTTTGCCGTGCGCCTGCGCGGCATGCTGGGACGGTGTCCGGTTGCCGCCAACGGTCTGCCGCTCGTCATGGCATTTCCACGCTGCTCTTCGGTCCATACGTGTTTTATGGCCTATCCCATCGATATCGCCTTTATCGATGCACGTGGCTATGTCCTCGTATGCTACGAAAACGTACGTCCCTGGCGTATGTGCTCCTGCCCCGGCGCCTGGGCCGTACTAGAGCGTCCTTCAATCATTGTTTCGACCCCTGCTCTCCAACGCGTGCCGGCTTAAGAATTGGCGACAGCGGACTTTCGTCATACGAAATTGGGTAAGATGGAGGAGAAGATGCATGGATGTTGAGATCCATCCCAACGCTAAAAAGCACCTGACGGAAAAGCAGGTGCTTAGCGCTTGGCTTGCGGTTACTGAGTGCATTCGTCGCGAGCCGAAGGACGAGCCGCCGAGATGGCTTGCGATTGGATGGCTCCCAGACGGACGAAGCGTGGAGCTTGTCGCGGTCGAGCTTGTCCGTGGGGGCTTATCATTCATGCCTTGTCTCCAGTCCAGAAGAAATTTTGGCAGGAGATTGAACGGGCTCGGCAAAGGGGTCGATGATGGGCAAGACGTATACGGCCGCTAATGGTCAGGTTGTAACGGATGAAATGATTGACGCGTGGTGCGAGTCGTACGAGCGCGGAGAGTTTCCGGATGGCGAACACACCGTTGGTGGGATCGTGCATGGACGGCCCCCACTCTCAGGTGAGGGGACGGCAACGCTGTCGGTCAAGATTCCTCTGGGAATGAAGGAGGCCATTCGTCGACGGGCGGCTGCCGAGGGGATGACGCCAAGTGAGTTTGCCCGTGCGGCTCTGAGCGAAAAACTTCTTGCTGCCGGCTGATGCCTCTGACGTGCCGATTTAAAGAACCGAGGCTGTGCTCAAAAACTTTTTTGAAATTCTCGGTTGACCGGAACGCGTCCTTGGTTATACTAATCAAGCCTTGAAACAAGGCACACCTCAAATGGCT
>DBEWII010000148.1:0-22094 GCA_048384935.1 Collinsella aerofaciens | reverse complement strand
GTTTGCCCAGATAAAACCTGCCAAAATAAACCTGTCCCTTTTTGGCTGGTTTTAGGCCAGATGGTCTTGGATAAGATCGCAGATAGCTCGGGCGTCGTTGATGTTGATGGCTCGGGTCGCAAAGCCTGCGTCGAAGGCCTGACGCGCCAGGGATTCGTTGCAGGCAAGGGCCAGCGTGTGGCCGTCGACCAGGTCGAGCGAGCTCTTGCCGCGCAGGCGGTCGACACCGGAGCGCGCGACCACGATGTTGTCGAAGCCCTCGGTCTTGTAGCCCTCGATGATCACCACGTCGACATCGTTGTAGCGCGACAGCAGCTCGCGCGCGGGCATCTCGTCCTCCTCGCGCGTGTCGGCGTACTCCGCCCAGCGCGTGGCGCAGATGAGGCCCACGTGCTTGGATCCGGCCTGGTGATGACGCCACGTATCCTTAGCGGGCACGTCGATATCGAAGCCGTGGTGCCCGTGATGCTTGAGCGAACCCACGCGCAGGCCGCGGCGGGTGAGCTCGGCGATAACCTTCTCGACGAGTGTGGTCTTGCCCGAGTTCTGGTAGCCGATAAACGCGATCGCGGGGACGGCCGGAGTGGGAGCTGCGGGCGCGACGGCGACGGGTACGTTCGCGGGTGCGGCACCGTCAGCGGCCACGGCCTCAACAGCAGCAGCCTGACGCTCTGCGCGATCCCACACGCCCGAGCGGCCGCCCTCCTTGTGCAACAGGCGCACGTCGACGATCTCCATGCCGCGATCTACCGCCTTGCACATGTCGTAGATGGTCAGACATGCGGCACTCGCGCCGGTCAACGCCTCCATCTCGATACCCGTCTTGCCCGTCACGCCCGCCGTGACCAGCACGTGAAAGCCGACCTGCCCGTCCGCGCGCGCCGGCACCCAGCCCTCGGGCATGTCCTCGGCCGGCGTCCCCGCCGGAGCGATGGGCGCAATATCGCACTTGCTCTTGGTAATGAGCAGCGGATGGCACATGGGGATGATGTCGCTCGTGCGCTTGATGGCCATAATGCCCGCCACGCGCGCGCAGGCAAGCACGTCGCCCTTTTTGGCGCGGTCCTGCAGCACCATGGCTTGCGTCTCGGGGTGCATGAGGATGGTGCCCTCGGCGATGGCGATGCGATGGGTCTCGGCCTTGTCGGACACGTCGACCATGCGCACCTCGCCCTTGGCGTCCACGTGCGTCAGCTCGTCACGACGGGCGTCGCGGGCGGGCTCGGTGGCAGCGCTGACAGTCGGCTGCGCGGACGCGTCGACGTTGCCAGCATTCGCCGCAGCCGTGGCTTTGTGGGCAGACATCGCGGCCCTGCGAGCGGCCTTGGTGGCATCGGCGTACCTGCTCTTGGCCATATGATCATCCTCCGATTTGAGACATAAATCGTTGCGTGCCCTCAATTATCGCGTGTTCCTGCGGTTTGTGGGCCACGGCATCGCGCCAAATCGAAAGTACCTGCATATCATCACCACGGCGCAGCGCCTCACGCACCGAATACTCGGCATCGCTGAACAGGCACGGGCGCACGTTGCCATCGGCCGTCAGGCGCAGACGGTTGCAATTCGCACAAAAATGGTTGGACATGGCGCTAATAAAGCCGACCGTACCCGCCGCACCCGGAAAGTGCCAATAGCGCGCAGGGCCCGCGCCGGCAGGGGCGTCGTTGATGTCGAGCGGCTCGAGCTCGCCCAGTCCCGTCGCGGCGGCCCCGTCATTGATGCGCGCCCGCAGCTCGTCGCTCGGCACGGTATCGCTCGCGTCCCACAGCTCGGGATTGAGCGCGGGCGCATGCGGGTCCACGGTGCAATGCGAGCTCGTACGCTCGTCGCCGATGGGCATGTATTCGATAAAGCGCAGGTGGATGGGACGGTCGAGCGTGAGCCGCGCGAGGGCCGCCACATCCTGGTTGAGCCGGCGCACAACAACGCAGTTGACCTTAACGGGCTCAAAGCCCCAAGCCAGCGCTGCGTCGATGCCCGCCATGGTCTGCTCGAGTCGACCCAAGCGCGTGATCTTTCCAAAGAGCGTAGGGTCGAGCGTGTCGAGCGAGATGTTGACGCGGTTAAGCCCGGCATCTTTGAGCTGCGGCGCCAACTTGGGCAGCAAGGCGCCATTGGTGGTAAGCGAGATGTCCTCGATCTGCGGGATCGCGCGGATGTCGCGAATGAGCGGGATGATACGGCGGCTGACCAGCGGCTCGCCACCCGTCAGGCGCACGCGGCGAATGCCCTCCCCCGCTACCAAGCGCACAAAGCGGGCGATTTCCTCGGCACTGAGTAGCTCGTCGTGTGCACGGGGCGCCACGCCATCGGCCGGCATGCAGTAAATGCAGCGGAAATTGCACTTATCGGTAACGGCAATGCGCAGGTAGTTGATATCGCGGCCAAAGCCGTCATGTTGCACGTGCCCGTCCACGCAGCCCTCCCCTCACGCGGCGTTTTATTCTTCGAAAAACATAATACCCCACGAGAGAATCATGCCGACACCCGTACGACAGGACAGGTCACTTCGAGCAAGACCGGCTTCCCAAGCCCATCCTCAGCACAGGCCATCACAACATTCGATGCTTTTCCCGTTTTTGGCGAAAAACGTCGAATGTTGTGATGGTTTGCCTGCCCACGGCGCCCCGTAGAAGGACCAAAGCGCCCCTAAAGGCCGCCGTCCCAGTGCCGAATCACGAATTCTCGCAGGTCGTTTTGACGTTTTTGGAACGCTTCGCTTCGGTCGCACTTGAGACCCATAGCGAGTGCGATGGCGTTCATCGCCCGGTGCAATTGCAGCTGGTGGGCAAACTGAGTCCCGGTGAGGACGATTATCCTAAAGCCCAGCGCGCTCAGCACGGTCATACGCTCCGCATCCAACGCGCTGCGCTGTTTATCAAGATGGTCCGAGCCGTTGTATTCAATCCCCGTACCGCTCGCAGGCGCATATACGTCGATCTCGAAATACCCGGCCTTTGCGAGATACTTGAACTCGCTGGGAACATCGACCCGATGGTTGAGCTCGATCTTGGCGTATCCCAGCCCTCCCTGGGAACGTTTTGCTACGACCATGATTGCGGTGGCCGTCTCCATGGGCGACCGCGTGCCATCGTGCACGCGCTTGAGCACGGCGGCCGCACGTATAGCCCCCTGACGAGATCGGTTCTCATTGCAATAAGCAATCAAATCGGCAACGGTATACCTCTGCCCCATCTCGATATAATCGCCTGTCGACAGATGATTCAAATGGTATCGGGCACAGATTTCGTAACCATACTCCAGCTGCTCGGGCTCGCTCATCCACGAACCCGCCTGGGCAAAGCACATGGCCTCATCAACCACCAGAAGGCCCTCCGCCACCTCGATAAGATGGCCTGGAGGTACCGGCGCCCCAAACACGTGGCACCTAAATCCAGCCGGCGTCGAGCGCTCAAAATCGAAGTTGACGAGCGTATCGATATGATCGAGCTCTTCTTGTGGAATACCAAGCGAGACCAGATAGTCGGTAACGATCCCAACTGCCGTTGAAGCCCTCAGCCCCTTGGCATCGAGTCCCAATTTGGGCAGGCCCGCGGTCGGCTCCGCCTCGTTAGCAAGCGAGTCCTCATCGTATAGGCTGCTTGCTCGCGAGAGCGGCTCGAACGGGCGCGCCACGTTGTGGTACAGCCAGGCAGTCTTATGGGACAGGACGATCGGCAGGTCCATGAGCCCTCCAATGGAGTCGGATAACCAACCTTATTCCCCTGCCCACGGGTCCGCACACCTTCGTGCGCAAGAAAGCGATTCCACCCGGTCGAGTGGCAGAAAAACCATCACAACATTCGATGCTTTTCCCGATTTTGGCAAAAAACGTCGAATGTTGTGATGGTTTGAGTCGAGGTGAGGGGCACGGAGGGATCAAAGCATCGTGCTCGAACGGGTTAATCCAGCTCTTTTAAGCCATGCGCCAGCTGCCAGTACTCGCCGTGCTGGGCGAGCAGCTCTTCGTGCGTGCCGCGCTCGATGATGCGGCCGTGTTCGAGGACCATGATGGCGTCGGCGTCGCGGACAGTGGACAGGCGGTGCGCGATCATAAACGTGGTGCGACCGCGCATGATGCGGTCCATACCGCGCTCGATGAGCTTTTCGGTACGCGTGTCAATGGAGCTCGTGGCCTCGTCCAGGATGAGCACCGGCGGATCGGCGACGGCCACGCGCGCGATGGCGAGCAGCTGACGCTGACCCTGCGACAGGTTGGCGCCGTCGGCCGTGACCGGTGTGTCGTAGCCCCGCGGCAGGCGGCGGATAAACGAGTCGGAGCAGGCGGCCTCGGCAGCGGCGCGCACCTCCTCGTCGGTCGCGTCGAGCTTGCCAAAGCGGATGTTCTGCGCAATGGTGCCGCTAAACAGGTGCGTGTCCTGCAGCACAATGCCGAGCGACCCGCGCAGGCTGGCCTTGGCAATGTGCTTGACGTCGATGCCGTCGTACGTGATCTCGCCGTCATCGACCTCGTAGAAGCGGTTGATGAGGTTGGTGATGGTCGTCTTGCCGGCACCCGTGGAGCCCACAAACGCGATCTTTTGCCCCGGCTTGGCAAACAGGTTGAGGTCCGTGAGCACGCGGGTGCCCGGCACGTAGGAAAAATCCACGGCATGGAAGCGCACGTCGCCGGCAAGCGGGACCAAGCCGCACGTGAGCTCGGTGCCGTCGGCAGCCACCGCGCGGCCCGACTCATCAACAGCAACCATATCATGCAAGTGCCCGTACGCGCCCACGCCCTGGCCCTCGGGAATCTTCCACGCCCACGCGGCGTCGCCCGTCTGCACCAGCTCCACGCAGCCCTCGTCCACCTCGGGCTCAAGGTCCATGGCGGCAAACAGGCGCTCGGCACCGGCCAACGCGTTGAGCAAGAAGTTGCCGAGCTGCGTAAACTGGTTGATGGGCATGGCGGCCTGGCGCACAAAGACCAGGTAGCTTGCAAGTGCGCCCACATCGGCGAGCCCCTTGATGCAGAGCATGCCGCCCGCCACGGCGACGATGGCATAGTTGACGTAGCCAATCACGACGGTCATGGGCACCATGGAGTTGGCATAGCTCACGGCGGCGGTACCGGTGCGGCGAAGCTCGTCGTTGCGGCAGGTGAAGCCGGCGACATTCGCCGCCTCACGGTTAAAGACCTTGATGACCTTTTGGCCCGAGACCATCTCTTCGATATATCCGTCCAGGTCGCCAAGCGATGCCTGCTGGGCAGCAAAGAAACGCTTAGAGCGCGCGCCCGAGTAGCGCGCATACAGCACAATGGCCGCATCGCACACGAGTGTGATAATCGTGAGCTGCCAGTTAAGGATGATGAGCATAGCCGTGGTGCCCACAACCTGAATGGCGGCCTGAATCACGTTGGCAAAGCTGTTGTTGAGCGCCTCGGAGACGGTGTCGACGTCGTTGGTGAAAAAACTCATGATGTCGCCCGAGCGCGTGCTGTCAAAATAACTGAGCGGCAGCGTCTGGATGTGCGCGAACAGGTCGCGGCGAATATCGGACACCACGTGTTGGGCCGCGCGCACCATAATCTGCGAGTAGCCCAGGGCCGAGAGCACGCCCGCAGCGTAGATGATCGCCGTCAGGATGACCTGCTTGGCAAGCAGTTCCTCCCCGCCCGTGGCCAAACCGTTAACGATGGGGCGCACCATGTAGGTGCCGGCGAGGCTCGCGATGGCGGCAACGGAGGCGAGCACGCCCACCGCGAGCAACGAGAACTTGGCATGCCCCATGTAGGAGAGCAAGCGGCGCACAGTGCGCTTGAGGTCGGCCGGGCGTGCTTGGGCTGCGGTCTTAGGCACGGCGCTCACCCCCTTCCAAGGGTGATCTGCTGGGGACGGAGGAGAACGAATCATTCGCGCAGCCATCGTCGCAGCCGTCGCCGGCGTCCGCGTTCCCCGCAAACTCCATCTGCGAGGCGTAAATCTCCTGGTAGATGTTGTCGCCCGCCAGCAGCTCCTCGTGCGTGCCCACGCCGTGGACACGACCGTCGTCCAACACCACAATGCGATCGGCATCCATGACGCTCGCGATACGCTGGGCGATGATGAGCACGGTCGTATCGGAAATCCGAGCGATGTGCTCGCGAATCTTAGCGTCGGTCGCCATATCGACCGCGCTGGTGGAGTCATCAAAAATGAGCACGCGCGGATGCTTGAGCAGCGTGCGCGCGATGCACAGGCGTTGCTTCTGGCCACCCGAAACACCAGCGCCGCCTTGGCCCAACTCGCCGTCCAGCCCGCCGATGCGATCAAGGAACTCGTCCACGCACGCCGCGCGGCAAGCCGCGAGGAGTTCATCGTCCGACGCCTGCGGATTGCCCCACTGCAGGTTCTCGCGCACGGTACCCGTAAACAGCACGTTCTTTTGCAGCACAATGCCCACGGCGTCGCGTAGGGTCGCGAGGTCGTAGTCACGCACGTCACGTCCGCCCACAAGCACGGCGCCCTCGGTAGCGTCGTACAGGCGCGCAATCAGCTGCACAAGCGAGCTCTTGCCCGAGCCCGTGCCGCCGAGGATGCCCACCGTCGAGCCGCTCTCGATGCGAAGGTCGATATGCTCGAGCACATCCTCGGCTGCATCCGCGCGGTATTTAAAGGAAACGTCGCGAAACTCGATACTGCCGTCCGCTGGCGCCGCAGTCGCGAGGTCTCCCGCAGGGTTGGCGATAAAGGGCTCCTCATCGAGCACCTCTGCGATACGGCCCACACTCGTGAGAGCGCGCGTGAGCAGCAAAAACACGTTGGAAATCATCATGAGCGAGTTCATGATCAGCAGCACGTAGCTCATAAAGCCCGTGAGCGAGCCCACGCCCAGCTTGCCGGCGAGAATCATGTGGCCGCCAATCCACAGGATGGAGAGCGCAGCCACGTACATCGACAGCTGAAACACCGGCAGGTTGAGCACCGCGTTGCCAAAGGTCTTCGTCGCAGTGCCGGCGAGCTCGGTATTGACGGTGTCGAACTTGGCCTCCTCGTGCTCGGTACGAACGTAGGCCTTGACGGCACGCACGGCGGTGAGGTCTTCCTGTACCACGCCGTTGAGGTGGTCCATCGAGGTCTGGAGTTGGCGGTAGAGCGGGCTCACGCGATAGGTGATGACGCCCAGCACGATTGCCAGCACGGGCAAGATGATCGCAAAGACGGTGGCGAGCGGGCGCGACAGCATCAGCGCGTAGATAAGGCCGACGATAAGCGTCACCGGGCCGCGCACCATAGGGCGAAAGCCGTTGCCCACAGCATTTTGGATAACGGTGATGTCCGTGGTCATGCGGGTGACGAGCGAGCTGGCGTCGTAGTTGTCCAGGTTACCAAAAGCGAGCGTCTGAATCTTTTTGTACTCGGCCTCGCGCAGGTTAGCGCCTAGGCCCGAGGCAACGCGGGCGGACGTGCGGGCATAACCCAAGCCCAGTACCAGCGAAAGCGCAGCGCACACCAACATGTAAGCGCCCTGCAGCAGCATGTAGTTGATATCACCCGCAGGCACGCCCACATCGATGATGTTGGCCATGATGACCGGGATAAACAGCTCGAGCACCGTCTCGACCGACACAAAGAACACGCCGAGGATGGCATCGCGACGGTATGCCCCTAGATAGGAAAACAGTATTTTGAGATTGCGCACGCAGGTTCAACCCCCATCAAACGTTGTTCGCAAACGCACGTATTATTGCGCGCCGAATAATGGTGTCAAGTATTCCGAAATCGTTTTCTGCAAGGTTAGCGCCAGCGGCGAGTTCTCGTGATGTGTGTCCATATTCACTCGGAATAATGGTGCGCGCGACTTTTTTCGCCCCATTGTCGACACAAACCTTGACTCTACAATCGTTGTAGGGTTTTCACTACACTGGTACGTAAACAAACCCAGCCAGAAAGCCCCGCCCATGGAACATGACCTCACACGTGGCAATGTCCTTAAGACCATCGCGGTCTTTGCCCTGCCCTATATGCTCTCGTACTTTTTGCAGATGCTCTACGGCATGGCCGACCTGTACATGATGGGGCAGTTTAGCGGCGCCGCCGGCATCACCGCCGTGGGCAATGGTGCGCAGACGCTCTATATCATTACCGTGACGCTCGTGGGCCTGGCAATGGGAACGACGGTCATCGTCGGCCACGCCGTGGGCTCGCGCCGGTTTGACCGCGCCGAGACCGCCATCGGCAACACCATTACGCTCTTTATGGGCGTCTCGGTGGTGCTGGCCGCTGTCCTGCTCGCACTGTGCCCGCAAATCGTGGCGCTCATTGGCACGCCGGCCGAGGCGGTCGAAGGCACCGCCGCCTACCTGCGTATCTGCTTTGTCGGCATTCCCTTTATCGCCGCGTACAATATCCTCTCGGCCATCTTTCGCGGGCTGGGCGATTCGCGCTCGCCTATGTACGTGATCGGCGTGGCATGCATCATCAACATCGCGCTCGATTTTTTGTTTATCGGGCACATGGGGCTCGGCCCCGTGGGCGCGGCGCTCGGCACGGTAACCGCGCAGACGGCCAGCGTTGCCCTCGCGCTCGTGTGGCTCAAGAGCCGCCGCACGAACATCCACGTTAGGCGCAGCGACCTGCGCCCCCAGCCCGAGGTGCTCGGCAGCATTCTTAAGATCGGCGTGCCTGTGGCCGTGCAGGACGGCTGCATCCAGGTGGCGTTTATGTTTATCACCGTCATCGCCAACCACCGAGGGCTCGTCGACGCCGCCGCCGTGGGCCTGGTCGAGAAGATGATCAGCTTTTTGTTCATTGTGCCGAGTTCCATGGGCGCCACCGTCAGCGCACTCACGGCGCAAAACGTCGGCGCGGGCAAGGGTGACCGCGCGCGTCAGGTACTCAAAGATGCCATGACGATCTCGGTGGTGTACGGCTGCCTGATCACGGCGCTGATGTGGCTGGTGGCACCGGCGTTTATTGGCTTTTTTGCCAAGGACGCCGCGGTGGTCGCCGCCGGCACCGGCTATATGCGCAGTTATATTTTCGACGCGATTTTTGCCGGCATCCACATTTGCTTTAGCGGCTTTTTCGCTGCATACGGCAAGAGCTATATCGGCTTTGCGCACAACGTGCTGGCCGTGGCGCTCATTCGCGTACCGGGCGCTTGGCTGCTGTCGAACGCCTATTCCAACACGCTGTTTCCCATGGGCATCGCTTCGCCGTGCGGATCGATTTTGTCGGCGGTCATTTGCGTTGTCGCGTTTACCGTGCTCAACCGGCGCGGGGCTTTTGACAAGTTGGTGGCATAGCGGGGCAACGCGAGCCTAGCGCCCTTCCCCGACCCTATTGAAAGGAGCGGTCCTGTGACCGACATGCCAAGTGAACATACTGAGGGCCTGCTCCGCATTGGCGAGGTGGCGCGCTTGTTTAACCTGAGCGTGGGCACGTTGCGCCATTACGAGCAGATGGGCCTACTGGACCCGGCGCACATCGATCCGGCAAGTGGGTACCGCTACTACGGATCGCGGCAGCTCTCTACCCTCAATACCATCAGCCACCTGCGCGTTCTCGACTTGCCGCTCGCACAAATCCGTGAGTTTGTGACCACGCGCGATGTGGACCTTATGCAGCGGCAGCTGGCTCAGCAGCAGGAACTCATCGAGCGCAAGCGCCGCGAGCTGGAGCGCGTATCGCGCAAGATCGACAACCGGCTTGCTCTGCTGCACGATGCCTTGAGCACCGAGCTCGATACCATCCGCGAAATCGATGCGCCCGAGCTTCGCTGCGCCGTGTTGCGCGAACGCGTCAACCCTACCGACGCCTATGCACTGGAGTGGCAGATTCGTCAGCTGCAGAAAGGCCAGCACGAGACGTTTGTTTTTCTGGGCAACTTGGGCGTCGGGATCGCGCCCGAACGCTTTGCCGCCGGCGACTTTGATGGCTACGACGAGGTCTTTCTGCTGCTGGATGACACGGACGATTACCTGGGCGATGTCGAAGTACGTCCCGCCGCGCGGTGTCTGACGGTCAGCTTCCGCGGCACGCACGGTCAGGCGGCCCCGCGCTATGAGCGCTTACTCGATTACATGCACGAGCGCGACCTGTCCCCCGCCGGTCCCTCGCGCGAAATCGCCCTCATCGACGACATCATCAGCGACGACCCGGGAGCGTATGTGACGAGGATCGCGATACCGGTCCGCTAATCACTACCATTTATCGAGCAATTCCATCCATTTACCTTAATCCGAATTAGATTGTATTCTGTAGCAAATAAAATGACAGCATATTGCCCCCCATAGGCAGGAGACATTATGCCCAGAGTTCAATCACGTCGCTCGTTTCTTCTCGGCCTAGCCTCGATCATCGGCTTATCCGCGTCACGCCCAACAAGAGTATTCGCTGCCGACTCAAACTCATCCGTCGCTTTTACTTCAGACCTAGCACAAGACTACGCGCTTTCCCTGTTGCCCATCGTCGACGGATCCGCGAACTTAGAGATCGAGCAAATCGTTCCCGTATGCCAACAAATCGGCCTTATCTGTGGCTATGAAATCAGTGTCACAAGGGAAGGAAGCCCTTACGGTTATTTAATACTTGACGCATCATATCCTGGGCTTCTGAAGGAGATAACCCTCGGCGATACCATTCTTCCGATTTCAGCTTCTCTATCAAACGCCATTTCAACTTATTCCGGCCAACAGGCCACAAACCCAACCGTACTAATTTCGTACAACGATATTGAATATGGAACTTTGGTGCCAGGAACTAGAGACTGTGTAACCAACTATAACAATATACGGTCTGTCCCGATTGTCACCAAAAAGGGTATAGCACCTCAAAGCAATAACCCAACTTCATGGGATGCAGTCATTATCAATGAAGATGACTTGATGTTGCATTTCCAAATAGACGATTTAAACGGAATACCGTTCCGAGGAGTCTCGGAATCATTAGTTGAAGCCCGCACTAATAAGTATGCATGCGTCGTTTCTGCCTTGTACGCTGTATCAATGCATTACGGTCTCACCAGTTCAAACGCTAATCAATTTAATCCCGATTATTATAAAGAAATATGGAACGTCACTGGCACAACAACGTATAAGACCAATGATCAGGGCGTCGAGTACGGAAGCACGATCATCCCAGATGGAATTGTTCCGTTTAAAAGTCTTGCCGCTCAAAAGGGTAGAGCACTTAATACTCAATTTTTCGGTTATCAGCCTCAATTCGCTCAGTACAGAGCAACTATCGATCAAGGGAATATCGGCTTGTATCATATGTGGATCAACAGCCGGAACAGTGAAGGATCCGTCGAGCTATCAGGTCATACGGTCACGGTAACTGGCTATTTTACTGGGCATAATGGAAGCTCTGGCATCGAACTGCAGTGGCTCGAAGTATTCGACGGATGGAACACTTATCCCCGAGCGATTAACTATGCAACGCCCAATATGGTCAAATTGAACGGAACAGTCTTTTGGTAGACCGGATGGCACCATCAAAATGCTATGGCACCACGGCCTTTGCCCTGGTTACGATATTGGTGATTTTCGCTATGTTTGCATCCGTTTCTTCATGCACAGATAGAGCCCGCTATAGCGGAGGAGATGATTACCTTGTCTTTGGAGCCGGCAGCGTTCATTCTATTGAGGGAACGGAACTCGTAATCCAAACAGACAACAGTCCCCGCTACACCGACGCTGGAAAGCAAACCCGGATTACATTCCCCTCATCTGGCCGAATCAAAGACAAGCTTTCCCAAATCAAAGTTGGGACAAGAGTTTCCTACTCACGCTTTGAGTCGGTAGACGCATCTGGATCATACGAGGGAAACGATATCGAAATTGAACAGGCAAACACTATAAGGAGATGTTGAGGAACTGAGCCTCTGCGCAGTTCCTCAACAAATCATTATGCCTCCGGGACCCTACCCGTCGCCAAAATCTGTTCAAGTACCGCCTCATCCAGCACGGGTACGCCGAGCTGCTCGGCCTTGGTGAGCTTGGAGCCTGCCTTGGGGCCGGCGACCAGATAGCTCGTCTTCTTCGACACACTGCCCGAAACCTTGGCGCCGAGCACCTTGAGTGCCGCGCCCGCCTCGTCGCGGGTGCGGTTGACGAGCGTGCCGGTGAGCACGAAGGTCAGACCCGCGAGCGGCTGTGCGTCGGCGAGTTCGCCCGCCACGCCAGCGTCGGCTGCGGCCTGCGCGTGCGCGGCGCCCAAATCGACCTCGAGCGACAGACCCGCCTGACGCAGGCGCTCCAGCACGGCAAGGTTCTCGGGCACGGCCAGGAACTGCTTGACGCTCGCCGCAGTCTTGGGACCGATGCCCTCGCACTCGGCGATGTCCTCTTCGCTCGCCAAGATGAGCTTGTCAATCGACAGGAATCGCTCGGCGATGACCTCGCCCACGCTCTTGCCCACGTGGCGGATGCCCAGGGCAAACAGCACGCGACCGAGCGGCTGGCTCTTGGACTTGTTGAGCTCGGCGATGATTTTCTCGGCCGTCTTGAGGCCTACCGGAATGGGGTCACCCTTCTTGACGCCCTTTTTGCTGTTGGAGCTGGCATAAGTGCGCCCCGTGTCCAGTCCGGCGATGTCGTCGACCGTGAGCTGGTAGAAGTCCGCGACATCGTGAATCAGGCCGGCGGCGATCATCTTGTCGACGATCTCGTCGCCCAGGCCGTCGACGTCCATGCAGCCGCGGCTCACCCAGTGGAGCAAGCGCTCCTTGAGCTGTGCGGGGCAGTCGATGGAGACGCAACGGTAAGCGACCTCACCATCCTCGTGGACCACGGGGCTGCCGCACACGGGGCAGGCCTCGGGCATCTGCCAGTCGACCGAATCGGCCGGGCGTTTGTCGAGCACCGGGCCCACGACCTCGGGGATTACGTCGCCCGCCTTGTGAACGATGATGGTGTCGCCCTCGCGCACGTTTTTGCGGCGGATCTCGTCGATGTTGTGCAGCGTGGCACGCGCGATGGTGGAGCCGGCAACCGTCACTGGGTCGAACTCGGCGACCGGCGTGAGCACACCGGTGCGGCCCACCTGGATGCGAATTTCGCGCAGGACGGTCTGCTTTTCCTCGGGCGGGAACTTAAAGGCAATGGCCCAGCGTGGTGCGCGGGCAGTAAAGCCCAGGTCGAGCTGCTGCTGGAAGCTGTCGACCTTTACGACCACGCCGTCGATGTCGTAGTCCAAGTCGCCGCGGTGCTCGAGGGCCTGGGCGCAGAACTCGTGGACCTCGGCCGGCGTGGCGCAGCGTGCCACGTTGGGGTTGACGCTAAAGCCGGCGCTACGCAGCCAATCGAGGAACTCGCGCTGGCTGTGGACGTGCAGCGGGTCGGTATCGGCGATGGCATAGATAAAGGTGGCCAGATCGCGGCGCGCCGTGACCTTGGGATCCTTTTGGCGCAGGCTGCCGGCGGCGGCGTTGCGCGGGTTGGCGAAGGGGTCGCGGCCCTCGGCATCGGCCTCGTCGTTCAGACGAACAAAGCTGCCCTTGGGCATATAGACCTCGCCGCGCACCTCGATGGTGCGCTCGCGGTCGGCGCCCATATGGGCGAGCGCCGCCTCGGACAGATGCATGGGCACGTCCTTGATGGTACGGACGTTAAGTGACACGTCCTCGCCCGTAGTGCCGTCGCCACGTGTGGACGCGCGTACGAAGGTGCCGTTTTGGTAAGTAAGGGCCACGCCCAGACCGTCGATCTTAAGCTCGCAGGTATAGGTAACGCTGCCAGCACCGAGCGCATCCTCGGCGCGCTGGAGCCACGCGTCAAGTTCGTCCAGGTCCATGGCATCATCCATGGAATACATGCGCGCCATGTGCGTGACCGGCGTAAACTGCTCGCTCACGTAGCCGCCCACGCGCTGGGTATAGCTGTCGAGCGTCACCAGATCGGGGTAGGTCGCCTCAATTTCCTGCAGCTCAACGAGCATTTTGTCGAAGGCGGCGTCCGTGATCTCGGGCGCATCGAGCATGTAGTAGCGATAGGCGTGGTAATCGAGCTCGTGGCGCAGCTCGGCCGCGCGCGCGGCAGCTTGGGCACGGGCATCGGCGGGTGCGGCGGCGCCCGCGCTCGCGGGCGTTTCGGTATCGATGTCCACGCCGTCACCAAACAGGCTCGATTGCTCCATAGCGGCACTCCTTCGCTCGATTTCAAACGGATACTAGAGTACCACCGGCCGCAACGGGGTCGAATAGCGGTCTCAAACCGCACCGAATCGGCAGCGGCCGGACCGGGGTGGACAGTTAGTTCAGATACGTATAAATCCTAGAGCTGAATCAGGCACGAACACCCCTGTTTCGACTAATTTGGGCTCCTCGAGACCATGTAAACGTCCCGCTCGCCCTCCCAAGCATCCATTCAAACCCCATCCCAATCAAAAATTGCTCAAAACGCATCCCAAGCTGCCCCAGATTTATACGTATCTGAACTAACTGTCCAGACCATTCCGAACCAGGCCTCTTGTCAGCCCCAAGTGATCCGTTTTCCTCCGTCCCCAACGGATCAATAAGAAAAGAGGGGCTGTCCCACACTTGGCGGGACAGCCCCTCTGGCTTCGGCATATGCGAAACGGCTCGCTAGTAGCCCTGGCCGTAGCCTTGACCCTGGCCCTGGCCCTGCTGGCCTAACAGCTCCTCCAGGTACTGGCGCAGCTGCTCGTCGGTAATACCGCCGTTGCCGGTGTCGGTCGAACTGTCGTCCTGCTGCTGGTTCTGCAGCTCCTCATCGGAGCCCAGCTCGACGGTGACCTTCTTCTCTTCCTTGCCGCGCATGAGCGTGATCTCGACCTTCTCGCCCACCTCGTGGCTGCGCAGCGCGATGATCAGGCCATCGGCGCTCGTGATCTCGTCGTCGCCCAACTTGGTGATGACGTCGCCCTCCTGAATGCCGGCCTTGGCGGCAGGACCGTCCTCAACGACGCTCGCCACATACGCGCCGCTATCGGTGCTCAGCTTGTTGGTGCGGGCGTTGAGCGCGTTGACGCTCGAAAGCGTAGCGCCCATGTACGGATGCACCGGCGTCTTGCCGCCGATGATCTGGTCGGCAATGTTCTTGGCGTAGTTAACGGGAATAGCAAAGCCCACGCCCGAGCTGGAGCCCGAGTAGCTCTCGATGAGCGAGTTGATGCCCACCAGCTCACCGTTGTCGTTGACGAGCGCGCCGCCGGAGTTGCCCGGGTTGATGGCGGCATCGGTCTGAATCATGTTGGCATAGATGGTGTTACCGCTGGTAGAGCTCATGGCCGTGGAACGATAGAGCGCCGACACGATACCCGTGGAGACAGACTGCTCGTTGCCGAACGGCGAGCCGATCGCCATAACCCACTCGCCAACGTTGAGCTTGGAGGAGTCGCCAATTTCGATCGGCGTGAGCTTGGAGGCGTCGGCGTCCTTGAGCTTGATGACGGCCAGGTCGCTCGAGGCGTCGTTGCCCACGAACTCGGCCTCGTAGGTGGTGCCGTCGTCCATGGTAACCACGTACTGGTCATAGCCATCGACCACGTGGTTGTTGGTGAGGATGTGGCCCTCGGTATCGAGCACCACGCCCGAGCCGACGCTGCCCGAGCTGTCCGACTCGTCGGCAGACTGCGAAAGCGAGCCATTCTGACTACCGCTCGAAGTGGCGGTAATGGAAACCACGGAGGGCAGGGCCTTAGCAGAAACGGCCTCGGCCAGCGTGGTGTCCTCGGAATCAATCGTAATCTTTTGCGTCGACGAACCCGAAGCACCCGCCGTCACGGCATTCTTGCCGCCACCGATATCGAGCGTACCGCTCATAATGAGCGCGATGACCAGCAGGGCGCCGCAGGCACAGCCGGCGAGTGCCGTAATAAAGATCGGCAGCTTTTTGGTCTTGGTCTTGACCACTGTGTGCTTGTTCACGACCTGCGCACCGCCCAGCGGCTTTCCGGTCTGCGTGTCGTAGGCCTGCACGTAGGGAATGTTGCTGTCGGCAGGCGTCGACTCCACCTGCACGCGCGGCTGCTGCTGGGTCTCGCCGGCGTTGCCCGCATCCTGGGGACGCTGGGAATCGTACTCGCTCATAGCTGCGATCCTTTCGTCACATAACCAAAGGCCCGCCAAACATGTGGCGGGCCATCATTGTTCACGTTGAGTTGTACCCCAATATGCGGGCGTACGTGTATGAGAACGCAATCTTTTAGGAAGGCTTAAGTTCTGTTGCAGGCCCGAAAGGAACCCGCATCTGCGTCAAAACCACTACAAAGGCGCGTGTCCCCTTTGTGGTGGAAATCTAGTCCTTAAACAGATAGCCCACGCCGCGGACGGTGGTGATGTGCGCCGCGATCTGCGGGCCCACCTTGGAGCGGATGCGTCGGATGTGCACGTCGACGGTGCGCGTGCCACCGCAGTACTCAAAGCCCCACACGCGGTGCAGCAGCACCTCGCGGCTGTAGGCGCGGTTGGGGTGCGTCGCCAAAAAGCTCAGCAGCGAGTACTCCATCAGCGTCAGGTCGATGGGCTCGTTATCGAGCGTCACCTGGTAGGTGGCCAAGTTGATCTCGAGGTTATCGATGTTGAGCACATCGTCGGCGGCGACGGTCTCCTCCTCGCCCATCAGGCGCTGCGCACGAGCCTTAAGCTCGTTGGGCGTCGCCGTGGGGCATACAAAGTCGGCATGCGCGTGATTGGGCAGGCGCAGGGTGCCGAGCGCCTCATCGTCGACGATCACCAGCATGGGGACACCGCCGCGATCGTCAAGCCACTTGGCAATCTGATCGATGCGGTCGCTGCGGATGCCGTCGGAATCGAGGATCAGCAGGTCAAAGTCGTGCGCCGCAGTCGGCGAATCGGGGGTTGCCAGGCTCACCTCGACACCCAGGGTGGTCGTCAAGCTGCGGGCAAACTCGTGGAAGCGCGTCGTGCGCGCCATGAACAGGGCACTCTTTTCGGACATATCGGCCTCCAAAGAAATGAGCTCAATCGTACTGGAACAAGCCAGAGCGATTAGGAGTTCGCCAGGTAGTGCTTGATCTCCCACTCGGTGATCGTAGACTCAAACTTATGCCACTCGTCGCGCTTCTTTTTGAGGAAGAAGCTGTGGATGTGCTCGCCGAGGGCATCCTTCATAAACTGCGAGTCCTCAAACACGTCGAGCGCCTCTTTGAGCGAACGCGGCAGCGGCGTGTAGCCGGCCTCGACCATCTGACGGTCGGTAAGCTTGAGCGTCTCGGCCGTTGCCTCGGGCGGGAGCTCCAGCTTGCGCTCGATGCCGTCCAGACCAGCCGCCAGCGTGACGGCGTTGACCAGGTACGGATTGGCCATGGGATCGGGACTGCGAAGCTCGATGCGCGTGGACAGTTGCTTGCCGGGCTTGTAGACCGGGATGCGGACCATGCTCGCGCGGTTGCGCAGGCCCCACGTGGCGTACTGCGGCACGGAGTCGCCGCCCGTGGTGATGCGCTTGTACGAGTTGACCGTGGGGTTGGTGATGGCGCTAATCTCGCGCGCGTGTGCCAGAATGCCGGCCATATAGTGCTTGGCGATATCGGAGAGATGGTACTTCTCGTCGTCCTCGCCCCAAAAGACGTTGTTGCCGTCGTGGTCGAACAGCGACTGATGCAAAAACATGGCGCTGCCGTCCTCGCCCGCCAACGGCTTGGGCATAAAGGAGGCGTGGCAACCGCTCTCGTAGGCCTGCTGCTTAATGATGAGTTTGGCCGTGGTGATGGCGTCGGACATGCTCAGGGCCTCGGCGTGGCGCAGGCTCATGCCGTGCTGCGAGCGGCCAGCGGCGTGGAAGGTGTACTCCACGGGCACGGACATCTTCTCGAGCGTGAGGACCGTGTTGCGGCGCAAGTCGCGAGCGGCATCGCTTACCGAAAGATCGAAGTAGCCCACGTTGTCGAGCGGCTCGGGGGTGTGCTCGTCGGGGAAGTAGTAATACTCCAGCTCGGCGCCCACGTTGAGCAGATAGCCAGCCTTCTCGGCCTTGCGGAACATGCGGCGCAGGGCATCGCGCGGGTCGCCGGCAAACGGCTTGCGATCGGGAGTGCACACGTCGCAGAACACACGGGCGACGCCGTTGTGGCTCGGGCGCCACGGCAAAATCTGGAAGGTCGAAGCATCGGGAAACGCCAGCATGTCGGCTTCCTCGGGCGTGGCAAAGCCCTCGATGGCGGAGCCGTCAAAGCCAATACCCTCCTCAAAAGCGACCTCGAGGTCCTCGGGGCTAATGGCAAAGTTCTTGAGGCGGCCGAGAATGTCGACAAACCACAGACGCACAAAGCGGATGTCGCGCTGCTCTACGGAGCGGAGTACGTAATCGATGTTCTGCTGGTTCATGTCGCTCCCCTTTCTTTCGGGCGGGTTTCGACTGGTCTATATCGCAGATACTATCGCAGAAAAATGTTTCCGCAGGGTTAAAGCGTATCAAGCGCTCAAAAAACGTGCGCGAGCAGGCAGATATGACAAGTAACTATCGTTCGGATTCGGAGACGATTTGCCTACAAGCTCGTTCCAGCGCGGGGAACTCCATCGTCACTGCATCCCAAACAACCGAGCGGTCGACATTGCCGTAATCATGCGCAAGATAATTTCTCATGCCGATAATTCCACGCCATTCGATTTCGGGATGAAGCCGCTGCGAGCGTTCCGACAATTTGCCCGCTTCTTCCGTCACCCTAAGCGCACACATCAAAAGGGAGTCCGCCAACGCCCTCGTCCGCACGTCATTCGCATGCAGAAACTGGTCCTCGGTGATATCAAAAGCCTTGATGCGCTCGTTCGTTTCGGAGATAGCCTCCAAAACCTCTTGGGCGCGGAGGCTGTCTGACTTACGCGCGATCATAAAGGATTACTCCTTCGCGCTCGATTACCGCGGCAAGATCGTCATCAAGATGATCACTCGAGACGAGATCAACCTGCCTCCCGGTTTCTTTGCGCACCGCCTCACCAAATGCCGACAGTGCGAAAAGACCAAAGCCCTGCTCGCGATCGACTTCGAGACGCAAGTCAATATCGCTATCGACATGTGCCTCGCCCCGGGCATACGAACCAAAAAGAATCACGGTTTTGATGGCGGGAATCGAGCTGGCTGCCTCGCGGACGGCGGACTCAATCCGAGCAATATTCAAACCATTGGTAGCAACGTCTTTATCTGCCACAGTTTTTCCAAGCGAGGGAACAAACGGCAGCGAACGCTCGCGCAGCATCTGTCTCATAAACATATTGACCGCAACAGACGAAGTCATGCCAAGCTCTTCGCACAGTTCGGCAAATGAGTCTTTAATTGACGAGTCCACTCGCACACTCAGCACAGACGCAGCCATGGATACCTCCTGTATGACATTGTCTATATATTATCACACAGACTAGCGCGAGGTTGAGGCGCGGTGTTCGATGTGACCGGGGATCTCGATGCGTTTGGGCGCCAGCTTTGCGGCCTCGCCCACCGTGGTGGTGACGACGTCGATGCGCTCGGACAGGCGCTCGACCACGCGCTCGGCAATGGTAAGGGTGTCCTGCGCGGCCGTGGTCACGCCGCCAAAGAGCACATGGTTCCAGGGGTAGTCGTCAAACGTCGCGATCTTGAGCCCCGCCGGCAGCGAGGGTCCCAGCTGTGCTAGCGCCTCGGTCAAACGCAGGAAGACCAGACCGTTGACGGCAATGAGGCCGAGCTTTTTGCCTGCATAGCCGCGGATAGTCTCGTCCAAGCGACCGACGCCCGTGGCGCCACCGTCGGCCAGGGTGACGACCTCGCCCGCAAGGCCGCGGCGCGAAAGCTCGTCGGCAAAGGCCTCGGCGCGCTCGCGACGCACGGGGCTGTCGTCGCTTGCCTCGGTGAGCAGGCACAGGCGCTCACTGCCAGCGGCGGCCAAGGCGTCTACCAAGCCGGCGACCAGCTCACGGTTGTTAGATGTCACCAGATCGACACCGCCGTCGGCAACGTCGCGGTCGAGCAGCACAACGGGCAGACGTCCCGCTGCCGCGGCGATCGCCCCGTCATTGCCTCCGCAGGTGTTGACGACCAGGCCGTCCACGCCGGCATCGATAAGTCTGGTGAGCGACTCTGCTTCCTTTGCGGGATCGTTGCCGCTAATGGCCGTCATAAGCGAGCAGCCGCGCGCGGCGGCACTGGCGGAAAGTCCTTCGAGCATGGCGCTCGAGAACGGGTTGGCGATGTCGGCCAAGATCACGCCAATGAGATTGGTGCGCGAGCTGCGCAGATTGCGCGCAGCGGCACGTGGGCGATAGCCGGTGCGCTCGATGACCGCCGCGATGCGAGCACGGGTTTCCTCGGTCATTTGCCCAGGGCGGTTGTTGAGATAGCGCGAGACCGTGGCCGGACTCACGCCCGCCTCGGCGGCAATGTCCTTGATTCTCATCTGCGCCATAGCGCACCCCGTTTCCCAATTGTCGGCGGTCTGAGTCATTTTAGGCATTATTAAAAAACTCGGTTGCAAAACGCTGTAGGTGAGCAGCATCGTTTTTGCGTCTCGAGCAGATGCGATGATGGGCTAGATGGCCGAGTCTTTGGACAGCTCAAAATAATCGGGATGCAAGGCAATAACCGGGCCCTGCTCCTCGGGCATCAGATGCAAGTGTGTCTCGGCCAGATAGCTCGCCGCATCGGTATCGCCCCTCTTAATAGCCTCGAGAATTCGGCGATGCTGCCGACGAATCGGCTCCCAATCCAGATCCTGCGACACCATACGCAGCCAGTTATACCGCTCAAAATGCGTATTGATGCTCTTCATCCAATCCCACAGCATATGGCGGCCGGCAATCACGAAACACGTCTCATGGAACAGGTTGTCCAGGTCAAAGAAACGACGCGTTTCGCTATGGTCGAGCGACTCGGACTCGGCAAGAATCTGCTCAAGCCGATGCTTTTGCTCGGGCGTGGCAGCAGAGCAGCATTTAATGAGCACGCTTCTCTCGAGTTTCTCGCGCAAGAAACAAGCGTTCTCGGCGCGCTCCATGCTGATTTTTGAGACATAGGTGCCGCTTTTGGGACGCGTTTCCACCAGTTCCTGCTCACGCAAGCGCACAAAAGACTCGCGAATGGGCGTGCGCCCGATTCCCGTCTCCTTTTCCAGACCAATCGCCGAAAGGCGTGTGCCGGGCCTAAGCTCGGCATAGATGATCTTGGAGCGCAATGCGTTGTATGCCTGATCTTGCAGGCTCTGATAATGCTGGTGTTGTTCCATAAAGCCCTCGGATGAAGCCCACGGTTTGTCGAATATCACCACGTAATACTATCGCATCCCCCGCCCCCTCATAAGTTGCGGTGGAATAGTTCCTGCTCAAAGCCTTCAGCAGCAAAAACAGGAACTATTCCACCGCAACTTCCAACAGTCTTTTTGGGACGGGGCTTTTTTGGCTACCCTGAGCCGCAAGTCGGCCCCTTGCCACAAAAGGAGCCCATCTACTACGTTAACGCGGAGAGCCCAGACCATGCTGAAAAGTGCAAAAACAAAACCGCTGGTAGAGAGCTTATCGATTTTCAAAATAGCCGACTATGGTTGACCCCTGCGGCTTAAACGTAGTAGATAGGCCCTTTTCGTGGCACAGCACTACTCCATCCCAAATTGGCACCCCGAGCCCTCGTGAGTTGCCAACAAGCTGTTCGCCCAGCGCTTTATCCGCGCGGCATTTGGAAAATAGCACCACCGCAAAACCCGCGAGTAGCGCTTACTTTGCTATATCTCACTATACTTTGCTATATCTTGCTATATCTTGAGCAAAGGTGGCTCACATGCAAACAAACCCTTTTAAGCCCACAGCAGGTAAAACACCTCCCACGATTATCGGCCGCGAAGATGTGCTCGAAGAATTCAATGAGGGCCTCACCAACGGGCCTGGTGCCCCTGGGCGCCTAATGCGCATAGCCGGCGTCCGTGGAACGGGCAAGACGGTCCTCCTTGACGAGTGCTCACGTTTGGCGCAAAGCCGTGGCTGGACGGTCATAAAAGAGGTCGCAACCGAGGGACTTTGCCAGCGCATTCTCGAACAGCTGCAGCCCAAATTCCAGGCCAAACACGCCAGATTTGAGCCCACCGTGTTAGCGCCGGGCGATTTTAGCCGCTAATAGTCAAACGATTTTGACCAATCCCGGTCACCGAATAATGGCCACCGTGCCTCCCCGCCGCCACTACGCTGGTGGTGCCAACACGCCGGCGTTAGGAGGACCATTGAGGTGA
>DBEWII010000147.1:0-9664 GCA_048384935.1 Collinsella aerofaciens | reverse complement strand
GGGCCGGGCGGCGGGCGGAGCATGGCCACCGGACCTATCGAAACACATCTCCACCGTTCCGTCAACTGGGAAAACGGCGCCCCCGGACCCCAGGAGGGGCCGCGGGGGCGTTCGGCTAACTGCGGGAACGGCCTATTTGCTCAATGTGTTCGGCTGAGATCGGAAATCAACCGAAAATATTTTGCGGGCGGCGGCGAGGGAACGTAGCCCGGCCGCGGATGCAGGCGCGGGAACGGGCCGCGAGGCCCCGCGATGCCCTTTTCGCCCGCGGGGGCGCGCCCCGCGGGCGGTGGCCACGCCGCCGCCCTCCTTCCCGGCGCCCGGCCGGCGGCCCCCGGGGACCTCCCGCCACGGATGCGGCCCAGCTACTACGTTTGGGCGGCATCCGTGGCCATGGCGTCTCGGGCAAAAATAAAACCGCAGGTAGACGGCCTGCGGTTTTCGCGAAATGCGGGGTATGGTCGAGGGGCCGGGGCTAAACGTAGTAGATGGGCCGGTTCCGTGGCGGCGGCATCGCGCACAGCCGACCGAGGGCGCCCGGAAGTGAGCAGGGCACCCGTCTAACGACCGATTTCCAGCCAATTGCACAGTACGTTGGCTCGTAACTCCATTTCCTTTGTCTTTTGCGCCTTAGATTTACACCTATAGCGCAATTCCAAACGCGAGCAAAGACTTCGCACGATCGCATCAAGCTGCTCGGCATCGTTGAGCATGTCGTGCGTAACCAGGAAGACGTCATACCCCATACTTTGCAGCGCCGTCATGCGTTTGGCATCGTGGTCGAGCACGGCGCCTGATCCGTGAATGACCTCTCCCTGAATCTCCACGATGCCTGCCTTCATTATGGTTGGATTCACAATCACGATATCCCCGTAGCAGACATTTTGCCCTGCAATGCTCTGCGCCGATGCGGTAAGCGGCGTAAGGTCGTTGACGTAAACGTTTCTAAAGCCGGCACCGCCACGAGAGCGAGGAAGCGATAGCAATAAAATTCCTGCAACTTCGAGCGGAGAAGCGGCTATACCCGTCACCAGCTGCGCGGCGTTGTAAAACTTCGTACCCCACTTTCGTTTTTTCATCTTGCTGGCGTACTCATGAAGCTCGTGTAATTCGATGAGCGGCTTCCTCATCCAGAGCGAAGTGCCCTTTAGCTTTGTGACCTCATTCGTTTTCTTTGGTCCGTTGGGCCCCTTCGCATTTACCTGTTCTTTAACTTTAATGCGTGCGTAGACGCGTTTCCATTGTGGTTCTTCTAGGCTTTCATCGAGATCAAAGAGGGATTCGGTGGTTGCATTCTCGGCAGCGTCTTTGGCTTTGTCTAGTTCCGCTTCTGCTGCGGCGGTGGGCTCAAAGACTGAGAACCATCCGCAGAATTCGTACATGGCAAGGACAAGATCGGTTGGAGACACAAAGCGCGCCATGGTAAATAGCGTCGCAAGCGGATTGGAAACTCTAAAGCTCATCGCGGTTTCCAGCGTGCTGTCCACCCCAGAAGCATCATCACAGTGAATGGTTGTCCGTAATCCCGAATGGTAGTTAACGCCGCCGGAAACTGTTGTGGTAATAATCGGGGTCTTGAGGACGTCGACTACGAAGGGCGATTGAGATAGAGCTCGCCAGCCGTCTTCGGAATTGGGCAAGCGTGGATAGAGATCGCGCACCTGCGGTGGGCAGCGCCAGTAGCGGAATGCGGTGTTTGCACAGACGATTTCGTCCATTTGTTCTCCCCTGGTTTCGGCCGTAGGCCGTGCGGATTGCGGGCATGGCCGATTATCTACTGGGGCATCATGCGGGTAAGTACCGGAAGCAAACCAAATGCTGACCAAAAGCTTGACGAGTTCCGCCGAAAAACCGTCGTGTTATAGAAATCCGCTGGTAGGCGTTCTGGGGCAGTGGTCCCCGTCTCCACATTTGCGCTCGAATCACATGGAGAATTCAATGAAAATACGCATGCGTTTTATACAAAATATGCAATGGCGTCAGCAAAAAGGGCGCGATAAAAAGACGCCTAGGACGACTGCGATTCGATTTTGGTGTCACTTTTGGTGTCACCCTTGGTGAAAAAAGAAAAAGGTCAGAGATTTAACATCTCTGACCTGCGCTTTTGATGGTGGGCGATACAAGATTCGAACTTGTGACCCCATCCGTGTGAAGGATATGCTCTACCCCTGAGCCAATCGCCCGTTGCCTTTCGGCAAAAGAGATACTAACATAGCCGCGCGTGGTTTACCAAGAACTTTTTGCCCCCGATTTTATATTCGTGGGAGCAAACCGCGCCACCGCAATCAGGGCACACGACAAACCCGCAGCTAAACAGCCATTTATCGCTTAATCCACGAAGTTTCGGGACGGCAAATGAGTCGCGCGTTGTTGTAGGCCATATCGAGCGTGAGGCAGGTGCGCGCGGCGTAAAAGGCGTCCTCGCGCTGGATGGTCAGCGCCAGCTCGGGCTTGTCGCCGGTCAGGCACAGCGGCAAGAGCAGCTGGATCCGGCCGCCATAGAACTGCGGTACCGCGAGCGTGTAGTTGGCTGCTGCGCGACGGGCGGCCTCGACGACGGCGCCCTCAAAGGCGCGGCGCAGCAGCAGCGAGTTGCCCTCCCCCATCAGGCTGACAGGAATGCGCGTCAGGTTCTCCTCGTCGCCCAGAATGTAGTCGATGTTGGAACGGATGGGCAGGCGGTAATCAAAGACTAGCTCGGAGGGGTCCTCGGCAAAGCGCACGCGGCACGGCAGGTACTCAAACGAGACCAGCATGGGGTCGCTTTCCTTAAAGAAACCCTTCAAAAACCAGCGCTGGCGCGCGTCGGGTTTGGTGTTGGGCTCAAACAGGCCGTAGATGGTCTCGTAACGGCGCGTGTACAGGCCGGTGTTGAATAGGCAGCGGTCGTCGTCAAACACCAACGGCAGGTTGGACGGCGCGGTCTGGTCCGCGTCGCGCTCGGTCAGGAACACCGCGCGGCTAAACGAAAACGACAGGTAGTTTTTGAGGATGCGGTTGCTGGGGCCCCAGTCCTCGGGGTCGGCGAGGTCGACCAGGCGGTCGTAGCAGGGCTCGGGGCAAAACGCGAAGTCGTAAACATTGATGCACAAGGTACCAGGGATTTCCATATGGCTTCCAATCAAGATAATGCCAGGCGTGCGGATGCTTTGATTCTATACGCGCGACGGGTCGCCCATGCCCGCAATGCAACCGCGGCGCAGCTCTTCGGCGAGCCCACTGGTCGTACGGTTTCCGGATACGAGGTCCTGGATCCAGGCGTAGTACTGGTTGTCTTTGGGGTCGGGGCTGTCGGATAGCACGACCGGAGTGCCGGCGAACCTTAGGACGGACAACGCAAAGACAAGGCTGGTGCGCTTGTTACCGTCCTCAAAGATGTGGTCCTTGACCATGTGCTCGGCCACGTAGGTGACCTGGTCAAAGATGTCTGCGAAGCGATCTGCCGGCGATTGACCGAATATTGTACAGAATGCACCCGCAAGCACGGACTCGACACGTCCAAGCTCAAGCGCTGCCCGGTTTCCCGTTGCGTCAGTCGTATAGCAGCGCCCGACCGTCAGCAGCGTGCTGTGTAAGCGCATCACGGCCGCGGCCATAGCTTCGAGCGAACCAGCATCATCGAGCACGAGCGGCGCGAACGGATGAGCGCTCCGCCGCATAGCCGCCATCATGAGTTCTCCAAGAGCCTGAGCGCGTTGGGCATGCCCTCTATGGTCAGTCGAATGGCTTCATCGATCGACGTGACGCCGTTGAGCAAAATCGGTGATGTTGAAATTGCCTCGTGCGTTATTGAATGATCTTCTTGAACAGTGCGACCAGCGCCGTCATCTAGCTGAACATAGCTCCAAAGCATGTCTACCTCCTCTATAGCTTTACGGACGGAATAGCCCGCGAGTCGTACTCCAGGGCAACCGGCTGCCAGACGAGGTCTTCGATGGCGCAGTTTAGGATGTTTGCGAGCGCCAATGCCGAGGAGACCGAGGCGCGGCGTAGGTCGAGCTGGTTCTGCTCGTAGAGTTGTATGGCGCGAAGTTTAACCCCCGATTGGGCGGCGAGCTGTTTTTGCGTTAGGCCGGCCGCCTTTCGTGCCGCTTTGAGGCCCTTTTTGTCTGCCTGGGCGTTGTTCCATTTTTCGATGACAATCTGGGCGAATTTGTCCTCGGAGGCCTCGTGAAGCGGATGGTACGAGCCGATGATCCAATCGAGCGGTGCGACTTCAAGAAGGTCGCTAAAACACAAGCTGCACATCCATTGCGCATAGGCCAAAACCCAGCCCGCCCAATACTGAGGCGAACGGCCGAACGGATAGGTCTCCCTGCATGCGACGGGGCTTAGTCCCGCATGAGCGATAATTTCGCGCGCGAGCTCGTCGCCCGACATGCCGCAGACGACGCGAGGTATACCGTGCTCAAACTGTTTCATCTCAAAAGCGTTCGACAGGATCGCCGTCAACTCGGCTGGATTCAACCCTTGGTCACAGAGAGCAAAATCGACCGCCTCGCCCAGCGTTCTCATGGCATCCTCGAGATACATCTCACTGTAGGCGTGGGTCATCGCCCGTCATCCCCTCTCGAATGATATCGACGATACGAATTCCCTCAAACGGATTTTCGGCATGTAGCTCCCGATACTGCTCCCTTGCCGCTACATCTCGCTCCTTGGCCAATGGACCATACAGAGCTTGTGGCGCACGTTCAAATCCAGCAAAACGAATGCTCTTAAACGCGAGCTCGCTTTTGAGCACAAACTGCTCTCCCAAGTTGCCGAGCCTCATAGATCGACCAAGCTGATCGACGGTAATCGTATTGTTCACAAAAGCTCTGGCATAGCTAAAGTACGAGTCATCCGCGCGCCATCCCCTTATCACGTCGCAAGCGCTCGTGTCAGGTAGAAAATGATCGTGGAGATATTCGCACGCCCCCACGGCAATAGCGGTGTCCTTGCGAAAAGAACGATGCTCTACAAGCAACGCTATCCAATGCAAAACTGAATATTGCGGCGATAGCAGGTCGAGTACCTTGAGATCGGCCATATCGAGTTCATAGCGATTCGCAAAGCCATCGGCATCACGCGAGCATGCCCATTCCCTTGCAAGATCGAGGCTCTCTGTGCAATAGAATCCCGTTCCATAGTCGTTATGGACTTTCCCCAGGCCAAGCTGGGGAGTCTCAATGATTTTCTGAGAACCATGCCACAGTTCCACGCGAGTCTCCTAACAGGTATCGCCCTAGCAATAGTATAGCACACTATCGCTAGGGCGATACTTATATTCAAAGAGCAGGAGGGTGTATGGAACCGAGTTTAAGTTCAATATTGGCTTCTAAGACTCGCCAAATTCGGAAGTATGCGGGAAAACTCAGGCATTATGCCACCGCCGGTCCGGCTTTTTGGCGTTCGGCGAGCTCAAAGATAAATGGGGCGTTTGTCCTGACAAACTCTGTTAAGAAAGTAAGATCGTCGGCAGATAAACCTTCGACGTTGAACCATTTGACCGCAGGAAAGAAACATTCGGCGTGGTCAAAACTAAAGTCGACCGGGCGATCTTCCCTGCCGGAAACCGCAAATGCTTGAATTGCCGTCATACAACCACCTCGTTCGACGTGCAAAGTATCCCACGCCTATTGTAGGGCCCCAGGCCCGGCAGGGTATCTAAGCGGTGCCAATCTGTAAGGGTATGCCTAAGGACATACGGCAGCTACGCTGCCCCTTCCCAGCGCTCATCGGAGTCCCACTCTCCAATGCGGGTTAGGTAGACCCTGTCCCGTTTACGCTGCTTGATAGAGTCGCACCTCATCCTGCTCGATGTTTTTGCGGAAGGCGGGGCGCATGTTGTCGGGTGGGTTGGTGACGAAATTAACCTTTCGACCGAGTTCCTCCTCGAGCTCAAGGGAGAGCTCATATAACGCGCCGAACGTCATGGTGTAGCCGCAAACGAGTCGCAAATCGATATCGCTATCGGGCGTTTGCTCGCCGCGAGCGAACGAACCAAACAGATATGCTTCGCGGACGTCGTAGCGGGGCAGCACGTGACAGACGGCAGAGGATATATCGGTAAGCGTAATCATGGACAGAATTTTACCGTCTGACTGGTGTGGGAGACAATCGCCGCTCGTTGATTGGCCTTTAATGGGCGGCGATTTCGGAAGTGCGGGGAAATCCGAGAACTGCCGAGCATGCCCCGTATTACACCTTCACGACCCGCGGTTTTGTTGGCAGAAAACGGGTTGTGGTCGGCAGATTCCGATTTTCCCCGCACTTTCGAAGTTTGGGCGTTTCAGTAGCGGCGTTCAACACCAAAAGCCCTATTCCCAGCAGGAAAAGCGCCAACAAGGGGCATCAAAGCGATCGATACGAAAGAGGCAAACAGATATGCCTCGCGGACATCGCAGCGGAGCAGTATGCGGGAAACGGCGTAGGCATGTCGACAAGCGAAACCATGCCTTAATTCTACTTACCGATAATACCGGCGCCCTTAAGTACCTTCTCGACTGCTATCCAAAGATCCGTCGCGGGATTGTCCAGGCAGTAGCGATACGTGCAGTGCTCGGCGAAGCGGTGTCCGTCAGCCTCGTTGGCCTCCGCTATCCTCTTGGCACGCGCGACCGCCGCCACGACGTCATCAATCGTTAGCTGTCCGAGTGCTCTCTTGAAGTTGCCCTCGTGCTTATACTCATCGAGGTCCTGATAGCTCTCGCCGAACTCCCTGTTCACGAGCCTCAGGTACCCAGTCCTGTGGTTGAGCGGGGCGCGCATGTCGAGCTTGTGCAGCAGGATCCACAGTTCAAAAGTGAAGTTCGAGTACGCGTTCATGTACTTGACGCCGCGGCCGAGCTTGCCCGCGTCGCGCATTCACTTAAGCGTGTCCAGGGTCTGCCTTACGTGCAGTTCGTCCTCGTCCTCCAGGTCAAAGACATGCCAGACCTCGGCCTTCCCAACGACGTTTAGGCTCTTCGCACGCTTGAGCGGGTTCTTCTCGACCTTAACGTCGAAGGCAACCTTCCTCGTCGCCCGCGGGTCGGCGTTGACGACGTCACGGAGCCACTCGAGGTACCACTTCTCGGTCTCGCCCTCCACGGAGAACCAGTACTTGTCCGCCTGCCTCCTACTGGCCATCGGTGTCATCCCCCATCAGCTCCTCGAACACTGGGGAAAAGTCGATGTCCTCGATGGCGCCGTAGCGGCTTACAAAGTAGCTCTTCATGTAGTCGTCCCCTTTACGCACGCCGGACGGCCCCGAGGTGCCGAAGTCGGATAGCGCATAGCAGGTGCTGCCGCCCGTCTCTCGATCGCGCTCCACGAATTTGATCTCATCACGACGAAACACATTGCCGTTGAGGAACACCGGGTTGTGGGTGTTAAAGACCAGCTGGGCGCCGTGCCTGTTAATGTCGTCATTATGGAACACGCTCACAATGCTCATGAGCGCCATGGGATGGATGGACGCATCGAACTCGTCCACCACCAACGTTCCTCCCGTTGCGATGGCTCGTGCAACCAGCGGGAACAAGTTGACAAAACGCACCGTTCCATAGGACTCGTAGTCCTCGGCGGGCACCGCGCGCACCAGGTTGCCCTCGGCGTCGGCAAAGATCGAGCTAAGCCTGGGCGTGCTCTCGCCCTCAGGCACCACAAAGCCCAGTGCATTGGAGCTGACGCCGAACTCTTTGGCGGCGGCGTCAATCGTCTCGTTGACGTAGACGGCCTTGTCCGGGAGCCCCGCCCCCTGCACCGTCTTTAGTCTGTCGGCACGGTACACGACAGTGAGCCCACGGTCGAACCACCCAGTGACGCGCGCGCTGAGCCTGGGGCTGACGATCTGCTTGAAACCGTTGGTCAGGAACAGCTCGTCTCGGCTGAAGCCGGATATGAAATTTATCGCAGCCGCTTTGTTCTCGCGAAACGCATCGGAAAGCTGCTCGGCAAGTGTTCCAGAGCCCAAGTCGCCGAGGCTGACGGTCTCCAAGCGCCGATCGAAAACGACCTTCTCGTTCACCAACAGCGACTCACGCACAATCGCCCTGTCATACGACAAGTCCATGAAGGCACCCAGGTCTACCTTCAGGTCATACTCGAACAGGTCCCCTCCCTCGAAGAAGCGGATTCCGAAGGACACGGGCTTGGGGTCGGCGAGGCCGCTGTTGGGGATAAACGACAGGTCGAACGCCGCGCGGTCGGGCGACGTCATGGTCTCGGCATCGCGAACGTTGCCGCGAAGCACGATGTGCTTCAACGTGTCCAGAGCTCCGATTATCGCCGTTTTACCCGCTGCGTTGGGGCCGTAGACGACTGCGGACGAGAGACCCTTATAGGTCTTCCTGCCGACCTTTTGTACGTGGAGGCTGTAGTCCAACCCCTTCTGCTTAGGGGCCGCCTCCATTGAGAAAGTGGCCCTATCCGCGAACGACTTGTAGTTCTCTATACTGAAATCAAGAAGCATGGAAACTCCGTTTTGTAGATTTATTACATTTACCTCTAAATATTATAGAACCTAAGCAAACAATTGGTAATCATTTTGCGAGCTATAAGCAGAATGAAATTAGCTTCCTTACTTAACATGTGGCATTGCTCGCAATAGCAGTCCACGCTCGTTTTTGAGCCTCCAATGGGACATAATTCCGGAAGTGCGCGGAAAATCCGAGAACTGCCGAGCATGCCCAGTTTTGCACCTTCGCGACATGCGGTTTTGATGGCAGAAACGGTTTGTGGTCGACGAGTCTCGATTTTCCCCGCACTTCCGAAAAATGAATGTCTCAGCAGAGACGTGCGGTGACGAGGAATACCGTTCCCAACAGGAAAAGAAGCGAGGAAAGCACAATCCAGTTGTTGTCGGCAGTCTTGGGGAGCGTGGGCAGGCTCGCGACTGCGGCCGTGGCCTTAGGCACCGAAGGCGCTGACGCCGCGGTCTTGACCGTTGTCATGGTCGTCGTTGTTGTCTTGGTCGCAATAGCCGCGGGCTTTGCCGCGGGACCTGCTGCTGGCGTGGCCCCGGGCTGCTCGACAGTAGGATCAGCGCCGGTACCAGACTCACGGATACCATCACCCGGCACATCGCGCGAATCGGTCTCCCCCGCCGGGGCTGTGGCGCCCGTGGGCTCGATCGCCACATGTGTCGCCGTTACCCCGTCGGCATCCACCACGCCGCCTGCGCCAAAGGCACCGCCCTCAGGCGCCCCAAAGCGCGCGGATGCAAGCGACCCGCCCAGGCAGGCGACGCCGCCGTCGACGCCCGACGCATCCAGCCAGGACGCATCGACGGTAAGCTGCCCGGCCGCGCCACCGCCAGCAGCCCCGCCCAGTAGACACACACCATAGGCGCGCACGCCCGCCCCGGAGCCCGCGCCCGCGGCGACAACGCGCCCACCGCTGCGAACGGCAAGACCGTCCGCGAACACGCCGGCCACCCGCGCATCCGCGACGCCGGCGCCGTCGGCCCGCGCGTCAACCTTGCAGCCGTCCACCGCGAGTATTCCCGACACGTAGATCCCGCACTGCGAGCCCGTGGCCACCAGCGACCCGGTGCCGCTGTTAGCGCCGGGCGATTTTAGCCGCTAATAGTCAAACGATTTTGACCAATCCCGGTCACCGAATAATGGCCACCGTGCCTCCCCGCCGCCACTACGCTGGTGGTGCCAACACGCCGGCGTTAGGAGGACCATTGAGGTGA
>DBEWII010000146.1:0-5439 GCA_048384935.1 Collinsella aerofaciens | reverse complement strand
CATTATCTGCGGCCGATTTGCCATGCAGCGCGCCGGCACCTCGTCAATCGGCAAGCTCTTCGGCCCGCTCATGACGCTGTGGTTCCTGTTCCTGGCAGGCGCCGGTCTGTTCAACATGCTCGGCAACCTGTCCATCTTGCGCGCGCTCAACCCCATCCGCGGCATTATGTTCCTGTTCTCGCCCATCAACCATTCGGGCATTATGGTGCTCGGCTTTGTCTTCCTGTCGACAACCGGTGCCGAGGCACTCTACTCGGACATGGGCCACGTGGGCAAGGCAAACATCTATGCATCCTGGCCATTTGTTAAGGCGGCCCTTATCCTCAACTATCTGGGTCAGGGAGCTTGGCTACTCGCCAATAACTCCAACCCCCAGATGCTCGCGATGGATATCGTCAACCCGTTCTATATGATGCTCCCCGAGCCCCTACGCCCCTTTGCCATCGTGCTTTCGGCCGTGGCGGCCATCATCGCCTCACAGGCGCTCATCACCGGCTCGTTCTCGCTGGTATCCGAGGCAACGCGCCTCAACCTTATGCCGCACCTGCGCATCCACTACCCCAGCGACACCAAGGGCCAGCTCTATATTCCGCTCGTCAATAACATCATGTGGGTCGGCTGCATCTTCATCGTGCTGCTGTTCCAAAACTCCGAGCGCATGGAGAGTGCCTACGGCCTCGCCATTACCGTGACCATGCTTATGACCACCACGCTTTTGACGAGCTATATCGCCGGCATTCTCAAGCACAAGCTGGGCGCCTGCGTCTTCGCCCTGCTCTTCGGCGCCATTGAGCTGTGCTTTTTCGCCTCGTGCCTCACCATGTTCTTTGACGGCGGCTATGTGATGATCTTCTTGGCCGCACTGCTGTTTGGCCTTATGTATGTGTGGCGTCGCGGCACCGCCATCGAGCGCACGCAGACGATTCTGCTGCCCGTCTCCAAGTACATCGACCAGCTCAATCGCCTGCGCAATGACGAGACCTATCCCGTGCTCGCCGACAATCTGGTATTTCTCACCAACAGCCCCGACCCGCTCACACTCGACCGCGACGTGCTCTATTCCATCCTGGACAAGCACCCCAAGCGCGCCAAGGCATATTGGTTCATCAACGTGCACGTTACCGACGAACCCTATACGCACGAGTATTCCGTCGAGACCTTTGGCACGGACTTTTTGTTCCGCGTGCGCCTGGACCTGGGCTTTAAGGTCAACCAGCGCGTCAACGCCTATCTGCGTCAGATCGTCGGCGACTTGATGGCATCGGGCGAGCTGCCGCCGCAACATCACACCTACTCCATCTACGAGACGCGCGGCAACGTAGGTGACTTCCGCTTTTGCATGCTGCGCAAGATGCTTGCCCCCGAAACGGACATCAACCGCAATGACCACCGCGTGATGGCCATCAAGTACGCCGTCCGCCGCGCCTGCGGAAGCCCGGCACGCTGGTACGGCCTAGAGAACTCGGCCATCATCATTGAGTACGTACCGCTCTTTGCCCGCATGCGCCCGGCCGTCAAACTTGTGCGCACCCAGGTGCCGCTCGAGGTTCAGATCGAAGAGGCCGAGGAAATGGAGGTCGACATCTTCTCGGACGACTTGGTCAACGGCAACGAGGCCGGCAAGAGCATGAACGTCGATCCCACCGAGCTGCTCGAGAGCGTCGCCGATACGCCCGAACAGCAACTCGACGGACTCGAGAGCACCCAGTTCAACGACGCCAACTTCTAACACGCCACCAGCCATTGACGACAACGGCCTCGCATCTCATAAGAGGTGCGAGGCCGTTTTATGTCGCAACGGACCAGTGAGCTACGAACGGCGCGGCTCGGGAACCACGAGCCTATCGGGGCTCGCGCCCTCGGCATCCATCAGGCTCACGTAGCGAATCGACGGATCCCCATACATCGCGTAGTAATAATTGCCCGTGCGCGCGCTAAAGCATCCGGTATAGATAGTCTTCTCGAACTTGCCATCGCCCATCCTGGACGCCCCCTCAATCATCACCACGCCCTCGAGTGAACGGAACATGCGGACGACGTTTTCGGTCTCGCTCTCCTTTTGCGGGTAATTGGCATTGAGGTACGCCGCCTTTACAAAACGGCTCGGCGAATAGCAATCGCCCGGAATACCGCGCATGCCGGCACCCGCGCCATAGGGCTTGAGCTCGGCGCCACGCCATGTCGCCGTCTGCGGAAAATCGCTTGTGGCAGTGATATAGGTGCGCAGGTTTTCCATGTGCCACGGGAAGGTCGGCTGATTGGCAAGGGTGTCGACCGGATCGTCGTATACATGCAGGCCGTCAGCCATCATCTCGACCACGATGCTGCGCTGGCTGTCGCCAATAATCCAATGGAGCAGCGACACGCCCAGCCCCTCTCCGGCAGATTTGGCGACAATCACCGTGTCGCGCAGCGCGGCCTCGACCTCATCGACCGTCGAGAACGTCGCTGCCACCCACAGGGGAAACTCATAGGCCGCGATATTGGTCTTGCCGTCGACAGGGTCCTCGGCATACTCGGCATAACCCGGGAAATTGAGACCCGCCACGGCGAGGCCCGCATCGTTGCCGCAGTCGAAGAACATAGGGTAGTTCTTGTAATCGATGCACATGCCGATTACCGCGTGTGCCGCCGACGCATCGTCGATAAACGAATACGGAATGTGGAACCCGCGCGGCATCACGCGAACCTGTTGGCCGTAGTCAAAGCTCCAGTCGAGGTTGCGGCCCAGATACATGTGGCCAGAATTATCGGTAAATCGAATGCTCGTGCACATAGCGCCTCCTAGCTTTACGGTCCTGCTAAGGTTATTGTCACCAAACAAAAAGGCGCTAAACACAAAAGCCCGGACATGACAACAATGTCACGCCCGGGACAAAAACGACGAAGTGCGGTGCTGTAGTCACCCTAGACAAGTTTACCTTGGCAGTGATCGATCATATGCTGGATCATCTGCGCCTCAAAGCCCGCGTAGTCGCGGCGGCACTCCTTCATCCTGCCGTCGACGATCTGATCAAAGGCAACCTTGCACTTGATATAGCGCGTGGACTTGGTGACCTCCTCGTGCGTCAGGCAGCTCTCCTCCATCTTGCTGGCGCCCAGGCCAAACACCAGACGGGGGTTGTAGAGCACGTGGGGCTCGCCGGCGTCGTCCAGGTAGACGCAGACCTTCTTGGTAACGCCAATCTGGTTAGCGGCCAAGCAGCCGGCATCGTCGAGCGACTTGATGGTATCGATCAGGTCCTGAGCAACCGACTCGTCCTCGACGGTCGCAACCTCGCAACGCTGGGACAGGATAGCCTCGTCGTGGCAAAGCTCTTTAATCATACGTTCCTCCATAGGGGTCGTTGTAACCGCTTAAGTATACGGTACCCACACATTTTCATGCGATAAATACCGTCCGTCTGTTACAAAGCGCCGAACATCAACATGCGAGGAACAGCAAGGTTGTAAAGACGATATAGTAAGTGAGTTCGTGTCAATCGGCCTAAACTCGGGGCCGAACAAGGAAAGGGTATGCATGGACGAACTTTTTCACGTCAGTGAGCGCAAGTCCACAATCGGGACCGAACTTCGCGCTGGACTGACAACATTCCTGGCGATGGCCTACATCATCGCCGTCAACCCCGCAGTGCTCTCGGGCGCTGGCATCGATGCGGGAGCGCTCGCCTGCGCCACCTGCCTGGGCGCCGGCATCATGACCATCTGCATGGGTATCTTCGCCAACCGCCCGCTCGCCTGTGCGTCGGGTCTGGGCATCAACGCCATGATTGCGGGCATCGCCACCACCATGTGCGGCGGCGACTGGCACGTGGCCATGAGCGTTATCTTCCTCGAGGGCGTCGTCATCTTGCTGCTCGTCCTTTGCGGCCTGCGCGAGGCCATCATGGACGCCATCCCCGTGGTCCTGCGCCACGCCATCTCGGTGGGCCTGGGCCTGTTTATCGCCATGATCGGCCTGTGCGACGCCGGCATCATCACCGCTGGCGCCGGCACGCTCGTCGGCTTGGGTGACATCACCTCCCCCACCTTTATCGTCGGCATCATCTCCATCGTCGTGACGGTTGCCCTGGCTTCCCGCAACGTGCCGGGCTCGCTGCTCATCGGCATCATCGTCGCCGTTATCGCCGGTATCCCGCTGGGCGTCACCCATGCGCCCGAGGGCCTCATCGCACCGCTCGACTTCTCGACCTTTGGCGCCCCGTTTGCCAGCACCGCCGACGGCAACATGGCCATCGTGAAGGTCCTGACCGACCCGATGCTGCTCGTCGTTGCCTTCTCGCTGCTCATGAGCGACTTCTTCGACACCATGGGCACCGCGATGGCCGTCGCCAAGCAGGGCGAGTTCCTGACCGAGGACGGCAATGTCGAGGACATCCGTCCCATCCTGGTCGTCGACTCCGTGGCCGCTGCTGCCGGTGGCTTTATGGGCGTCTCCTCCATCACTACCTTCGTCGAGTCCACCTCTGGCGCTGCCGACGGTGGTCGCACGGGCCTCACCTCCGTCGCCACCGGCGTGCTGTTCATTCTCGCCGCGTTCTTCTCCCCCATCGTCACCATCGTTTCCAGTGCCGCCACCTGCGGTGCTCTGGTCTACGTCGGCTACCTCATGATGAGCGAGGCCTCCGAGATCGACTGGTCCGACGTGTCGCAGGGCTTCCCGGCGTTCATGATTGTCGCCGGCGTGCCCTTCACCTACTCCATCTCTGCCGGCATTGGTCTGGGCTTTATCGCCTACGTGGTCGTCGCGCTCTTTAAGGGCGAGGCATCCAAGATCAAGCCGCTCATGTGGATCGCAGCCCTTGCCTTCCTCGTCTACTTCTTTGTAGCGTAGGCGCAAGATTCGCAATACCAAACAGCAAAGCGCGGAGTCGCATCGAGCGGCTCCGCGCTTTGCTTTTAAAGCCAGGCGCCACACGGACGCGCGATGTATTGCTTCGCAAGTTTTGGACGTTTTGCTCTCCAAACGGCACTACCGCCGGCTACATCCTGCAGATATGCTGGGCGTAATCGCATAGGCCCTATGAGGATGGGAGTAACCATGGCCGCCTTGTTCACGACCCCCAAGCGCAATGACAAAACCTCTGGAGCCCATTTTGTCGAGCCCGACGTGCGCCGTCGCACGCTGCTCGCACACGGCAGCTGGCGCCGCGTGACACGCCGCATCGTTGTAGGCGCCGTATGCGCGCTCACGGTAAGTTCGCTGCTCATGCCGAGCGTCTCGCTCGCGGCCGAGTGGGTGGACGTCGGCGGCACCCAATACAACGCCGGCACCGCGGCGGGCGACGCCGCCGGCACCTGGAGCTGGGACGGCGCTGACGACATGAAGCTCAACGGCTACAACGGCGGCGAGATCAAGGCCGCCGGCAAGCTCAACGTTGCCTACGAGGGCAAGAACACCGTGAAAACCGAGCCTGATTACACCGGAGCCGCCATCAA
>DBEWII010000145.1:0-7381 GCA_048384935.1 Collinsella aerofaciens | reverse complement strand
TGTAGCGAATCATCGACCGCATCGCGGCCATCACGTCCGCTTCGCTCACCTCGGGGTGCCGCCTGCTGATTCTGGGGTGAACCCCTATCTGGCTCATGCCCGCTCTCCTTTCGATATGATATGAAATCATATCATATCTTTCTATCGGGAGAAATACGCCTGCACTTCAAGTGCCAGACAAATGCCAGACGCTTTTATCGGGGAAATGTCTGAGATGCCAGACGTTCTGCCATACACCGTATCTTCTGGCTCTAGGTGTACAATAAAATCATTGATAAAATAACGTGCCTATGAGGGCTTCCGGGAGGGGTTGGTGAGTGGATTGTCTCTTGAGTCCGTTCTTCTTGAATACGGGGCTTCCGAGGTCTCGGCCATGGATGTCTACTCCGATATCTTTCAGCTCGGGTACGGGTTCATCCAGACCGAGGGGGAGCCGAGCGGTGAGCACAAGGCGAACCCCATCATCGTCGGCTCGTTCGGCGGTCATTACGACGAGGACGGGAAGCTCAAAGGGGACAGGGTTCGCCGCCGCATCCTGTTCGAGGACACGTTCGAGGACACTCTTGCCGAGTTCAGCGATGCGAACTGGGCGATAACGAATGGGCTTACCTACTGGGGCAGGGCGAACACCGCCGACGCGCAGAGCAAGATGTGCGCCCTGATTTTCGACCTCGACGGGCAGGATGACGGCACGCTCACGGCGTTCCTGTACAACTGCCGGAGCGACTACCCCCTCTACCCAGAGCCGAACTACATCATCCTGAGCGGCCACAACGTCCACCTGTACTACGTCCTCGAGGAGCCTGCCGACCTCTACCCGAACACCAAGAGCCTGCTGAAGGACATGAAGTACCGCCTGACCGACAGGATGTGGAACAAGTACACATCGAGGGAGTGGGAGAACCCGCAGCATCAGGGCATCAACCAAGGGTTCCGAATCATCGGCGGCAAGACCAAGGACGGCGGCACGGTGAGGGCGTTCAGGGTCAACACGCACCCCTTCTCGCTCGAAGAGCTGAACGAAGTCCTCCCCGCAGACCAACAAGTCGACCTGTCCAAGAAGTGGAGGGAGACGAGGTACACGCTCGAACAGGCCAAGGAGAAGTTCCCCGATTGGTACGAGAAGGTCATCGTCAACGGCGATCGTGCCGACGGCTCGTGGGATGCCAAGGAAGACCTGTACAACTGGTGGCTGCGCAAGATACGCGGTGGCGCGTCATACAGTCACAGGTACTTCTGCCTGATGGCTCTGGCGATATACGCCGTGAAGTGCGGCATCACCGACCGCGACCGCGTCAAAGCCGACATGGAGTCACTCGTGCCGTTCCTCGATTCCATAGACCCCGAGCATCCGTTCGGCAACGACCACGAGGTCGAGAACGCGCTCGAATGCCTCGACTTGCGATACAAGAAGTTCCCGATTAAGGACTTGGAGAGGATATCGGGTATGGCCATCCCGAAGAACAAGCGGAACTACAGGAAGCAGCCACAGCACATGGAATATCTAAACGGGCTGCGCAAGATGCGTCGCGACGTTCTCGGCGAGAACGAGTATGAAAACAGCGGTCGGCCAAAGGGAAGCGGTGAAAAGTGTGAGTTGATTCGCTCCTATGCCCGCGAGCATCCCGGTGCCAGCCATTCGGGCATATCCAAGGCGCTTGGCGTGTCGAGGTCTACCGTCATCAAGTGGCTAAGGGGCTGGAAGTGCGATACCGACGGCCTGCCGGACGGCGCATGGTACGAAAACGGGCACGTTCACGTCGATATGACGGAGCCGAAAGCCGATTGATTCTTGCCTGCTTTGCGTTTGGGTGATGAAATGGGCTGATACACAGGGTGATACACGCCGAGATACACAGGAGATACACGTGCCGCAGAAGATGTTCAGGCTTACAGATGAGCAAATCTGTAAGCTAAAAAAGGTTTCCGAGCTGCGAGGATGTTCTCAAACTGATTTGATTCGCGGGTTCATCGATTCGCTTGACGAGGAGCCGCCTGATACACAGGGTGATACACACCGAGATACACAGGAGATACACGGTGACGAGCGGTCGAGCGGAGCCGATTCGCCAGCGCTCGCCGCCCTCATCGACCAGCTCGCCAAGAAGGACGAGCAGATAGCCAAGCTCATGGAGACGGTTGCCGACAGTACCAAGGCGGTGCAGGGCGCCCAGGCGCTCCACCACGAGACCGCCCAGACGCTCGCGCTGGAATCGGCCGAGCAGAAGCTGAGCCGCTGGCAAAGGCTCAGGAGGGCTTGGAGGGGCTAGCCATGAAGTGGAACGTATCCGTGCTGCGCAGGTCGGGGGAATGCGAGCGCACCGAGGTGGCTGACTTTGAGTTGTCGGAGTTCTTCAACCGAATCGCGAGCGCCGAGGGCAAGGCGTGGGTTCTGTCGGTCGAGCGCGTCGGCGATGTGGGCGATTCCGCGCTCGTCGAGCCTGACGGCGATGAACTCGTGTCGCAGCTCGGCAAGCGCCGCTGGCGCGTCATGGGAGACCCGGAGGACGGCTGGTGGGTCGAGGTCGATTCAGACGGCAACGAGCTTCCGGGCGATTGGGAGTATGACCGAAAGGGCGGGTACGTCTACTGCGCGTTCGCCTAGTCGGGCTGTCCGTCTTCTTTCTGCGGCGGCGGCACCGCAGAAAGAAGACTCTCGCGCAAGCGCTCACCGGCCAAGGCCGCTCTTCGAGTTGCAAGATTTGGGAAGTGTACGGACAAACTCCACTGTTGTGGACTTTGTCCTCACTTCCATCTTGCTCCCGAACGGCTTTAGCGGCCTTGACGGGAGAGCGCTTGCGCTTTGGAAAACCGGCAATTTAGAGTTGCCGGTTTTCAGTGGGCGGCAACCCTGCCGCTCGATTTCGCACCGTTTGCAAACGCGGCGGCGCTATTTGCAAACGGATGATTCTGGAAAAACGAGAGGTGCCGAAAGCGACATGCGGAGAAAAGAAGCACGCGTCGAGGTGCGGATGACCGAACACGAGAAGGAAGCCCTCAAGCGAAAAGCCGCCAAAAACGGCATGACGGTTTCCGAATACGCCCGCACGCTCCTTGCCAATTCCGACGATGCGACAATCAGGGTCATTGATACCGAGCCTTTGAGAAAGGCCGCGCACGAACTCGCGAAGCAGGGGACGAACCTGAACCAGTTCATGAGATTCCTGAACACGTACGGCTCGAATGCGCTCGACCATGAGGAAGCCAAGGCGGTTTTGGGAAAGGAGGTTGCGGCGTTCTCTGAAATCATGGAAGCGCTCGCGGCGCTCCGCAGGGAAGCCGACCGGAACAACGTCCATCTTAAAATCGAGGATTTCGACAATGCCGAAAACGACTGACGAGGGCAAGGAAAGGGTCGATGGGCGAGCCTGCCCATCGACCCTCAATCAAGTCTGGTCTTCTGTTTCGACCGTCGTGTCAATTCCGCCGTCGGTGAACGAGTCGGCTTAGATCCGCGCGAGCGCAGACCACGCCGCCCCGTAGTCACCGACAGCTACATTGACCCGACTACTGCATCGCACCAGCCGTGCGCTTCCGCCAGCATGAGGGCGGCAGCGCCTTCTGGGAGCCTTACAAGCGGCGTTCTGAGGTATTCCCTAACCTTTGGCCGACTACTGCGTCCGAGCATGTTGATGAGCGTCTCAACGTCCTCGTTTCTCTCTGCCTTCTCAGCCAGCATGATTCCGATAACGCGGATGTAGTCCTTTGTCCCAGATTCACTGTGCCATGCGTGCACCTGCGGCCAGTGTTCCTCGACCTGCTCCGCTGTCCACTCGCCGTCGCATGTCATCTCGATGCGTGTAAGCTGCACCTTATCTGTATCAAGGTGCAGCTCAGCGGCCTTGTCGTAGACCTTTACATAGGCTGGAGTGTTCTTGACCCCCAGATACTCCGTGATACCGTTCGAGATGACCGACTTGTACATCCGCCTGTCCTTAGTCAGGCGGCAATCGTACCGACTAACCGGAATGTCGTAGGCGAGGTCAAATCTTTTCAGCCGAGCCTTGGACACACACGTCCCAAGTGTTTTAGGAAGTCCGTGAAACCTCTTATCGCCACCCACCTTGTTCGGGTTGAACTCGAGAAAACCCCTATGCATGTTGACCTTGCATGACGGCTCCATGAACCCGATGCCGAGCGCAACCGAACTGTCGCCGAGTGAAAAACTCCACAGCTCATACCACCCGCCCGGCCTGATTTTGGACGTCCAAGCGGTCATCTCATCGCAGTCCGTTAGCTGCGCCCCCTTGCGGCTCAACCACTCGCCACGGTCACCCTTGAAGGTAAGGGAAAGTCGAACCATATCGACCGAAAGCGTGTTTTTATTGCTACCCCTATAGGGGTTGTAGTAACTAGGCGAAGTGCACGAAAGTGCATGAAATCCGGCTATTAGACAAGGGCCGGATTTCAAGCCGCCGTTCTCGTGGCCATCCGCGACCCCATCAGTTTGTTTAATTTCGTTTCCCGCCATAAAAGAAAACCTCCCGTGTTCGGGAGGTCACAAGCTCGGATATGGTTTGCCAGTTTGTACCTCAAACGAACGACCCGCCCGCCTGGCTTAAGGCTGGGCGGGCGTTTTCGTTTGAATGAGCTACGCTATGGCCATTAGACCATCGGCGAGGATTCCACGGGCGTATGCGCCCGTGGACTTGCCCTCGGCCTTAGCTTCCTTCTCAAGTGCCCGCTTCATGGCAGCTGGAACCTTGAGCGACAGCGTCACGGTATCGGGCGCGGCCTTCGGAAGCTTGCCCTCGACGATTTCGCCGACGTTGACCCATCCGCTCGGCCACTCATCGCGCTCAAGAGCGCTCTCCCAGTCGGCAATCATCTCGTCGGTAACGACCTTGCCGTTCTCGGCAACGATTCCGTTCATGTCTACCTCCATCCCAGCTCACGCTTGAATTTCTTCGTCGGCGGCACCATCGCGTGGAACACGCACCAAACGCCGCTTGTAAGGCTCCCAGAGCTTCACCTTCGTCTCGCCAGCGTTTGCCGCCATGCTATAATCTCCTTGTCTCGAATGCCCCTGCTGCCTCCAAGCTTGCTGGGGCTTTTCTTTTTTTATCTGCGCTTGTAAACCTCGCGTCTATGCGCAACATCGACCACGAGAATGACGAGCCTGCCGTCATTGATGTCGCACAGGATTCGGTAGTCACCGACCCTGTATCGCCACACGCCTGCCAAGTTTCCCGTCAATGCCTTGCCCCTGCTTCTTGGGTCTTCGAGCTTCGCTATCTCGTCAAGCTCGTCAAACACCCGCGCGGCAACGCCCTTATCGAGCTTGCGCATCGCCTTGTCGGCGTTCCTCGTGAAATCAATTCGCCAGGCCACAGTGCGCCCTTACCTCGTCGATGCTGTAGGTCTCAAGCCTGCCAGCACGATAGTCCTCGATATCCTTGAGAATCCCGTACTCGTACTCGAAACGGTCGATAGCTTCTTGCAGGGCTTCGTTAACGTAGAAGCTCCTCGACCTGCCAGTCTCCTTCGCAAGACGGCTGTAGCGCTCGTTCAACTCGGTTGGAATCCTCATTGATGTGACCGCGGTAGCCATGTCGCACCTCCTTGTCGTGTATTACAGGTACTACTATAACACATCATCTAGCCCGCCCGCGATACGTCCTCTGCGGTGCAGCGTGGTCGCGGTTCCACGCATCCGCCGCCCGCTGCGCATCGCGCAGCACGTCATTAAGGCTCTGTTGCCTTGGCTGCTCCCTGCGCATCAGATATTCGAGCGGGCGCGATATTCGGCTTCTAAGCTCTTCCACTTTGAGCCTAATTCCCGCAACTCCTGCTCTGATGCGGCTCGCGAGTCCATCGCACTGAGCAGCGATTCTATCGAGGATTGCGCCGCGCTCAGCTTTTCCCGCAGCTTCCCAGCCCCGAACCTCGGCAGCGATGGAGCGAAGCTCTCCAACGTCTCGCGCAACTCCATCCGCTCGTTGCCGAAGACACTCCAATCGGTCTTGCTCATCTTCGATATCGAGCTTCACGTCCTCGAGCTGGCTGTCAAGCTCGGCAAGGTCACCCTCCTTGTCGGCAATCTCGGTAACAAGCTCTTCCTTGCCCGCTCGGCTCCGCCGAGATGGAGGGGTAAAACCCCTCCAAACCACCCCGACGTATCGGTATCGGATATCGGATTCCCATGGGCGAGGTCGTAGTACCTCGCCCCCCCTGTGGTCATTTGTCATTTGTCATTTGTCACATTATTTTTCGGACGTAGTTAGCGAAAAATAATGAGCCGCCCGATTCTGCAGGTCTCATCCAGTCGAGACACGGGCAAGGAAAGGGTCGATGGAGCATAGCGTCCATCGACCCTTGTACAAGTCTGATTTTCGGTTTTGCCCGTCGCGTCAATTCCGCTGTCGGTGAACGAGGGTTCCGAGATCCGCATACGCGGAACTCTCCACCCCCGTAGTCACCGACAACTACATTGACCCGACTACTCGCCCGATTCCGAATCGAAAACGCGCTCCGGATATACCCGTCGGATGGTCTCGATTCCGTCATAGATTTCATCATCGTCCTCGCGAAAGGCAAGTGACTTGATATTCTGCATGACCCACTTCTGACGGGAGAGCTTGGAAATCGCGAGGGTTTGCGCATCGACCTCATCGTATCCCTTGGCTGCACGCCAAGTTCCGCGTGCGATGCGTTCGTTTCCAAGCCCCTCGACGTTCTTGCCAACGTAGTCATAGAGGGTATCGACCTCGTAACCGTTCTTTTTCGCCTTATCCTCATCGAAGACGATGGTGAAGCTCCAAGGCTCCATTGTCGTTTCAGCCATATGGTCAGTGTCCTTTAGGCCTGTGCTGCCAGATAGTAGTCGAGTGCGTCCCTGTAGACCGAAGACGGCTTCACGCCCTTGCTGCGGGCTATCATGGCCACTCTCTGCGTATCCTTCGCGTCGTAGACCACCGTCACGCGGCGGGTTCCGACCGCGTCGAGGTGTGAGCCGCTGAACACCTTGCCATCGGGTTCCGGCTCGAAGCTGCCGTCCTCGTAGGGCGCGGCCATGCGGTCGAGGTCGGCATCGGTGATGCCGTGCTTCGCCATGAAATCGTTCACGTTCATCCAAATCACCTCTCCAAGCCGAGTTCCCTGAGCGTCTTGCCGCTCGGCGGGGTCATCCCGTGGTAGACGAAGAAGTAGTCATCGTCGGCATCGTAGATGTAGACGAGCTCGACCAGCCTGCTGCGGGAGTCCGTGCCGACGGCAATCCACTCGCCCGATTCGCGTTGCTTGTAGCGAATCATCGACCGCATCGCGGCCATCACGTCCGCTTCGCTCACCTCGGGGTGCCGCCTGCTGATTCTGGGGTGAACCCCTATCTGGCTCATGCCCGCTCTCCTTTCGATATGATATGAAATCATATCATATCTTT
>DBEWII010000144.1:0-17716 GCA_048384935.1 Collinsella aerofaciens | reverse complement strand
GCCGTAAAGGGCGAAGAACAGCCCCAACGCATCTACGGGTAAACCTGCCAAAAACGTGCTTACAAATAGCCTCCGACCATCCGCGGTCGGAGGCTATTTTATATATACGCAATAACCCCAACTACCTGTGTTATTCTGTGTGTTTGTTTAAGCCTCAGCGAAGTCATATCAGACTGAAGTAATCGATACCTAAGGCGTGTCCGCCTGCTTGGTTTTCGTAGATTCCGCACGAGCCGAAGAGCACTTAATGTGCTCTTCGTGCGAGCAGGACTGTAGAGCAGGAAATCTCACTGGCCGCGCCCGGCCCCCTGTGGGCGAGCAAGCGGACGACAAACACATCTGTCCAACAATTCGCCCGAAACATAATGAAAAACCGTTTGATGTGAGTTAATATAAACAACGTCGTGAATCTGACTCCTGCCGCACGCACGACAGGGGTTAAACACAAAAAAGGAGTCAATTATGGTTTCTGAGAAGGCTACCCTCGTTAATCCTCAGGGTCTGCACATGCGTCCGGCCGGCCTGTTCGCTTCCACCATGGGCAAGTACGCCTGTGACGTGACGGTCGTCACCCCCGAGAAGGAGGTCAACGGCAAGTCCCCGATGGCCCTCATGGCTGCTGGTATCCCCTGCGGTACCGAGGTCGAGGTCAAGTGCGACGGCGCCGACGAGGCCGAGGCTCTGGCTGCTGCCATCGAGCTCATCAAGAGCGGTCTTGGCGAGTAGAACTCAAACGGGTCGCATGTTGAACAATTAAGTTCATACTTGGGGGCGCAGTGACCTGTATCAAGGTAGCTGCGCTCTTTTGTCATGGATATGGCAAAACGCTTTATCACATGACACGGAGAGAGGAATGGGAATGTATCAGGGAGTCAACGCATCCGAGGGTATCGGTATCGGCACCGTCATGGTCGCCGTCGATCCCGACTTGACGTTTGAGCCGCACGAGGTTGCTGATTCGGCAGCAGAGAAGGAGCGCTATCAGACCGCTCTTTCGGTCTTCTGCGAGAAGACCCAGGCTCAGGCCGACCACATGAAGGAGACGGTGGGCGAGGCCGAGGCCGAGATCATGAGCGGACACATTGTCCTGGCTCAGGACCCGGGCATGACTGACGCCATCAACGCCGCCATCGACGGCGGCACCTGCGCCGAGCAGGCGCTCATGGACACCTCGACCATGTTCGAGAACATGTTCCTGTCCATGGACGACGAGATGTTCCGTCTGCGCGCGGCCGACATCGCCGACATCCGCACCGGTATTCTGGCCGAGCTGCTGGGCAAGGAGGTCGTCGACCTCTCCGTCCTGCCCGAGAACACCGTTGTTGTCGTGCACGACCTTACGCCGTCCATGACCGCCACGATCGATAAGGCCCACGTTGCCGGTATCGTCACCGAGACCGGCGGCCGCACGTCGCACTCCGCGATCATCGCGCGCGCCCTCGAGATCCCGGCTGTCCTTTCGGTTTCCAACAGCTGCACCGCGCTGCGCAACGGCATGACCGTTGTCGTCGACGGTGGCAAGGGTATCGTCGAGGCCGATCCCGATGAGGAGACGCTCGCCGCCTACACCGCCAAGGCCGAGGCCTTCGCTGCCGAGAAGGCAGCCCTTGAGGCCTTCCGTGGCAAGCCTTCCGTGACTGCCGATGGCATCAAGAAGATCATCGCCTGCAACATCGGTAACCCCGATGACGTGCCTAACGCGCTCGATCACGACGCCGAGGCTATCGGCCTGTTCCGCTCCGAGTTCCTGTTCATGGACTCTGCCGAGCTTCCTTCCGAGGAGGAGCAGTTCAACGCCTACCGCAAGGTCGCCAGCGCGCTCAAGGGCGCTCCGGTCATCATCCGCACGCTCGATGTGGGTGGCGACAAGGAGATTCCGTATCTGCACATGGTCAAGGAAGATAACCCCTTCATGGGCTTCCGCGCCGTGCGTTACTGCCTGGCCAATCCCGACCAGTACAAGGTCCAGCTCCGCGCCCTGCTGCGCGCCAGCGCCTTTGGTGACGTGAAGATCATGATCCCGCTCGTCACCTGCGTCGAGGAGGTCTTGGCTGTCAAGGAGCTCGTCGAGCAGTGCAAGGCCGAGCTGACCGAAGAGGGCCGCAAGTTCAACGAGAACATCGAGGTCGGCATTATGGTCGAGACGCCCGCCGCTTCGCTGCTCGCTGACCGTCTGGCCGAGGTCGCCGACTTCTTCTCCATCGGCACCAACGACCTGATCGGCTACACCATGTGCGCCGACCGTGGCAACGACACCATCTCCAACCTGTACCAGGTGTACTATCCCGCCGTGCTCCGCTCGCTCAAGAACATCATCGAGAGCGGCGTGAAGGCCGGCATCATGGTCGGTATGTGCGGCGAGGCCGCTGCCGATCCGCTGCTCGAGCCGCTGCTGATCAGCTGGGGCCTGGAGGAGTTCTCGATGAGCGCTCCGTCGATCCTGCGCGCCCGCAAGACGATCAGCCAGTGGACCAAGGCCGAGTGCGACGAGCTCGCCGAAAAGGCGCTCGCCTGCAACACTGCCGCCGAGGTCAAGGCACTGCTCGAGTCCGCAGCTCGTTAATTTGGTATCAGAGGTAACCGCGTGGTTGGAATGGGCCGGCCACGCGGCCCTCACATATACAGGGGGTACTGTAAATGTTCTACACGCTAACCGCTAACCCGGCTGTCGACATGACGGTTTCGAGCTCTCCGCTCGAGCCCGACGAGAACGTCCGCACCGGCTCGGCCAGCTACACGGCTAACGGCAAGGGCCTCGACGTGTCCTTCGCCTTTAAGAAGATGGGCGTCGACACCGTCGCGCTCGGCTTCTTCGCCGGCTTCACGGGCAAGTTCATCGTCGAGGAGGTCATGAACCTGGGTTGCCTCTGCCGCCCGGTCTGGACCGACGGTATCACGCGCATTAACACCTACGTCAACGATGGCCAGCACGAGTACGGCATCCTGAACCCGGGTGCTCCGATCACGCCGCAGCACCAGGAGGAGCTCTACAACATCCTGGACACCGCGGGCGATCTCGAGTGCCTGATCGTTTCCGGCTCCGTGCCTCCCAAAGCTACGCCTGACTTCCTGGCTAAGGTCATGGAGCACGCTCAGGCCCGTGGCGCCGACGTCGTCCTGGACCTGTCCTCCGATAAGCTCAAGGAGCTCGCTCACAAGAAGCCGCTGCTCATCAAGCCGAACCATCACGAGATGAAGGCTATCTTCGGCGTGCCGGTCGACACCGACGACGAGGTCCGCGTTGCCATGAAGATGGCTCACGACGCCGGCGTTCAGAACGTGCTGCTCACCCGTGGTAGCCGCGGCGACGCTTACTTCTCCAACGGCGAGGACATCTGGTACGCCAAGCGTGAGTTCAACATCAAGCTGGTTTCTTCCGTCTGCGCCGGCGACTGCACCCTCGCTGCGTTCCTGCACAAGTGGTACAAGAACCGCGACAACGTCGAGGAGGCCATGAAGCTCGCTATGGCCACCGGCGCCAACGTCGCCGAGTCCGTCGGCATCGGCGACTTCGGTCACGTCGACGAGTACAGCAAGCGCGTTGCCGTCCACAAGCTCGATCGTCAGTAATCTAAACGCGACATATTCGTGCGCATGTGGCGCCCCGGTTTCGGCTGGGACGCCTTTTTGTTCCGCCACGGGGGAGAGGTGTCCCGCCGTACTTCATCGCTTCCACACCGTTCACCGAGTTGTCCTAGCCTTTTACCGATGCGTGGAATATACTTTCATCAACACGCTGCTTCGTGAAAGGAACATTCATGATTTACACGCTCACTGCAAATCCCGCCATTGACTACAACATTGCCTGCGACGGTCTTTCCGCCAACACCGTCACCCGCACGCGCAACGCGGTCTATACGCCCAACGGCAAGGGTCTCAACGTTTCGTTTACGCTTGACCACTACGGTGTCGACACCACGATCCTGGGCTTCTTCGCTGGCTTCTCGGGCGAGTTCATCGTCAAGGGCGCCGAGGCCCTGGGCGTGCCCGTCAAGCCCGTGTGGACCGACGGCATCACGCGCGTCAACGTGTTCCTCAATGCCGGCCCCGACACCGAGTACAACATGGTCAACGCCGGTGCCGCCATCAACGAAGCCAATGAGCAGGAGATGTTTGAACTTATCGATTCGCTCGATGACATGACCTGCCTGGTCATCAGCGGCTCGCTGCCTCCCAACACTTCCGAGGGCTTCCTGGCCGAGGTCCTGCGCCGCGTCAAGGCCAAGGGGGCCGAGTTCGTCCTCGATATCTCGAGCCATCAGCTGGTCGACCTCATTGCTATGGGGCCGTTGCTCATTAAGCCCAACGATGACGAGCTGCTCGACATCTTTGGCATTAAGGTGAGCGGTGGCGACGACGAGTCAGTTAAGAGCGCGATGGCCGAGCTGCATGCCAAGGGCGCCAAGAATGTGCTGTTGACCCTCGGTGGCGATGGCGCGTACTTCTCCAACGGCGAGCACATCTGGTTTGCCAACCGCACCTTTGAGGCCAAAGTGCTGTCGACCGTCTGCGCCGGCGACTCCTCGCTCGCTGCCTTCCTGTCCGTGTGGCACGACGCTCCCGAGCGTGTCGAGGATGCCCTGCGCCTCTCGATGGCCACCGGCGCCAACGTGGTCGAGTGCCCGGGCTTGGGCGATTTTGCCAAGGTGGAAGAATACAAGAAGAACATCGAAGTTCGTCAGGTCTGCTAGCCGCATCGAAATATCGCTGCCGAACACCCGCTTTGGATTACCAAGGCGGGTGTTTTTTGTGCGCTGAACGTATGTGGCGTCTGCTGTCTCGTTTTATTTAATCGGCGACGCGATTGCGTGTGCGCGCTTTCTCGTTTCTTGTTAGACTTCTTGAGAACCATCGATTAACGCTCACAAGTGCAGGAGGCCATAGGCATGTGCAATGTTTCGCTCAACGGTACCCAACCGTCCGATGCGTCCCTGCGCGTCCTGCGCGCGCTTGAGGCGGCTGGTCTTGAGGCTTGGTACGTGGGCGGTTGGGTGCGCGACGCCCTGATGGGGTGCCCCAGCCACGATGTTGATATGTGCTGTAGCGGCCTGTGGCGGGAGTCCAAGGCGGCGCTCGAGGCCGCTGGTATTGCGGTCGTGGAGTCGGGCATTAAATTTGGTGGAATCACGGCTATTTCCGATGGCGAGCGTATCGAGGTCACCACGTACCGCCTGGATGGCTTTTACACCGATGGTCGCCATCCCCAGAGTGTGGAGCGTGCCGCCTCGCTCGAGGACGATTTGGCGCGCCGCGACTTTACCGTCAACGCCTTGGCCTGGCATCCCGAGCGCGGGCTTGTCGACCGCTATGACGGCCAGGGTGACTTGGAGCGCAAGATGATTCGCGCTGTCGGCGATCCCAAGCGTCGCTTTAACGAGGACGCCCTGCGCATGCTGCGTGCGGTACGCTTTGCCTGCCGTCTGGACTTTATGATTGAGCCCGAGACTAAGCGTGCGCTTGCCGAGTGCGCGCCGCTGCTCGATGCCGTGGCGCGTGAGCGTGTGGGTATTGAGCTCGAGGGCATTCTTTCGACCGGTCATGGGGGAGACGCGATGCTGCGCTACCCCGAGCTCATCTGCGCCGCCGTGCCCGAGTTGGCAGCGGGTCGCGGGTTTGATCAGTGCAGTGTCTATCATGCGTTTAACGTCTACGAGCATATCGCCCGTGTGCTGACGGTGGCGGGGGAGCTCGCGCTGTGTGACGGCGTCGCGCCCTCGTCGAGCCTTATGTGGGCGGCGTTTTTGCACGATGTGTCCAAGCCCGAGTGCTTCACGGTCGATCACGCCGGCAGCGGACACTTCTACGGTCATCCCGAGCTCGGCGCCAAGAAGGCGCGCGTCATTATGGATCGCCTGGCGCTCTCGCACGACTTGGTGCACGACGTGTGTCTGCTCATCAAATACCATGACAAGCCGCTGCGCCCCGAGCGCTCCTGTCTGCTCAATATGATGCGCGCGCTTTCGGGCGAGGGCGTCGACACGCCGCGTCTGATGGACGAGCTCATGGACCTTAAGCGTGCCGATACGCTCGGCAAGGCCCCGTCGTGCTTCTATTACGTTGAGACGATTGAGGAGATGCGTGCGCTGGCCCACGAGCTGCTTGCGGTGGGGGAGCCCTATACGCTCAAGATGCTTGCCATCAACGGCGGCGACCTGATCCGTGCCGGAGTCAAGCCCGGGCCGGAACTGGGGCAGCTTCTCAACTCCGCCCTCGACGCCGTGATCGAAGACAACATTCCCAACGAGCGCGAAGCTCTTTTGGTCCATCTCAACTTGGATTAGCTACCCAGTTTACCTGCGTGTTCCATAACCTGCCGACAATTTTTCGGCAATTTGGAATTTCTTCTTGCGCTGACGTTTTTTGTCCCGTAATATATTTCCTCGCAGCACGGCAGTGCAGATGTCATGTGGCCCGTTCGTCTAGCGGTTTAGGACGCCGCCCTCTCAAGGCGGAGATCACCAGTTCGAATCTGGTACGGGCTACCATGCATCTGATACCCGGCCTTCCCATGGAAGGCCGGGTTTTTTATTTTCAAACAGCCGTCTGCAATTCCCGTTTGAACCAGAGCTTTGCGTTCTGCTTATGGTCCTTGCGGGTACAATATTCAAGATATTTTGACTGTTAGAAGGAGTCTCATGACGGAGTCCTCTCAGCATACGTCTAAGCCCCAGGTCGAGGTTGAGGCCTCGGGCGGAGATGACAATAAGAGCGCACGCCGCGGCGCCATCTTTATCGGTGTCGTGCTGGTGGGTTATATCGTCTATCTGGTGGTAACCGGGCAGATGGGGCAGTTCTGGGCCGCTATGTCGAGCGTCCAGGCGCCATGGCTCATTGCTGCATGCTTCTGCATGTTCTTGTACCTCTTCTTTGGCATCGTGGCGTACGCGATTGCCGTTTGGCTCGATCCTAATTCACCCGTCGGCATCCGCGACCTGATTTCGGTCGAGGCGAGCGGCATCTTCTTTGGCAACCTGACGCCCATGATGATGGGCTCGACTCCCGCCCAGATCTACCGCCTGACCAAGGCGGGCCAAAATGTCGGCGAGGCCGGAGCCACGCAGTTCACGCGCTTTATCGTGTATCAGTTTGGCCTCGTTGCCTGGGGCGCTATCCTACTGCTTGCTCGCATGCCGTTTTTTGCCGAGCGCTATGGCGACATGACGCTGCTGTGCGTCTTTAGCTTTGGTGGGCACTGCTGCATCTTGCTGGGCATCTTCGCCGTCGCTCTCATGCCTAAGACCGTCACGCGCGTCGCCCATTGCATCATCAATTGGCTCGAGCGCATTGGTGTCTCGGCTACTAAGATCGAGGGTTGGCGCACGTTTGTCGACGGCGAGATCTACTCCTTCTCCGAGAAGTTTAAGCTTTCGGCCGGACATTTTTCTTCCATGCTGCTCACCGTGTTTATCACCATGCTGCAGCTCGCGTTTTTCTATCTGGTTCCGTATTTCCTGATGCTTGCCTTTGGCCACCACGAGGTCGACTTTTTCTCGGTCATGGCCGCGAGCGCCTTTGTCCAGCTGCTGAGCTCTGCGGTTCCCTTGCCCGGCGGAACTGGTGGCGCTGAGGGCGGCTTTGCATTGTTCTTGGGTCATTTCTTTGGGTCGGCTTCGACCGCTGGCTATCTGCTGTGGCGCCTCATTACGTTTATTGCGCCGACCATTTTGGCTGCGCCCCTGCTGGGACTTAAGAGCGCCCACAACGAGAGCATCCATGCGCGTTGGGATCGTGTGATGCGCAAGCTCGGCCGCACGCCTCAGACGCCCTCTGCGCCCACTAAGCCGCACCCCACGAATGCTGTTACCGTTGATCCCAAGAAGCGCGCTCAGAAGGCTTCTGGGACCGCTAAGCCGGCTCATAAAGCCTATGTGCGCCAGACAGGCGATGGTATTCGCGTATCTCCGTCGGCACTCAATAAGAAGAAGCATCCCAAGTCGCAGTAGGGCAGTCGTGCGTTCTTCATGATGCGGGGCATATTTGTGCTGTATGGGGGATAATCCTCTTACGTAGATTATCTCTCATCTGTTGATGAATGCTCGCATATCGAAGGGACACGCCCATGGCAACCAGCAAACCGCGTCTTGACCGCCGCATCGTTCGCAGCCGTAATGCCATCCTTTCGGCTTTCGAGCGCCTGCTCATGGAAAAGCCGCTGGCAGACATTACGGTGAGTGCCATCGCGCGCGAGGCCAATGTCGACCGCAAAACCTTCTACGTGCACTTTGGCACGGTTGACGGCCTGCTCGATGCCATTGCCGTCGATGTGGTGGAGATGATTGTCGACTCGGTCGAGAAAACGCTTGCTTCCATGGACGGCGACACCAACGAGCGCGCCCTGGGCGCGGCGGCGACCTTCTTTAAAACCGTTAACGAGGCACTGTGCAACAACTTGGTGCTCAATCGTCAGCTGATCGAGAACATTCCGCTCGATGATTTTATGGCTCGTCTTCGTGCGCCGCTCGAGCACGAGATTGCCGAGCGCGATCTGCTGCCTCAAGGTCTCAAGGACGAGATGTTCGACTACTATCTGGCGTTTTTGCTGTCGGGTATTATCGGTATCTATCGCACGTGGGCGCTGTCTGACGGTTCGGTTCCCATCGAGCGCGTCTCTGAGGTCGCCAACGATCTGACTCTCAATGGTCTGTCGAGTCTGGAATCTCGCTTGGATTAGGCCTAGTTGGGCTCGTCGGCGTGGAAATTCCTGTTCACGAGGTTCTCCGGCGCCTTGTAGACCTCGCCGGCGTAGGAGCTGTAGCCTGAGGATCCTTAAAAGAAAGTCCAGTTTATTCTTCCCACTCCAAATGGGAATCCTCCGATGCGCCTTCGCACGCTCGCATGACCTCGATACCATGCGAGCGTGCAAACTCGACGAGCTCTGCGTTGCGGGCGTTTATGGTGCCGAAGGCGGCGGGGCACACGATAAGGCACGCGCAGTGGACGAGGAGCTCTTTGGCGCGGGCTATGGTTTTATCCCCGATCGGCTCGAAGGCGCGCTCGGCCACGCATTCCGTCGCCAGGTCGCGCGCGAGCTCGCAGTCGATGTCCCCTTCGTGCAGAACGCCCGCGTAGAACGCCTTGCCCTGCCGGATGAGCTGGCGAAACACAGCCGACCCCGTACCTGCGCCGGCGATGACGAACGTGTGCGCATCGCCGTGCGGGCGCCCAATTTCCACGCTGCCGAAGCGCTCGTTGAAGGTGCCATGTTGAAGGCCGTAGAGCTCGCCAACCATCTCGCGCGTGAATATGTCCTCGGGTGCGCCGGCGCGGAAGACCCGGCCGTCCTTCACGCAAATCACCTTGTCGGCGCTTTTCTGCGCGAGCTCGAGTTCGTGGATGGACATGATGACAGCCACATTCCGCGATTTCGCAAGGTGGCGAAGTATTCGCAGCAGGTCGATCTGGTAGCGGATATCGAGATACGACGTGGGCTCGTCGAGCACGAGCACACGTGGATCCTGCGCGATGGCGCGTGCGAGCATGACGCGCTGGCGTTGCCCGTCGCTTATCTGCATGAAGTCGCGCTCGGCGAGCTCTTCCACATGTGCGGTTTTCATGGCCTCGTCGACCCGACTATGGTCGTCGGGCGAGAGTGTGCCCATTCGCCCGGTGTAGGGATGCCTTCCCGCCTCTACGATATCGCGGCAGGTGAGGAGCTCGGTCCGGGGGCGATCTGTCAGCATAACGGCAAGGCTCCTTGCGAACTCCGCCGTCTTCCATCGGGAAATCTCCCGCCCGTCGAGCTCGACCGCGCCGGCAAGCGGTGCCAGATGGCGTGTGATGGTTTTCAAGATGGTCGACTTGCCCGAGCCGTTCGGCCCGATGAGTGCCACGACGTCGCCCGCGCGAACCTCCAGATCGACGCCTTCGACTACGACCTTCTTGTCGTAGCCCGCCGACAGGTCGCTTATGCGGAAAAGCGGCGCTCCGTCAGCCTGCGTTTCGACCGGGGTTTCGAGGTTCGGCTCCGCTCGGAGGAGGCGTTCCGCGCGCAGTTCCGCACGAGCCGAAAGTGACTTCTGGCGCTTTCGTGCGAGCTCAGGACTGTCTAAGCATGGAATGTCCCCTCCGAGCGTTTTGGGCCGCGGCACGAATTCCCCCATCTACCTCACCCGCTTCTTCAACATGAGCGCGATAACCACCGGCGCGCCGAAGATGGCGGTGACGGCGCTGATGGAAAGCTCGACGGGAGAGAACAGTGTGCGCGCGATCAAATCGCAGCCCGCGCAGAAGATGGCGCCTCCCAAGAAGCACGCAGGAATCACGCGGATGGGCTTCGACGACTTCAGCGCCGACTTAACGAGATGCGGAACCGCGATGCCTACGAACGACACCGGACCAGCGAACGCGGTCACGCAGGCGGAGAGCATGCTCGCTAGAAGGACGAGCACCACACGGAAGCGTGCGACGTTCACGCCGACGCTTTTCGCGTAGGCTTCTCCCAGCTGGAAGGCGGAAAGGGGCTTCGATATCGCGAATACGCATGCGCTCATGGCGATCACCACGACCGCGATGACCGCGACGTCGTCCCAGCTCGAACCCGAGAAACTACCCAAAGACCAGTTGTGCAGGTTCACGATGGACTGGTCGTCGGCGAAGGCGATGAGGAAGTTCGTCGCCGCCGAGCAGATGTATCCTACCATGACGCCCGCCACGATCAGCATGGCCATGGAACTTATGCGCCGTGCGATGAGGAGCACGAAGCCGATGGTGATAAGCGAGCCCAGAAACGCTGCGGCCACCATGGCCGGCGAGGACATGGCCTGGTTCGCGCCCAGAAGTACGATCATCGTAAGCGCGACGACGAACTTTGCGCCCGAGGAGACGCCCAAGATGAACGGGTCGGCGATGGGGTTGTTGAAAAACGTCTGCAGCAGGAATCCGGAGAGCGAAAGTGCCCCGCCGAGAAGCACGGCTGAAAGCACGCGCGGCAGGCGAATCTCCCAGATGATCTGGCTTTCCATGGAATTGGCCGCGCCGCCCGAAAGGATGCCGGGGATGTGGTCTGCGGGCACGAGCACGCTCCCGATGCACAGGTTGGCCCCGACGAGCACGATGAGGGCAACAGCGAGCAGCGCCGTCACGACGCGACACCGCGCGGCGCGCCCCGATTCGTCGTATGTCATGGAAAGCCGGCTTCTCATGACGCTAGCCAAGCTTCCTCAGATAATGGAAGTCGCTCGCGTCATCGCCGGTGAACGCCCCGTGCAGCTCGTCGATAATGTCGGCGGTAGAAGTCATCTGCTGGTACATGTCGGCGCTTGTGACCCAGACGTTGCCGTTCTTTATAGCTTTGAACTGCGATAATAGCGCGTTTTTGCCTACAAAGTCGTTCAAGGTGGCAACCGATTTGTCGATGGCGCCGTTGTAGACGATGATGTCGGCATCCTTCGCCGTCGCGTAGAAGCGCTCCATTTCGAGCGTTACTGACGAACCTGACGTCGACGCCGTCTGCGCGTCATCGAGCGCGTAGTTGCCGCCTGCAAGCTCGATCATCTGCGCCACGTAGTCGCCCGCCCGCCGCGTGACGGCGGCCCCGTTCGAGTTAATGTAGAAATACGCCACGGTTTTACCTGACGACGCGAGCCTCGACGTTTGCTCGACGCGGGCCTTCTGCTCGTTGAACAGGTGCGCGGCCTCGTCTTCCTTGTCGAACAGGACGCCGAAAAGCTTAATCCACTCGACGCGCCCGAGTGCTTCGGGCTCGCTCGACGACTGTTCGGTGAGCACGACGAGCCCGAGCTTCTGCAGCTTTTCCTTCACATCGGGTGTGTGGTTGATCATGGTGTTCTCGATGGCGAGCGTGCAGCCCGAGGCCGATATTCGCTCGTAGTCGGGCGCGCTGTACTTGCCGCCGTAGGCGATCGCCCCACTTTCGAGTGCGCTTTTGAAGCCCGCGACCGAGCAATCGTCGGCCTTCGTGCCCGACATGAGGATGTTGTCGTTCGCATCGAGCGCGTCGACCAGGCACATCGTCGCCGACGACACGAGGTACACCTTGTTGGCGGGACGCCTTATGACCGCGATGTCGGAGCTCAACCCATCAGGTACCTTCGCATCTTGCGGTACCACGAGGAAGCGCTCCCCGTTCGAAATGCAGATAAGCCGCAGGCCGCCTTCGTACTCGTCGACAGTGAAGTGCTCGGCGTATTCAAGCTGAAGCGCCCCCGTCGGCTCCCAGCCGCAGCCCAAATCGGCGTTGTGGAAGTCGGCCGCGGCGCTTGAAGCCGTTCCCGCAGGGGAGCCGCCGCTTGCATCGTCGCCCGATTTCTCCTTCATGGTGGATGAGTCGAAGTGGAGCGTGTAGTCGATGGTGTGCGGCGTCGACATGGCGACGGTCTCGGCCGACACGGCGATGTCCTCGTCGAGCGTGACGGGTATCTCGAACGTGGAGTTGCCGCCGTCGTTTACGGGCGCGTAGTCCACGCCGTTGACGGTCATTTTGTCGTAGTTCGAACTCGACCAGGTGATGGTCGCGGTGTAGGTGTCGCCATCCTTCACAATTGTGGTGGGTGAGGCGATGCTTGCGCGCCCTGACCCGCCGGAGAGCGAGACGCTCACAGTGTATTCCTGAGAGCCTGCTGTGCCACCGGTTGCGTTCGGGCTCGCACTGCACCCCGCGAAGGGAAGCGCGAACAGGGCGACGAGAACGCAGGCGATCGCGCGCACCGCGATGCTGCGACGCTTCCTGCTTTCCCCCTTGGGAAGAATCGACCGCATGGCGTTACTTCAGTGCGTCGGCGCGCAGATCGACGCCGGCGGATTCGAACACGAGCGTGCGGTCGTACCACTGCTCTTTTCTAATACTCCACGCGGCGCAGGCGGTGTCCTCGTCGAGCGCTTCAACGGGCACGTCGTAGGTGTACTTGCCTTCCGCGTTTTCCACATAGGGGATGAAGTCGGCCTCGCTCGCGGCGGCAGCCTCGTCGCCCGTGCCCATGAAGAGCTTGCCGTAGCCCGTGCCGGAAAGCGTCATCACGCAGTGCATGGAGCCGTTTTCCACGATGAGCTGGGCGTCCACAATCCTGAACATGTTCGAGCTGGAATCTACGGTGATCGGATAGGTGCCGTCGGCCACCTTGTCGGCGGTGATGGGGGCAGCGCTTGCGCCCTCGGGCGCATCGGCCGCCTGTTCGGTCTTTTCCTGGGAATCGGCATCGCTTGCCTTTGCGCTGTCGATTGAATTTCCGCCGCAGCCGGCGAGCGAGAACGCGAAAAGCGCCGCTGACAGGGCGAAGGCGAGGGTTTTCTTCAACATGGAGGGGGTTCCTTTCAATCGCTTCGACCGCCCGCGCCGTGCGGTGGGCGGGCGGGATGCGAATGCAACGGGCATGCGCCGTCAGTCGGGGAAGGCGCATGCCCGTTGCACGGGGACGCGACCGGCGCCCCCGTGCGCGGCGAGTTTACAGCTTGGCGATGGCGTCGTCCACGTGCGCGACGTAGATGTCGTCGACCGCGACGTTCTGTCCCAGACCCTGGAGCAGGCACGTCACTTCGAAGCCGGCGGCCACGAACTTCGCAGCCCAGCTGTCGGGGTCGGTCTCGTCTGCCATGTCGTTGTTCGCGTGGTCGCCCGCGACCACCATGAACGGCGCGAGCACGGCCTTCTTGTAGCCTGCGGCGCTCGCGGCGGCGATAACATCCTCGCAGGTCGGTTCAGCCTCGACGGTGCCGACGAAGAACTGCGTCAAGCCCTCGTTCTTAAACACTTCCTGCATCTTGGCATAGTCGGCGTTGGAATCGGCTTCGGTGCCGTGGCCCATGAGGCACAGCGCCGTCTTGCCGTCGTCGAAGGACGCCATGTTCTCCTTAATGGCTGCGGCCACCTTCTTGTAGTCGTCGTCGGAGGTGAGCAGCGGGTCGCCGAGCGAGATCTTGTCGAACTTGTCAGCGTACTTGTCGAGCTCGTCTTTCACGTCGGCGTATTCCAGGCCAGCCATGAGATGCGTCGGCTGCACGACGATTTCCTTCACGCCGTCTTCCACGCAGCGGTCGAGCGCCTCGGTCATGTTGTCGATCGTGATGCCGTCACGCTTCTTCAGCTTGTCGATGATGATCTGCGCGGTGAAGGCGCGGCGGATGTCGTAGTCCTGCCAGTACTTCTCACGGATAGCGTCTTCGATGGCGCCGATGGTGATGTGGCGCGAGTCGTTGTAGCTCGTGCCGAAGCTCGTGACGAGGATGACCGGCTTCACGGCCTTCTCCTTTTCGCTCGATTTCTCGGAACTCGCGGAGGTGTTGGAGCAGCCCGCGAGCGCGACTCCGGCGAGCGCGACGGCTCCGGTTGCCGCGGCGCTCATGAAGCCGCGGCGTGACATCTGTTCGGACATGGTTTTTCCTTTCCTCGGTTTGCCGGTCCCCCGGCGACAGTTGCTTGTCGGCACAAGCGAAAGAAAAGCGCACCCCTCGGGGTTCACAAGGAGCTAACGCCACGGCGATGCCGTGAGGAAAAGGCGAAGCAGTCTGGCTTGGGGCGCGAGGCGGTTCGCCCGTGCGTCCTATACAGTAATGTCCCTTGCCCAGGATTCCCACCTGGTTTCCTCCGCAAGCCAGCGCGGGCTGTGCGGGCGCCGCGCCGGTCATTTCCTTTTATCCGATTGTCATATGCTCGTTGCCGAATCTTTTACTATGATAGTGGGCACTTTTGAACGTGTCAAAGCCAGGGCGGGCGGCATTGCGCCTCCTGCCTGCGTATTTGCGCCGATTGCCGCTGCGGGCGCCGTGTTTTGGCCGCTGCGCGAATGGCAGCGTAAACGGTTGCGATGAGAAACGGGAAGGGAAGGCTCGGATGATTCATATCGTTGGCGCTGGCTCGGGCGCCGCCGACCTTATCACGCTGCGCGGGGCGCGCCTTTTGTGCGCGGCCGACGTGGTCGTTTGGGCGGGGAGCCTTGTGAACCCCGAGCTGCTCGCCGAGTGCAAGGAATCCTGCATCGTCTACGACAGCGCGCACATGACCTTGGAGGAAGTGCTCGACGTGATGTGCGCGGCAGATGCGCGGGGCGAGGACGTGGTGCGCCTGCACACGGGCGACCCGTGCCTGTACGGCGCCATCCAGGAGCAGATGGACGCACTCGACGCGCGCGGCGTGGACTACGAGGTGGTGCCCGGCGTGTCGAGCTTTTGCGGTGCCGCGGCGGCGCTTCGCCAGGAATACACGCTGCCGGGAATCAGCCAGTCGGTCGTGATCACGCGGCTTTCCGGGCGCACCCCCATGCCCGCGGGCGAGGGCATGCGCACCATGGCGGAAAGCGGCTCGACTATGGTCATCTTCCTGAGCTCGGGTATGCTCGCCGAGCTTTCCGCCGAGCTTTTGGCTGCGGGCCGCAGCTCCGACGAGCCGGCGGCGCTCGTGTACAAGGCGACCTGGCCTGAGGAGCGCGTGGTGCGATGCACAGTGGGCACGCTCGCCGATGCGGGCGCGCGAGAGGGCATCGACCGCACGGCGCTCGTGGTGGTGGGCCGCGTGCTCGGAGCTCGCGGCAGGCTTGCACACAACGGCGCGCAAGCGGAGTCGTACGAGCGCAGCAAGCTTTACGACCCTTCGTTTTCCACGGGGTATCGGAAGGCGAGCAGCTAGCGTGGCCTTCGAGCACTACATATATACCGGGACGACCCGCCTGCGCTGCGGCTACACCACGGGGAGCTGCGCCGCGCTCGCGGCGAAGGCGGCCTGCGAGATGCTCTTGTCACGAAAGCCCGTCGGCCTCGTGTCGATCGTCACCCCCGGCGGGCTGCCCGTCGAGGCGAACGTGGTCGACGCATGCATCGGCGAGGGGTGCGCCCAGTGCGCCGTGCGAAAGGACGCAGGCGACGATGCCGATGTGACTGACGGCGTACTCGTGTACGCGCACGTGGAACATGCGGGGTCGGGCACGGGTGCTGCGGGCAGCAAGGACGTGCCCGCGCGCGAATCGGAAGTTTCCGTCGATGGCGGCGTGGGCGTGGGGCGCGTGACATTGCCCGGGCTCGAGCAGCCGGTGGGGGCGGCCGCCATCAACGCGACGCCGCGCGCGATGATTACTTCGGCGGTGCGTGAGGTGTGCGCCGCGCACGGCTTTTCTGGAAACATTGCTGTGACGATTTCGGTACCCGAGGGTGTGGCCCTTGCCGAAAAGACCTTCAACCCGCACCTGGGGATAGAGGACGGCATCTCCATCCTGGGAACGACGGGCATCGTCGAGCCGCGCAGCCTCGCTGCCTTGCGTGACAGCATCGAGCTCGAGATTCGGCAGCATGCGGCTATGGGGCGGCGCGGAGTAGTGCTCACGCCCGGCAACTACGGCGGGCAGTTCATCTCGGGGCATTTCCACCTAAACGGTGCGCCGGTGGTCTTCATCTCCAACTTTGTGGGCGATGCGATTGATTGCTGCGTTCGCGAGGGATTCACCAATGTCCTTCTTGTGGGACACATCGGCAAGCTGGTGAAGGTCGCTGGCGGCATCATGGACACCCATTCGCGTACCGCCGACTGCCGCGCGGAGATTCTGGCCGCCCACGCGGCCTTGGCCGGCGCGGGCGCGAAGACCGTGCGCGTGATCATGTCGTCGGTCACGACCGCGGCGGCGCTCGAGGTAATCGAGGCCGCCGGCGTGGGGGACGCTGCGCGCGCTTCGCTCGCTGCGGCAATCGAGGACAGGTTGCGCCGTCGCGCGGCGGGCGCATGCGACATCGCCGCGGTCGTGTTCGACGCCGAGCGCCGCGAGCTTTTCCGCACGTCGTGCGCCGATGCAGTTATCGGGAAATTGGGGGCGACGTATGAGTAAAGGCGTGCTGTACGGGGTGCGCCGCGCAATCGGCTGGCCGGGGACGAAAGTGGTCATGAAGGCGCGCCGCTCGCTTGCGGACACGAAGCGCATCCTTCGCGAGGAGGGCGCCTTCGACGGTGCCGAGCTCGTAGAGGACTGTGGGCTTCCGGGCGAGCGCGTGTACCGTTCGCTCGACGATGTGCCCGATCGGGGCAGCTACTTCTCGACGATGGTGGTGCGCTAGATGAGGGTTTCCTGCATAGCGTTCACTGAGAGGGGGTATGCGTTGGCGGTGCGCACCGCACACGCGCTTTCCGATTGCGCGCAGACAGGTGAAGACGACCCTGGCTGGGGCGTTTCCGTTTCGCGCGGGTTCGGCGAGGGGAAGGCCGACCTGCGCGCATGGACGGCGCTCGCGTGGGAAGCGTCGGACGCGCTTCTGTTCGTGGGCGCGGCGGGCATCGCCGTGCGGGCGATCGCGCCGCATGTCGCCTCGAAGGCAAACGATCCCGCGGTTGTGGCGATCGACGAGGCGGGGCGCTTTGCCGTCCCGCTTTTGTCGGGGCATTTGGGCGGTGCGAACGAGCTTGCGCAAACTGTGGCACGCGCGGCAGGGGCCATCCCCGTCATCACCACGGCGACCGACGTCCGCGGCGTGTGGGCGGTGGATACGTGGGCGCGCTGTGCGGGGCTCGCCGTTTCGAATCCCGAGGCCATCAAGCGAGTGTCGGCGCGGCTGCTTTCGGGCGGGCGCGTGGCGCTCTATTCCGACATGCCGATTTCGGGACAGCCGCCTGAGGGGGTTGACATTGCGTCCGACCGCGCTCGGGCCGATATCGTCGTGTCGCCGTTCGCTGGCGCGAATGCAGGTGCGTCCGTTCGTGCGGCGGAGACAACGGGCGAGGTCGTGCCCGCCGGTGAGACGGGGACGCCGGCGGGCGTGCGGGGGCCCGCGGCCGCGCCCCAGCCCC
>DBEWII010000143.1:0-9027 GCA_048384935.1 Collinsella aerofaciens | reverse complement strand
GAGAGATTTTAAGTCTCCTGCGTATGCCAATTCCGCCACGCCCCCGTGAGACTAGAAGTCTAGCACAAGCCGTCCGTTACGCGTTGACGGCCATCGAGTGTTGGCCCGACTTCTCCAGGAACTCCTGGAACTTGGCTTCGTCGCCTTTGTTCTTGTACTGCAGGGCCAGCAGGTATTCCAGGCGGCAGCTCTTGACCTTGTCGTCACCGGCATCCTTGAGCATGCGCTCCAGCTCGGGAATGTCGTTGTGGCGCTTGAGGATCATCGTGTCGTACATCAGCTGACACTCGTGTGCAACCGCCTCGGCTTGACCGCCCTCAAAGCCCTTGATCTCGTGCAACAGTTCCTTGGACTTTTTGCGGTCCTCCTGGCCAACGTAGTAGTTAAAGGCCTTAATCACCAAGTCGACGCGCTGCATCTTGGGGAGGTTGAGACCCAGCAGCAGGTCGAACATCTCGCTGGCGCGCTCGTGGTCCTCGCGCAGCAGATAGGAGTTCAGACGCAGGTAGTCGCGGTTGTAGCGCGGGTACAGCATGCTGGTGAGTTTGCCGTCGAGCAAACGATCGAACTCGTCCCACTGCTTGGCAGCCATAAGCTGCTGCAGACGCTTGAACGTGGTGCGTTTTTTGACGCTAAAGAACACCGACACGGCGATGCAGATGATAACGACGGCGGTCCAGAGGGTGCGGGAATCGGGCATGTTAGGGTCCTTAGTCGCTCATAAAGCGAGCGGTATGACAACACGTACTAGATGTATTATACGCAGCGCGCAAGCAAACTGGCATAAAAGCTCATCGAGGCCGAGTGCCATCGCTCGCTGCGGTACACTTACCTAAAGTAAACCATGAAGGGAGACATTACCTATGAAGAAGATCGTTTTGGCTTGCGGTGCTGGCGCTGCTACTTCCACGCTCGTTGCCCAGAAGGTCGCTACCATGCTCGACGCCAACGGTTATGCCGGCAAGTATGAGATCGTGCAGTGCGCCATCTCCGAGGCCAAGGACGCTTGCGACGAGGGCGCCGACCTGCTGATCGCCACCACCGTTGCCCCCGAGGGCCTCACCTGCCCGTACGTGAGCGGCGTGCCCTTCATGACCGGCATGAACCGCGTCGCTGCCGAGAAGGCCGTTCTCGACGTCATGGCTCAGTAGGCACTGCCTGTATGAGTGAGCAGAACGCCAACCCGGTCGAGCTCTTTGGCATGCGCGTTGCCCATGTGGGCATTAACGCCGCCGACCCGGCAGACGCCCTGGAGATCGCGGAGCTGTTCTCGACGATGATGGGCCTGCCCGTCATCGAGACCCCGGTTTCGTACTTTAACGATTCGCTGGTCGAGACCATGAAGCAGAACGGTCGTGGCACCAAGGGCCACATCGGCTTTGCCGTCAACGACATCGATGCGGCTGAGAAGTGGTTTGCCGAGCGCGGGCTCGAGGTCAACGAGGAGTCGCGCGCGCTGCTACCCGACGGTGGTACCAAACTCGTGTACTTTAAGCGCGAGTTCGCCGGCTTCGCCGTGCACCTGTGCCGCGAGTAGCGCACAAGCTGTCATAGCTAGCAAAAAGGGATAGGGCTGCGTGGCCCTATCCCTTTATTTATGTCGAGGGGCTTCCTACCGCGGCAGGCGAATCGTAAAGCGGCTGCCGACGCCCTCGACCGAGGTCACGCCGATGACGCCGCCGTGGCTGTCGACGATCCACTTGGCGATAGCGAGCCCCAGGCCCGAACCCTGCGCGCCGGCATCGCGCGCGTTGTCGGCACGGTAGAACCGCTCGAACGCGTGAGCTGCGGATTCCTGGTTCATGCCGATGCCCTCGTCCTCAACGCTTATGTCGATCGTGCCCGCGCCCGCATCCGACGCTACGCCAAACGAGATGGGCGTGCCCGCGGCCGAATACTTGGCGGCGTTTTGCACGATCACGCGAAGAGCCTGCTTCACGAGCGCCACGTCAACGGGCGCGTCGCAGCGTGGGTCGCTGACAAGCGCAGCGTCAAAGGCCAGCCGATACGTGTGCTCGGTATCGATCATCTGCGATTCCTCGCATACCTCGCCGACCAGTGCGGCCAGGTTGGTATTCGCGCGCCGCAGGACCGTGCGCCCGGCATCGCCGCGCGCCAAAAACAGCAGCTGCTCCACGAGCTCTTGCATGTGCTCGCTTTCGGCCTTGAGCGAGGCGATAGACTCCGCCAGCACGTCCGGGTCGTCTTTGCCCCAGCGGTCGAGCATGTTTACGTAGCCCTGAATCACCGCGATGGGCGTGCGCAGCTCGTGGCTCGCATCGTTGACAAAGCGCATCTGCTGCAGCTTGGCCTCTTGCATCTGGCGCAGTAGGCGGTTGAGTGCGACCTCGATGCTCGCCAGATCGGCGTCGCCGGTGGTGACGCTCGGCGAGTCGACGCTTGCGCGCGCGATGGCCTGCTCCAGTGTTTCCATTTTGCCGCCGGAGAGCTGCATGCGACCGAGTTCGTCCACGCGCAGGGCCAGATCGTTGAGCGGCGCCATGGTGCGGCGCACGCGGCGGGCGCCGCCGAGCATGTTGAGCACGCTGATGACCTGCCAACCCACAACGACAAGGTAGAGAGGCCATAGCGTGACGAGGTCCTGCGCGAGGGGGAAGGTCTTGGTGGTGCGCGCAAGCTCGACGGTATAGGTGAGCGTTGTCGGGTCCCAGCCGCGCGCGGGCGTCAGCGACATGCCGTGAACGGTGGCACCGGGGATCCATCCTGCGGTAAACGCGCCGTCGGGCAGCGTCTGGTTGTATCCATAGACGAGGATCGCCGCCGCAATCACCATCAGCAGCAGATCGAGCCAGACGTAGCTCATCAAGCGGCGCCACATATAGCTCCAGTTGATGGCGCGGGCGATGGATGTGACGCGCTTGGCCTCGGCGTTACGCGCGGCAGACATAGCCCACCCCACGCACGGTCTGGATGATGCGGGCGCCGCCGGCGTCCTCGATCTTGGCGCGCAGGTGCGCGATGTGCACGTCGACGTTGTTGGTGTCGCCCACGTATTCGTAGCCCAGCGCCTCGTGCGCGATGCGCTCGCGCGTGAGCACGGTGCCGGCGTGCGCCATAAGCAGGGCGAGGACGTCGAACTCGCGGGCAGTGAGCGCGATGGGCGAGCCGCCGACCGTGACTTCGCGGCGGTCGGGGTCGAGCGCAACCGAGCCCACGGCGAGCGTGGCGGGGGAGAGCGAGGCGGAAACCTGGGTCGAGTCACTGACCGGGGGCATCGCAGTGGCGCCGACACCCGTGCCGCCTGCCGCGCCCGTCCCGATGCCGCCAACGCCCGAAGCCGCCCGCACGGCCTCCGAGCGCTTCAACGCCACGCGGATCCGTGCGAACAGCTCCTCAATCGCAAACGGCTTGGTCAGGTAATCGTCGGCGCCGGCATCGAGCCCGGCCACCTTGTCCATCACGGCATCGCGCGCGGTGACCATAATCACCGGCACGTCCTTGTGCTTGCGGACGCGCCGCAGGACCTCCATGCCGTTGAGCTGCGGCAACAGCACATCGAGCAGAATCAGATCGTAGTCGCGCTCCAGCGCCAGGTCCACGGCGGTGCGGCCATCGGCGGCGTGTTCCACCTGGTAGCCCTCGTGCTCCAGCTCGAGCGTCACAAAGCGGGCGATTTTCTCCTCGTCCTCTACGATCAGGATCCGTGCCATGCGTGCCCCCGTTTGCGATTACTTGTCGTCGTTCAGATTTTGCTTGATGTCGTCCGCGGCGTCGGCGGCGTGATCCATAAGGTTGTTGATGCTGCCGGGCACGTCGCCGTCGCTATCGATGCGGTAACGCATGCCAAAGAACAGGCCGATCAGCATCAGCCATATCGTGGCGCCCCAGGCAAACAGGGCGATGATGGGGATCAGGATGGGGATGTTGAGGATGATTGCATCGCGGCGCGTGGCGATAAACTTGGTGTCCAGGCTCAGGCGGAAGAGCTTTTTGAGGTACTCCCACACGCTGTCCATCTTCTTGGAGAAGTCGGTCTTTTCGCTCGACTTCTCGTAGGCGGCCTGCGCGGCGACCATCTCGGCCGAGGGTTCGTCGACCGGCGCGGACTCGGTGGCGGCGTGCGCCGACGTGGTCTGGGTCTTGCCTTGCGACTCGAGCCAAATGATGGCGTCCAAAACGTTGCCGTCGGCGGCGTCGAGCGCGGCTTTGGCATCGGTGTAGCTCACGTTGCACTTGGTGCGGATGGTTTCAACTTTTTCGAGGTCGTCCATGACCTGTCCTTTCGTTCGATGGGCGCGACGCCGGGCGATCTGCCCGGGCGCGAGCGTTGCGTTCGGCGGCCTGCGTTGCGCGGCGCCGCCCCGCCCTTGGTCGAACTCTATAGTGCAGGTTATAGATTAAGCGATTCTTGAGCCAAGATTAACGTTGGATGAGTTTTTGGGTAGCGGTGGGAAAAGTATTAGACCTCGATAGCGGGGGATGTGGTGCCGGTGCAAAACGGCGTCAAAGGTTGGTCGAGCAGGCGGTTTCTCCATTGATGTCCGCACAGCATGTGACACTTACCCTGCCGCCCCGCTCTGCCGCGGCGGCATGCGTCTGAACAACGACCCTCTAAGGAGTTCGATACCGATGAGTGACAACGCAAAGCATCTCGCAAAGAAGCGCGTCAAGGACGCGGGGCCGTGCCTCGCGCTGTGCGTAGCCGGCGCAGCGGTCGCGCTGCTGGCTGTTCTGGGGCCGTTCGACGTGCTCCGAAGTGCCAGCTTTCTGCATGTTTGCATGGCTCTTGCCGGCGCCACGATGACCGGCGGCGTGCTCGATCTGATCTTTTGGGTGTTTGACCCGTTTGGATGGAAGAGCGAGGGGTAGGTCCCAAAGGATGGAAGGGCTGGAACGGTTGACTTAGTGATCGTGCAGAATGTGGGCTAGCGACTTACAGGGAAGTGGTGATCCGATGACGGTCTATGTGACGGGCGATATTCACGGCGGCGTCGACATGCAAAAGCTTCGCGACTGGGATCTTGGGGATGGTCTGACAAGTGACGACTATCTCATCATCGCGGGCGACTTTGGCTTTCCGTGGGATTTCTCTGCCGAGGAATGTGCCGACATCGCCTGGCTGGAGTCGCGCCCCTATACCGTGCTGTTTGTCGACGGCAACCACGAGCGTTTCGATCACTGGTCGGAGCGCCCCATGGAGCTGTGGCACGGCGGCCTGACGCAGCGTCTGTCGGACACCTCGCCCATCCGACGCCTGACGCGCGGTGAGGTTTTTGAGCTCGACGGCTCAACGATCTTTACCATGGGCGGCGCCACGAGCGTGGATAAGGAATACCGCATTCCGTATTCCAGCTGGTGGCCGCAGGAGCTGCCGGACGAGCGCAACTTTGAGGAGGCGCGGGCAAAGCTCGACAGCGTGGGTTGGAAGGTCGACTATGCGATCACCCATACCTGCTCCACGCGCATGCTTTCGGCCACGCTTTACCCGGCACCTGGATGGAATTATCCCGATGTCGATCGACTCACCACGTTTTTCGACGAGCTGGAGGACCACCTGGACTACAAGCGCTGGTACTACGGGCATTTTCATCGTGACGCCAACCCAGCCGAGTGCCACACCGTGCTCTACGACTGTATTGTCCGCCTGGGCGACGAACTCCAGCCCTGGGATGTCGCGTAGGGGCGGGGTGGCTGGCTACTCGACCGTTACAGTGATGTTTTCCCGATGCGTGCGGATAACACCCCAGCTAAAGTGCTCGACCAGCTGCTCGGCAGAGCGCGGTGTGGCGTCCGGCGCGATGCCTGTTTGCCCGGCGAGCCAGCCCAGTAGTGCCTCGGGCGCGCCAAAGCGGGTGCGGAGCTCGCCCAGGTCCAGGTCGCGGTCGCGCTTGGAAAGGCGGCGGCCATCCGGCGACATGAGCAGCGGAATGTGCGCGTAGTGCGGCGTGGGAAGTTCCAGCAAATGCTGCAGGTAGATTTGGCGCGGCGTGGAGCCCAGCAGATCGCATCCGCGCACGACCTCGGTGACGCCCATGGCGGCGTCGTCGACCACCACGGCTAGCTGGTAGGCAAAAACGCCGTCGCTGCGGCGCACCAAAAAGTCGCCGCATTCGGTGGCGAGTGCTTCGCATTGGGCTCCATACGTGCGGTCCACGAATTCGATCACATCGTTTGCGAGGTCGTCGACGGCGGGTACGCGCAGGCGCGTGGCCGGAGCGCGCAGAGCGCTGCGGCGGGCAACCTCCTCGGCAGAAAGGTCTCGGCAGGCGCCGCGGTAGATGGGCGTGCCGTCGCTCGCGTGCGGCGCGCTCGCGGCGTGGAGTTCGGCACGCGTGCAAAAACAGGGATAGGTGAGGCCGGCGTCTTGCAGCTGACGCAGGGCGTCCTCGTACAAATCCAGGCGATCGTGCTGGTAGTAGGGGCCTTCGTCCCACTCCAGTCCCAGCCAGGCCAGGTCGTCAATCAATTGAGTGGCAAGTTCCGGGCGCTTGCAGCGATCGTCCAGGTCCTCGATGCGCAGCACGATGCTGCCGCCTTGGCTGCGGGCCGAAAGCCACGAGCACAGGCAGCTGAACACGTTGCCCAAGTGCATGCGGCCCGAGGGCGACGGGGCAAAGCGGCCCACGACGGGGGTGGGCGCTGCCGTTGCTGGTGCGTCCGCGGCGTGTGTTGCTATGTTGCGTGCGTTGATATCCATGCGGACGAGTATAGCGCGGGGCTTGGCAGGGAAGGCGTTGCTGCGCTCACAAGTTGGCGGCGGTGCGCATTGCGCACGGTGGGTTTGCGGCTCAAGGTCTCGATCGCTGCGTACCGACTTAGCCTCACAAACGACAGAAACCCCGGCAGCTCTTCGCAACTGCCGGGGTTTCCGCGGAAAAGGGGGACATGATCCTCGAGCGAACGGCAAAGGGGCAAACCGTTTTCGCTCAACTGCTTTATGCCCCTCGGCTGGCGGCTCAATCAGCGCGTGCCGCGCCCACACAAAGCCGCTACACCTGTGACGGAGCTGTGAAGTGGTATCTATTGCCGGAGCGGGCTATGCCAAGGAGTGTCCCAGATTGCCGGCAGATAAGGAACGTCCCCAGGTGCCGGCCGCGGGCGTGACTTTCGTCCCGTTTGATACTCCGCTGACCTAGATGTTCGTCACATGAACCCGCAAACGTGGGACAATGACGCTACTGGTATCACAGACAAAGGATGTGCCTATGAACGCCCCCGTTGCCAAGACCTGTCGGCAGCGCTGCCCGTTTGCGCGATTTGCTTCCATTTGCGCGCTCGTCGCGTGCGCGCTGCTGCTGTTGCCCGCCGTTGCACGTGCCGACGGGTATTCCATGACCCAAACCTACATCAGTGCCACGGTCGAGGCCGATGGATCGCTGACCGTTGTCGAGGGGCGCCAGTTTGATTTCGATGACGACATCAACGGCGTGTTTTGGGAGATTAATACGGGTACCAACCAGCAGGGTGGCACGGCGGGCGTCGATGTGCTGAGTGTCGAGGAAGGGGACACCGCGTTTAACAAAGTCGATAGCGCGAACAAGGGCGATTCTGGCGTCTACACGGTCGAGCAGGCCGGTGACGGCGTAAGGATTAAGGTGTTCAGCCCCCACGAGAGCGGCGACAGCGCGATCTATTACGTGAGCTACACCATGACCGGTGCGGTTATGAACTGGGCCGATACCGCCGAGCTCTACTGGAAGTTCGTGGGCGACGGCTGGTCTGCGGATTCCGACGATGTCGAGATGGAAGTGCGCTTCGCAAATGCCGCTGCCGGGACGGCGGCCGTCAAAGGCGATAACTTCCGCGCATGGGGCCACGGTCCGCTGGCGGGCGACGTGTCGCTCGATGAGGACGAGCCCATGGTCACCTATACCATTCCCTGCGTGCATCAGGGCGAATTCGCCGAGGCACGCATCGCCTTCCCCAGCGACTGGGTGCCGCAGCTTGCCGCCGCGGGCGAAGAGCGCATGTCAACGATCCTGAGTGAAGAGAAGGAATGGGCCGACGAAGCTAACGCCCGCCGCGCTCACGCTCGCATGATTGCCAATGCACTTGCCGTGCTAAGTGTTGTTGCGGCGGTGGCCTTTACCGGCACAATCGTTATGCTCAAGCTGCGCAAGCGCAAGCCCAAGCCGCTTTTCCAGGACGAATATTTCCGCGATGTGCCTTCGGCCGACCATCCCGCCGTGCTTTCGGCCCTCATGAGCTGGAACGAGGTGCCCGATCAGGCATATATCGCCACGCTCATGAAGCTCACTGACGACCGTGTGATCAAGCTGGAGCAGGCGACCGTGACCAAGGCCAAGAAGGGTCTGTTGGGGCGTGAAAAAGAAGAGCAGACGTATCGCGTGACGGTGAGCGATGCGGGCTGGAAGTCGGCCAAGGGCATTGACCACATGGTGCTCAAGGTCTTCTTTGCCGGTGCTAAGCCTGACGAGAACGGCGATCGCTCGCGCACGTTTGACGAGCTGCAGCACTACGTCAAGCAGCACACTACGCCCGTGGGCGATAAGCTCGAGGACTATCAGAACACCGTTAAGGGCAAGTTGGCCGATAGCGAGTACGTTGCCTCGGACGGCATTGTTGCAATGGTGTCTTGCCTGGTTCTTGGTATCCTGATTGCCTTTGTTCCCGTGGGATCTATCTTCTTTACCGATGGCGCACAGACGAACATTACCGCCGCGGTTATCTCGGTGCCGATTGTGCTGGTGGGTATCGGCGTGGGCCTTACGTTCCGCCGCTTTACGCCGGAGGGCGCCGAGGTGGCGGCTCGCTGCAAGGCACTTAAGCATTGGCTCGAGGACTTCACTCGTCTAAAGGAAGCCGTCCTCGGCGATCTGGTGCTGTGGAACAAGCTGCTGGTGATGGGCGTGGCGCTGGGTGTTTCCAAGGAAGTGCTGCGTCAGCTTGCCGAGGCCGTGCCGCCCGAGGTGCGCGAGGCCGACGGCTTCTATGACAATTATCCCTGCTACTGGTGGTACTACCATCATTACGGTACCGAGTCCCCGCTCGATTCATTCGATGACGTGTATCACGAGACCATCCGTGAGCTGGCGTCGAGTTCCG
>DBEWII010000142.1:0-5008 GCA_048384935.1 Collinsella aerofaciens | reverse complement strand
CAAAACCACCGCAAAGGGGACAGGCACCTTTGCGGTGGTTCCCACAAACATCTCGATCTGTAACAGTTAGAGTCCATTTTTCGGCCCACCTGTTACAAATCGAGACATCCAAATTCCATTGAGAAGATAATCTCGATGTGTAACATTAACTCGGCAAAATCGACCCTAGATGTTACAGATCGAGACAAACGACCGATATCAACCTGAATAATCTCAATCTGTAACATCTAGCCCGTTTTCGGCCTTACAGCTGTTACAGATCAAGACAAACCAACGAAACAAGCCGCCGCAAGGGGAACTTTTGTACTGGTTTGGGGCTGCACTACTCACCGAGCATCTCTTGGAGCTTGGCTGCCACGGCATGCCCCAAGCTCTCGTGGCTTTCGGGCATCATGTGCAGATAATCGATATCGCCCGGCTCGGCAAAATCGGCGGCATTCAAAAAGTCGCAGCCAAACTGCTCAGCCACATGCGCGTAGTACTCACCAAAATGTTCCGAGGCTTCTACGGAATGCTCGTCAAAATCGGTCATATATACGTCGGCGATCTGCGGCTTGATCTTGATAGGAGCCATCAGCAGAATGCGCGGACAAGGCGCAGCGTCGGTCCACAGAAACGCGCGGACGGCGCGAATCAGTGCCATGGCGCCACGGGCGATATCGGAGGCTGTCACGCCAAAGACCGTCTTGCAGTCGTTGGTGCCCAGCATAATCACGATCGCGTCCAGTGGCTTATGGGCTTCGAGCAGCATCGGCAGCGCGCGAATGCCGTTGAGGTTGGTGTCCAGATGGCACATATCGTCGCGCACCGTCGTGCGACCATTTAGGCCTTCCTCAATCACATGCCAACCCTCACCCAGGTCACGCTGCACCACACCGCACCAGCGCACATCCTGCGCATAGCGCACTGCGGTGCCGTCGCGCATACCCGCCGGATCATAGCCATAGGTGTTGCTGTCACCAAAGCACAGAACGTTTTTCATCTTGAGTTCCCCATTCCGTAAAAAGCCGACGGGAGCAATCCCTCCCGTCGGCTTGGCATATCACATCGCGCGCACCGCTTACAGGTACTTGCGCCAGTCGTCCTCGTCCTCATCGTCCTCGGCTGCTGCCTGGGCCTGCTCGGCGGCACGAGCGGCTGCGGCGCGGGCGGCAACCTGGGCATAGGACTCCTCGTTGCGCTCGGGGAAGTTTGCCAGCACGTGCTCGAACTTGGCAAAATCCTCGTCCCAGCGCGTAGAGGGCACGGCAAAGAAGACCTGCTTGACCTTGAAGTCGCCCGATGCGAGCTCCTTGCGGAAGAGCTCGGCCACGGCCTCGGCGTCAAAGCCGTTGTTCTCGCAGCCCCAAGCACCCAGTACGAGCTTCTCGCGGCCCAGCTCATCGCAGATAGCAAGCACAAAGCGAATGCGGTCGCGCAGGGCGTCAAGCAAGGCATCGTCGCTCACGCGGTACTCCTGGCGAGCACGCTTGGCGTTGGGTGCAGCGGCGACGATTACGTCGGCATAGGCGTGCACATGCTTGCGGTCGAAGCGCACCGCGGGCACCACCAGCGCACGGTTGCGGTACAGCTCACAGTTGATGTTGCGGCGACGGTTCTCGCCGTACCATTTACGCTGCTTATCGAGGACATTGTACAGGTACGAATCGGCGCACAGCGTGGCCTCCTGGCCCAGATAGCCCTGGATGTAGCCACCGCCCGGATTGGTGAACGAGGCAAAGGCAAGCACAGCCATGTCGCAGAACTGCGCGTAGCCTCGACCGTTATCCAGAATGGCCTGCGTGGCAGAGGCGTCGAGCACGGTGACCTCGGGCAGGACCGGAGCGGGCTCCTCGGCGGCAGGCGCGGGCTCGGCTTCGGTGGCCTCCTCGACGGGCTCGGGCGCCACCTCGGCATCGACCGCAGCCTCGACCTCAGCAGCCTCAGTAGCCTCGACCTCGGCAGCCTCGACGTCCTCGGCAGCTTGCTCCTCAGCAGCCGCTGCCTTCTGGACCCTGGTCTTCATCGCCGCGACAAAACCGGCAGGCATACCATCGAACTCGCGCACGCCGGCAAGCGAACGCTCGATGTCCTTGGCACAGGCCTCGGACACAGCCGTCACATGGCGCTCGGCGGCCTTGGCACGTGCCTCACGCTTGGGATTGAGCTGACCCGCTCGGTTGGACCTGCGGTTACGGTTCCTGCTGTCGACGTCTGCCATACATGGCCACCTTTCCTGTCGCTGCCGCTATCGGCTTTTCCCATCCATGATACCCCGCCGCACACAAAAAAGACGGTCCCGAAGGACCGCCTTTCGCATCGTTTTACCGTGTCCGGCAGGAAGCATCGCAATGCCGCGCTTTAATCGCGACGGCCGAGGATGTTCAGAATGCGCAGGAACACGTTGATAATATCCACGAACAGGTTGGATGCCATAAGTACGGCGTTGGGCAGCGTGGGCGGCACCGTCGTTGCCACATAGGTGTCGTAGCCGATGAAGCCGGCGAACACCACAATCACGATCAGGTCGGTGATGGACTGCGAAACGCCCATGAACATCAGCACGATCTCGACCAGAATCGTGGCAAGCAGGATGCCAAAACCAATGCCATACACACGCTGGAAGAACTTGGGGAAGGTCACGCCCAGCGCACCAAAGACAAAGGTGATGGCGGCCGTGGCGATAAAGGCGGTGTTAATGGTTGGCAGGTCGTAGTTTGCAAGACCAAACGACGCCGTCAGACCAAAGGTGCTCGCAAAGACCACGTAGCCCACGAGCGACAGGCCCACGGACTGTTTGCTGGCAGCAGCCGACATCATGACCATGCCGACGATGGTCAAAATAGATGAGCCAAAGACCAGCGGCAAAGCGGCGCCGCTCATCATCATGCGCGCAAACGACATGGTGCTCGTAAAATAGGCGCCGGCGCCCATGGCGCAAAAGCCCAAAAAGATCAGGGCAGACATGACAAGGTTGTACGCGCGCGGCGACATCTCCTTGGCGCGGCTTGCGCCGGTCTCGATGAGGCCGTTCTGATAGCCCTGGATATCGTTCATAATTTCGTCCTTTCAAAAGCACCGCGACGGCACCGTAGCTGACAAGTTTCCTGCCATTGTACCCGAACGCCACGCGTTCTTACCTGCGACGCTCGCTCTCGAGTGTTCGGTCGAACGCCCACACCCACCAACGCATCAGATGAGTCTGCGAGCCATCCGGTCGCTCGCGTGCCTGTTCTTCCAGATACAGTTCGGTCGCATGTCCACCAAAACGAACCTTATAAGTCGCCGTACGAATGCCGTGAACCGTCAGGCCAAAACCGGTAGACGAGACAATCTCGTCAATCGTAAAGCAGCGACCGTCAACCCAGCAGACGGTAACCGGCACAACCTGTCCGCCCGCGAGGATGCGAGCCACGACGTCCACATACTGCTTGTGTACGCGCCGAGTTTTGCCGTCTGTCTGTCGATATTCCATGCCTCCTATTATCGAACGCATGTTTGTATGTTGTAAAGCGAACAGACTGTGGTTTTGGAGTGTCGTAGTAATCACACGTGTCCGCATGGCGTGTTAGCAAAAAGAACACCCGCGGTCAACAGGGCAAATATTCAATTTTAGTGCCAAAAAGTTCACTTCTCCCATCAGAACTCGGTAAAGAGACCCGCAGGAGGTGATACGATTTATCATGTTTTTGTAACGTGCCTGCAAACTTCGAGAAAGCCCATATATGGACGTAACGTTCTCAACCTTCCTCGGCCAAATTGTGTCGAACCCAGTCCTTGCCGTCACCGTGATCCTCGCGTTGGGCGCCATCTTCGTCAATGGATGGACCGACGCGCCCAACGCCATCGCGACCTGCGTCACTACGCGTTGCATGCCCGCCCGTGCCGCCATTCTCATGAGCGCCGCATTCAACTTCCTCGGCGTACTCATCATGACGCACTTTAACGCGAGCGTCGCCAACACCATCTCACATATCGTCGACTTTGGCGGAAATAGCACCATGGCGCTCGCCTGCCTATGCGCGGCGCTGTTCTCCATCGTCGTCTACGGCGCCACAGCGTCGCGTTTTGGCATCCCCACTTCGCAAAGCCACAGCCTCATCGCCGGCCTGACCGGTGCCGCTATCGCCCTCGGCGGCGCGAGCAGCGTCAACGTCCACGAGTGGATGAAGGTTATCTACGGTCTGGCGCTCTCCATCGGCTTGGGCTTTGTCATGGGCTGGGTCCTGTGCAAGCTCGTCTCGATTCTTTTCGCCGCCGCCAACAGGCGACGTGCCAATGTCTTCTTTAAATACGCTCAGATCGCGAGCGCTGCGGCCATGAGCTTTATGCACGGCGCGCAGGATGGACAGAAGTTCATCGGCGTGCTCTTTTTAGGTGTGGCCTTTGCCAGCGGCCAGACGAGCGTCGGCGATGCAGGCATCCCCATCTGGATTATGCTGCTGTGCTCGGCCACTATGGGTATCGGCACCAGCGTGGGCGGCGAGCGCATCATCAAGTCCGTCGGCCAGAGCATGGTCAAGCTCGAAAAGTACCAGGGCTTCTCCGCCGACCTCGCAGGCGCCGCAAACCTGCTGCTTGCCACCCTTACCGGCATCCCCGTGTCCTCCACCCACATCAAGACCTGCGCCATCATGGGCGTCGGTGCCGTCAAGCGCCTTTCGGCCATCAACTTTGGCGTGGTCAAGGACATGATGTTCACCTGGTTCTTTACCTTCCCCGCCTGCGGACTCATCAGCTTTGTCATGGCCAAGCTGTTCATGATGTTCATCTAGTCAAACCGAGCGTCCATCCGGACCGTAATACTTCGCCCACCCGTCTTCGCCTCGAAAGGACCCACTCATGGCAAAGAAACCCGATTCGTTCTACTTCGACAACTACGTCGCCTGCGCCGACCTTGCCGTCCAGGCCGCCGAGCTGCTCACCAAGATTTTCGAGAACTTCGACCCCGCAAAGATTCACGATATGCTCAACAAGATGCACGCGATCGAGCATGCGGCCGACAAGAAGCACCATGAGCTTGAGGACG
>DBEWII010000141.1:0-4658 GCA_048384935.1 Collinsella aerofaciens | reverse complement strand
TCAAGATCCGCTATGTCTCCCGGGGCTATATCCGCGAGGTCGAGGTCGACCTCGGCAGGGCACAGCCCAGCGAATAAGGGAAGGAGGTTAAAGAGTTATGTCCCTTAAAGTAAACGGTCAGACCTATAGCTGGGGCGACGTTGACGTCAAGATCCCGGGCCTCGTCCTGGTCGTGCAGGAAATCAGCTACGACGACGAGCAGGACATGGAAGAAAGCTACGGCAAGGGCAACCGTCCCCGGGGCTATGGCAAGGGCAACTATAAAGCGTCCGGTAAAATGTCTATGCTCCGGGATGACTACGACGACGTCCTTGCCTATTGCAAGGCGAAGGGCGTCCCCTTCTATGGCCTCGAGTGGCCTTCCGTGGTCGTCTCCTACGCCAACGAAGGCGAGCGCACCCGCATCGACGAGCTGAAGAAGGTCGTCCCGATCAAGCGCAGCCACAAGGCAGCACAGGGCGACAAGTCCCTCACCGTCGACATCGACCTCATGATCGTCGGCGGCATTGTGGAGGACGGCGTCGAGCCCACGAAGTAAAAACCATCTCAAGATAATCGAGAATAGGAGGACACGAAACCATGGAAGAAATCAAGAAAGACACCGCGCAGAAGTCCCAGACGGAGGAGCTCAAGGAGAAATACGGCAAGGTCTACCGCGTCGGCGCGACGATCGAGGTCGATGACGAGACCGAGAAGAATGTCGAGTTCTTCTTCAAGCGCCCCTCCACGGCGAGCTATGACAGATATGTTAAGACCACCGCCCAGGGCGCGACGAAGGCGCTCAAGGTGTTCCTCTTTGACAACGTGGTCGAGGAGATCCGGGCGTCTCTCGAGGCGAACCTTGAGGAGTTCCCGGCCCTGGCGCTCTCCATCGGTGAGAAGCTGCTCGGGATGCTGGGCCTCTCCAAACAGACAAATTTGAAGATGCTCTAAAAGAGCAGCTCTCGGAGGTGAGGGGGAACGTGGTGGAGTCCGGTCTCCTGGAAATCTACCGCTTCCTCCCTCCGGCTCTTTTAGAGGACTTCGACATTGAGGAGATCGGCCTCGACGAGTTCCTCCGGTACGTCGCGAAAGCGAGGTACATCCAGGAGCTCGAGGAGAGGATCGTCGCCCAGGCGATCGCGGACGTGTTCGCGTCGGATTAGCCGGGCGGCATCGGTCGCCTCTTTTAAGAGCACAAGGTCGCCTCCATCGTTTTGTTAGGAGGTGAAAGGCAAAGCATGAGCTTAGAGTCCGTGTTCCGGCTGTCCCTCATAATGAACATGATCGACAACCTCACCGGGCCTATGGCCGGAGTCACATCAAGCGTCAACGGCACCGTCTCAAAGCTGCAAAAGGCAAACGCAGCGCTCGGCAATATGGCAAAGACGGGGGCCGTCATGCAGGAGGTCGGCTCGCAGATCACGGGGGCGGTGCTGTCCCCGGTCGAGGCTACATTTGAAACCCGGAGAGCGATCGGCGAGCTCGCCTCCCTGGGTGTGAAGGATCTCGGCGTCGTGGAAGACGCCGCCCGGCAGTTCTCCGACCAATGGGCCGGAACGACGAAGGCCGACTTCATCGCGGCAGCCTACGACATCAAGAGCGGCATCGCGACGCTCTCGGACGAGGGCGTCGCGGAGTTCACCAGTCTCGCGGGCCTAACGGCAAAGGCCACAAAGTCGACGGTCGGCGAGATGACGTCATTGTTTGCCACGGGCTACGGCATCTATAAGAACTACTACGACGACATGAGCGACATCGAGTTCGGCGAGATGTTCTCGGCGGGTATCGCGAAGTCGGTGCAGCAGTTCAAGACGACGGGCTCGGAAATGGCCTCGAGCATCGAGAGCCTGGGCGCGTCGGCAACAAACGCGAACGTCCCCCTCGAGGAGCAGCTCACCATCCTCGGTATGCTGCAAGGCACCATGAGCGGCTCGGAGGCGGGCACGAAGTACGCGGCGTTCCTGGGCGCGGCAGCGAAGGGCGGCGACGCCCTGGGCTTGTCGTTCCTGGACGCCAACAACCAACTAAAGAGTATGCCGGAGATCCTCGACCAGCTCCGGGGCAAATACGGCGAGACCATCGACGCGATGGAGAAGCAGGAGATCGCCGAAGCCTTCGGAACGGACGAGGCCGTCGACCTCATCGACCTGCTCTACAACAAGTGCGGAGACCTGCAAGGGAACATCCTCACCATGTACGACGCCCTCGGCTCCGGCACCGGCGTCGCCACGGAGATGGCGAACGCAATCAACGAAACGGAGCCCGAACGGTTTGAACGGCTCACGCAGCGCATCCAGAACGTGAAGGAGTCAATCGGGAATAGCTTACTCCCGACAATCAACGATCTCATGTCGACCGGCGAGCAGGTGCTCACGAAGGTCGGCTCGTGGGTCGAGGAGAACCAGGAGCTCGTCCGGGTCATCATGCTCGTCGTCCTGGCGATCGGCGGCTTCCTCACCATAGCGGGCACGGTCATCGCCGTCGTCTCCGGCGTGGGCTTGATTATCACGAAGGTAATCTCCGGGTTCAAGCTCCTCAAGGCCGGGTTCCTATTAGCGAAGGGAGCGCTCACGCCGCTCATATCGAGCGTGTGGAGCTTTACAGCGGCACTCCTGGCGAACCCTGTCACCTGGATCGTGATCGGCATCGTGGCCCTCATCGCGGCCCTGGTGCTGCTCTACAACAAGTGCGAGTGGTTCCGAAACGCGGTCAACGCAATCATCGACTTTTTCAAGGAGAAGCTCGGCGCAGCTCTTGAGGTCGCGTCGGCGATCTTCTCCGGCATCGGCAACGTCATCGGCTCCGTCATGAACGCAGCGAAGGCGACGGTCTCCCAGAACCTCGACAACATGCGATCCGCATACGAGGCGCACGGCGGGGGAATCCGTGGTGCAGCAGCGGCAGCGGTCGAGGGCGTCAAGGGCATCTATACGGCGGGCTTTACCTTCCTGGATAATCTCACCGGCGGGCGGCTCTCGGCGATCCGTGACAAGTTTGTCGGCTTCGTGACGAACATAGCCTCGGGCGTGTCCGAACGGTTCACAGCCGTCAAGACGGCGTTCTCGAATGGAATCACCGCGATCAAGAACACGGTCACGGGAGCCGTGACGTGGTTCTTTGAGTCGGGCAAGCGCGTCGTCACCACATTCGCGAACGGTATCAAATCGGCGTTCACGGGCGCGGTCGACGCGGTAAAGGGCGGCTTGCAGCGCATCCGAAATATGCTCCCCTTCTCCGACGCGAAAGAAGGCCCTCTCTCGACGCTGACCCTCTCGGGACAACGCACGATGACAACCTACGCCCACGGCCTCGAGCTGGCGCAGGATGCACCCGCCCAGGCAATCGAGAAGGGGCTCGACGGCGCGAAGGCTACGCTCGAACGCGAGCCCGTCCAGAAGGTCGACCTCACAAGCGGAGGCGGCAAGAAGGAAGGCTCCGAGAGCGGAGGCTCCGGCGAGGGCAGCTCCGGCAAGCAAGTCATCATTCAAAAGCTGCTCATCCCGGTCGACCTCAAGAAGATCAAAGACCTCGAGCAGCTCCTCGCGATGCTCAAGGAGGTCGAGGACTACGCCGAGGCCAACGGCAGCGAGGAACCCGCAGACGATCAAGACGCCGAACCGGCACCGGCATAACAAGGAGGGAGAGACGACAATGATTTACACCGAAGACCAGATCGTCAAGGTGAACGGGGTCGTCCTCCCTGGCCTTGTTAAGAGTATCGAGGTCAAGGAGTCGGCCCAGATCGACGAGCAAGAGGTCGAGGGCAGCGCCACAAAGCCCAAACAGGCGACGGGCTACGAGGACGCGAAGGTCAATATCGAACTCATTCTCGACGACACACCAACGCAAACGAAGTACCAGCGGCTCGAGACGCTTCGGGCGATCTTCCGAACGCCCGGCCAGTCAGTCCCGAAGCCGCTCTCTATTGTCAGCGAAGACACGGCAGCGCACGGCGTCGACAAGGTTCTATTCAAGGGGCTCACTCACAAAATGGAGAACAAGAAGGAGCAGCTCACAGTCTCCCTTGAGTTCTGGGAGTACGTCCCGCAGACCATACAGACGACGAGCAGCTCGTCGGGATCTTCGTCCGGCGGCGGCTCCTCTGGCGGGAGCTCCGGCGGAACCCAGCAGCAAACGACCTTGTCTTCTGACTATCAAAAATACTTGCAGACGAGCCGAGGGAAGTCCCCAGCCGTCGACGATGCAAGCACGGCGGCAGCTCTCGACAAGGTCTCACAGATGCCATACTAACCCGAGAGGAGGAACAGGATGGAAACGCTCGAATTATTCTACCCTCAAATCGCGGCCCGCGCTGGCCCCTATACCTTCGACAAGGGCATAGAGATCGAGGTCTACTCCTCGAAGTCTTCTTATTTTGATTGGGCGAAGATCCGCTTCACGGAGCAGTTTCAACCGAAGATCTCACTCGCCCGGAAAGACCCGGCAGCGATTGAGCTCGGGTATAACAATGTCTTTGAGGAGGTCTTCACCGGCTACGTCTCCAAGCCGTACAACGGAGGAGGCTTCACCGACGAAGTGACTCTCAAGGACGAGATGCTTCTCCTTGAGGAGACGCAGATCAACAACACATTCCTCGACACGACTCCGCAGGAGATGATCGCCTACTTTCTCGGGAAGGCCGGGCTCTCGAAGATGAAGCTCTCCTCCAAGGGATA
>DBEWII010000140.1:0-4733 GCA_048384935.1 Collinsella aerofaciens | reverse complement strand
CCTCAACGAGATTGGTGGCGACGAGATCGCTCAGCACACCATCGCCGTTCAGCAGGAAGGTGCCACCGTCTACGAGGGCGAGTCCTTCACCTTTAAGGGCTACGAGGCGCTTCCCGAGGGCTACCTTGCTCTGCCGTTCGTGATGTTTGCCCAGGCTATCAGCCTGCTCAACTCCGTGCGCGTGGGCAACACGCCCGATACGCCGAGCCCCACCGGCACGGTCAACCGCGTGGTTAAGGGCGTGACGATCCACCCCTTCACCGCTTAATCGCGTCCCACTGTAAGGGCGCCCGTCCGCTCATAACGGCGGGCGGGCGCTTTTTGTTTTACGTGAGCTGGGTATAAGCATCACCACGGTCAACTGCTTTAGAAGCGAGGAGTGCATATGAGCACGTACGCAATTAAGGCTGACAAGTTCTTCTTGCCGGCAGGCCCGCAACTGGGCGGCTATCTTATGGTCGAAGATGGCGTTTTTGGCGCCTGGCAGGCCGACGAGCCCTCTTGCGAGATTAAGGACTACACGGGATCGTGGATCGCACCGGGTATGGTCGATACTCACATCCATGGCTTCTATAACCACTCAACTACCGATAACGATCCCGAGGGCATCGATATCAGCTCGACCGAGCTCGCCCGTCGCGGTACCACCAGCTGGCTGCCCACGACGTTCACCGATGGCGTCGAGCAGATCAAGGACGCCTGCGCCGCTATCGCTCAGGCGGACGAGGGCCGCGGCCCCGACTTCTGCGGTGCTCGCATTCAGGGCATCTACCTGGAGGGCCCCTTCTTTACCATGAAGCACGTGGGCGCGCAGAACCCCGCTTATCTTATCGATCCCTCCGAGGAGGTCTTCGATCAGTGGCAGGAGGCTGCGGGTGGTCGCATCGTTAAGAGCGCCATGGCGGCCGAGCGCGACGGTGCCGCTGCTTATGCGGCTGCTCTGAACGCCAAGGGTGTGGTGACCAGCATCGGTCACTCCGACGCCACCTACGATGAGTGCATCGCCGCCATCAACGCCGGCGCCAGCTGCTTTACGCATACCTATAACGGCCAGCGCGGCCTGCATCACCGTGAGCCCGGTGTCGTGGGCGCCGCCATGTCCACGCCCGAGACCTACGCCGAGATCATCTGCGACGGCAAGCACGTAAACCCTGCCGCCATCAAGGCGCTGCTGCAGGCCAAGGGCTGGCAGCACACGGTGCTCATCACCGACTGCCTTGGCTGCGGCGGCATGCCCGAGGGCAGCTACACCAGCGGCGGCATGGACGTCATCATGAAGGACAACCTGTGCTGGCTCGCCGACGGCAAGAGCATTGCCGGCTCGGTGCTCACGCTTGCCCAGGGTGTTAAGAACATTGTCGACTGGGGCATTGCCAGCGCCGATATCGCCATTCGCATGGCAACTGAGGTGCCGGCTCGCTCTGCGCACATCGAGGATAAGTGCGGCAGCATCATGCCGGGTCGCGACGCCGACTTTGTCGTGTTCGACCATGAGCTCGCCCTCGTCGAGACGTATGTTGGCGGCCAGAGCGTCGGCAACGCCTTTACCGAGTAACGATAGAAAAAGACGGCGGGCCCGAATCTGCTCGGACCCGCCGTATGGGTTAAACGCTCAAAAGTACCTTAACAGTTACAGCTTGTTAGCGATCTTCTTTGCCGTGCGCTTGACGCCGGCCACCAGGCCTCCTGCAGGATGTTCCTTCTCGTATGCTAGGCGCTTCTCGCGCTTGGCGTACTCTTCGACGATGATGTCGCCATACTCGTCTTCGATCTTGTCGAAGAAGTCGACGGCGCCCTTAATTTCCTCAGCGGTCGGGTGTCCCTTTTGGACACCGCCGGCGAGCTTGAACGGACCCCACGTATCAAAGCCGGGGCAGCCGTAGGCACCCATAAAGATGGCCCGCCTCATGCGGCAGATGCCATCGATATCCTTGCCGTACCACTTGTTTTTGCCACCGTAGGTCATAAGGCCAAACACCTTGTCCTGCGGCTGCAGCACGTTCGTGAGCACGCGTGCCATGTCCTTGTCGATCTCGGAGTAATAGATGCCCGTGGCTACACCGATCAGATGATATTCGTGCAGGTTGGGATACTCGTTTTTACCGAGTGACTTCACGTCGAGGGTATCGATTTCGGGGTGCGCCTCGACGATGGCGTCCACGAGCTTTTTCGTATTGCCGTGATGGCGCGAGGCGTAGAGGATGATGGTTCGCATAAGAAGGCCTTTCAGCTGTAATTGCATCAATGTCTGTATGGTGCCCCGTTGCATGGCTGGGATACCGGGCACATCGATGAGCGTGCGGGTTTGTCCTTTGGTCAGGGCCGAGACGGGTTCTTGCGAGCAAAAAGTAGTTGTTCGAAAGGATGGGCAATGGAATACGCTCTCTCCAACGATTCGATTTCTATTAAGGTGTCCACGGCTGGTGGTTCGTTTACCTCGATTGAGGCCGGAGGTTGCGAGTATCTGTGGCAGGGCGATCCCGCCGTGTGGTCCGGCCAGGCACCGATTTGCTTCCCGATTTGCGGAGGCTTGCGCGATAACAACGCCATGACGTTTGCCGGGCATCATGTAAAGCTCGCTCGCCATGGGTTTGCGCGCAAACAGGAGTGGAAGCTGCTGAGCCAGAGCGAGAACGAGCTGGCGATGTGCCTGGCTTCGGAGGATAACGCCGCGCTGCTGAGCGATTATCCGTATCCGTTTAAGCTTGTCGCCCGCTATACGCTCGAGGACGCTGCCGTGCGCGTTTCCTACGAGGTCACCAACGAGGGTACCGAGGACATGCCGTTCTTTATCGGCGGTCATCCCGGCTTTAGGTGCCCGCTCGATGAGGGCGAGGCCTATACGGACTACGAGCTGCGCTTTGAGAAGGACGAGGCTGCTGAGCTTTGCACTGCCGTCCCCTCGACTGGCTTGATTGACGTGGCAAACCGCTCCAAGAACCCCATGGTGGGAAAGGCGCTGCCCCTGTCGCACGAGCTCTTCGATTTTGCGGAGACCATCTTTGACGTGCTCGAGAGCCGCCAGGTCACGCTTTCTAAGAAGGGGGAGGACAAGGGCGTCCGCCTGAGCTTTGAGGGCTTCCCGTATCTCATTGTGTGGAGCAAGCCCGAGGGCGATTTTGTGGCGGTTGAGCCCTGGGGCGGCCTTTCGACCTGCTCCGATGAGGACGACGTGCTTGAGCATAAGCGCGGCTGCCTTGTCGCCAAGCCCAAGGAGACCGTCGTCCGCTCGTTCACGATTGAGATTCTGTAATTCCGTTTTGTCGACTCGTATCGCGAGGCACAAGGAGCCTGCGAGATAAGGAGCTAAAAATGATCCTCACCGTTACGATGAACCCGTCTGTCGATACGCGCTATCAGCTCGATGAGCTCATTATCGACGACGTTAACCGCGTGACGCCCGAAAAGACCGCTGGCGGCAAGGGCCTCAACGTGGCCCGTGTGCTGGGTCAGCTGGGCGACGACGTTGTGGCAACCGGTCTGCTCGGCGGCCACATGGGCGCCTACATGGCTGAGCTCATGGACGCCAACGGTATTAACAACGACTTTGTGCCCATCAAGGGCGAGACTCGCATTTGCCTGAACATCCTCCACGCCGACAACCAGACCGAGCTGCTCGAGAGCGGCCCGACAATTGCCCCCGAGGAGCTCGATGCCTTTACCGCCAAGTTTACCGAGCTTGCAGGTAAAGCCGACGTCGTCACCATTTCGGGTTCGCTGCCCCGCGGTGTCGAGGCAGACTACTATGCCAAGATCACGGGCATTGCCGAGAACGCCGGCGCCAAGGTGCTGCTCGATACCTCGGGTGCTTCGCTCGAGGCCGCCCTTAAGTCCGAAATTAAGCCCGAGCTGGTCAAGCCTAACCTGACCGAGATTAACGGCCTTCTGGGCACGAACTTTACCACCGACGATGTGGACGAGCTCCGCGCCGCGCTTGCCTCTGACGCCCGCTTCTCCGATATCCCCTGGGTCGTCGTGTCCATGGGCGCTGCCGGCTCCGTTGGTTTCCACAATGGCCGTGCGTTCCGCGCAAAGACGCCCGATATCCCTGCCGTTAACGCCACGGGCTCTGGTGACTCCACTATCGCAGGCTTCGCACATGCGATTGCTGCTGGCGCGGATGACGAGACGGTACTGCGTACCGCCAACACCTGCGGCAAGCTCAATGCCATGGATCCCATGACTGGCCACTTGGTTATGGATCGTTGGGACGAGGTTTACAACGGCGTTGTCGTGACCGAGCTGTAGGAGCTTGTGCCGCGGCCTCGGCATCGGTTGTTTGCTTGTGGTTAGAGCCGACGACAAGTGCAGTAGCATTATGCCGGGGCGCGACGCCGGCTTTGTCGTGTCCAGTCCCGACTTTACCCTAGTCGAGACGTAGGTGGGCGGCAACAGCGTCGGTAACGCGTTTGCCGAGTAGCCGCCAAAGAAACGATCCGAGAGGGGATTTAGATGATTTACGGTGCATTGGGCGATATCGAGGAATACCGCGGAATGCTCAAGGGCCTCGATGTGCTGATTGACTGGCTCGAGGAGAACGATCCGGCGCAGCTCGAGGTCGGCAGCCATCCGATTCTGGGCGACAAGGTCTATGCGAACGTCATGGCTCCCACGACGCGTCCCGAGGCCGAGGCTCACTATGAGACGCATCAGCGCTATCACGACCTGCAGATCGATGTCGAGGGTCGCGAGGCCTTTAAGGTCGCTACGGGCAGCTTGACGCTGGTCCAGGA
>DBEWII010000139.1:0-4808 GCA_048384935.1 Collinsella aerofaciens | reverse complement strand
TGAACAATATCGAACACAATTAGCGGCAACCCAAACAGGGCCGCACCTAACGCAAATCGCGCACCGTATCGCCCTCTACGAGCACACCGGGGATCAGCATGTGCTCCACGCCAGACGCACCCCCATCAGCGCCGGCAATCTTGTCGACCGCCCACATGCCGACGCGCTTGTTGTCAAAGCGCACCGTGGTCAGGCGACGGTCGGGCACGATATCGCCCAGGCTGTCATCAACACCCACCACGCTCACGTCCTCGGGCACACGCCTTCCGCACGACTCGAGCCCGCGAATGCAGCCGTATGCCATGGCATCGTTGGAAGCATAAATGGCCGTACAGGTCGGATCTTCCGCCAGAGCCTGACCGGCAGCATATCCGCTCTGTGCCGTCCAATCCCCACGGACGAGTCGCGGCGGCTCAATTCCATGCGCGCGCAATGTCTCGCGCCAGCCTTCCTCGCGCCGCATGCCCGAAAGTGAGCGCTCGGGACACGAGATAAAGTGCACGGTTTTGTGCCCCCGCCCCAGCAAGTACTCGACCACCTGGCGCGAGCAATCGAACTGGTCGTTATCGACCGTTGAACAGAGCGGGTGCTCCAGCATCGTAACGAGCACCGTCTGCATGCCGGGCAGCGGCTCGAAGGTGCCAAAGTCCGCCGGCATGCGATTCATGATCACGACCATGCCGTCTACCGGCAGCGCGCTCATGCGCGACGATGCGCTCTCGAGGGTATAGGGATGTCCATCTACTTTAGTGAGGGTGATGGCATAGCCATGTTTGTCGGCCGCGGCGGCAAAGCCCTCCATACGGTCGAGGTTGCCGGTACCGGTAATGTTGAACATGGCGACGCCGACGGTCTTAAACTTGCCACGGCGCAGCGATCGACCGGCAAAATTGGGGCGATACCCCAGCTCGCGCATGGCGGCACGCACGCGTTCCTTGGTCTCGGGGCGCACACTGGGCGAATCGTGCACGGTGCGCGAGACCGTCTGCTCCGAAACGCCCGCGAGGCGCGCCACGTCTTTGACGGATACCGATTTTTTAACAGCGGCCATAGGTCGATCTTTCTATGTCAACGATGCCATTGGTGGCACCCTACGCAGTCAAATGAAACGTCTTCAAGTATATCTAACGCCTCCCCCACCATACGCTCACCACCCAAAACCTACCGTTCACCGACATTTTTGCTTCCCCGAACGGCTTTTGTCGCCCTAATGTTAACGTTGCCATTGTGCAAACACAGAGCTACCGGGCGGCTCAAACGTTTACGCGTAAGGAATCGACGGTTCGCAGGCACAGGAACCACCGGTTCGCGTCTTTTTTTGTGTCACAAAATGGCAACGTCAACATTTTGGCAACCGAAAGTCAAAAGCTACCATCGTTGCTAACCCACCGACTCTTAGGAGCATTGCATGGAGCAACTCATCGCCATCATCGAAAAGGGCCAGCCCTTTTTCAACGCGATCGCCCGCAACAAGTACCTCAAGGCGATCCGCGACGGCTTTATCTCCGTCATCCCCATCATCATCTTCTCGTCCATCTTCTGCCTGGTAGCCTCGGTCCCCAACATCTGGGGTTTCTACTGGCCCGATGACATCAACAACGCCCTGTGGAAGTGCTACAACTACTCCATGGGCATCCTGGCCATCGCCTGCGCCGCCACCACGGCCAAGCACTTCGCCGACGCTCAGAACCGCGATCTGCCCAAGAACAACCAGATCAACTTCATCTCGTGCATGTGCGCGGCCATCATCGGCTTCTTGCTCCTTTCGAGCGACACGATCGCCACGGACGCCGCCAGCGGTTTCAACACCACCTACCTTGGTTCCAAGGGCCTGCTGACCGCCTTCATCGCTGCGTTTGTGACTGGCATCATCTACAAGTTCTTCATTAAGCGCAACATCACCGTCAAGATGCCCGAGCAGGTTCCGCCCAACATTTCGCAGACCTTTAAGGACATCATCCCCTTCTCCGTTTGCATCACCGTCTTTTGGGTCTTTGACATCGCCTTCCGCGCTGCTTTTGGCTTCTGCTTTGCCCAGGGCGTCATCCAGGTGTTCCAGCCCCTGTTCACCGCTGCCGACGGCTATATCGGCCTCGCTGTGATCTACGGCGCCATGAGCCTCTTCTGGTTCGTCGGCGTCCACGGCCCCTCGATCGTCGAGCCCGCCATCGCCGCCGCTCTCGTTGCCAACATGACCGACAACCTGGCTGCGTTCCAGGCTGGCCAGCACGCTTCCGCTGTCCTGACCCAGGGTGCCCAGTACTTCGTCGTCTGCATGGGTGGCACCGGCGCCACGCTCGTCCTGGTCTTTATGTTCTGCTTCCTGGCCAAGTCCCAGGAGATGCGCGCCGTCGGTAAGGCCGCCATCGTCCCCGTGTGCTTTGCCGTCAACGAGCCGCTGCTGTTCGCCGCACCCATCGTGCTCAATCCCGTCTTCTTTGTCCCGTTTGTCTTTGCCCCGATCGCCAACATCTGGATCCTCAAGATCTTTATCGACTTCTTGGGCATGAACGGCTTTATGTACACCCTGCCCTGGACCGTCCCCGGCCCCATCGGCACCATCATGGGCCTGGGCTTCCAGCCGCTCGCCTTTGTGATGCTCGCCCTTATCCTGGTCGTCGACTTCGTTCTGTACTATCCGTTCTTCCGTGCCTATGACGCCCAGAAGTGCGCCGAGGAGGCCGAGATCTCCCAGGAGGAGCTCGCCACCAAGAACGCCGAGAAGGCCGCCAAGCTTAACGATGCCTTCCAGGGCAAGGCTGACGCCAAGAGCGTTGCCGCCGGCGCTGCTGCCGAGGCCGTGAAGGCCGACGCCCCCGCCGCTTCTGCAGCACCCGCCACCGAGGCCACGGCCACCAGCGACCTCAACGGCAAGCGCGTGCTCGTGCTCTGCCAGGGTGGCGGTACCTCGGGCCTGCTCGCCAACGCGCTGGCCAAGGCCGCCAAGGAGCGCGGCATCAATCTTGAGACCGCTGCCGAGGCCTATGGCAACCACGTGGACATGCTCCCCGACTTTGATTTGGTCGTCCTGGCCCCGCAGGCTGCCAGCTACCTGGCCGACCTGCAGAAGGACTGCGAGCGCGTGGGCAACAAGTGCGTCGCCTGCCGTGGCAAGCAGTACATCGAGCTCTCCCAGAACGGCGATAAGTCTCTCGCCTTCGTAAGCGAGCAACTTTCGAAGTAAGTAACGCTTAGGGCCAGCCGACCATCCAAGACCGGCTGGCCCTTCGATTTAGACGATTGGATCATCATGTCCGTTAACCCCGCTAGCGTCACCAACCCGCCTGCGCAGTTTCCCGAGGACTTTGTCTTTGGCGGCGCCACCGCTGCCTACCAGGTAGAGGGCGAGACCCGCACCCACGGTAAGGGCAAGGTTGCCTGGGACGACTTCCTGGAGGCCCAGGGACGCTTCTCCCCCGATCCCGCTTCGGACTTCTACAACCAGTACCCCGTCGATTTGGAGCTGTGCGAGGAGTTTGGCATCAACGGCATTCGCCTCTCCATCGCCTGGAGCCGCATCTTCCCCAACGGCACCGGCGAAATCAACCCCGAGGGCGTCCAGTTCTACCACGATCTCTTCGCCGAGTGCCGTAAGCACCATGTTGAGCCGTTTGTCACGCTGCATCACTTTGACACGCCGCTTTCCCTCTTTGAGAAGGGCGACTTCCTCAACCGCGAGACCATCGATGCCTTTGTGGACTTTGCCACCTTCTGCTTTAAGGAGTACGCCGACCAGGTGACCTACTGGTTCACCTTTAACGAGATCTGGGCCGACGCCTCCAACACCTACATCGAGGGCACCTTCCCCGGTGGTGTTAAGGCGCATCTGGCCGAGGCCTTCCAGTGCGAGCACAACATGATGCTCGCCCACGCCAAGGCAGTACTGGCCTTCCACAACGGTGGCTTTAAGGGCAAGATCGGCGTCATTCAGTCGCTGGAGTTTAAGTATCCGCTCAACGAGAACGACCCCGCCGACATCAAGGCCGCCAACAACGAGCACGTGCTGCAGAACCAGTTTCTGCTCGACGCCACCTTCCGCGGCGACTATGCCCCCGACACCCTCGAGTGCGCCAACCGCCTGGCTGCCGTCTCGGGCGGCACCATCGAGATCCTGGACGAGGATCTGGAAATCATGCGCGAGGCCGCGCTCTACAACGACTACCTGGGCGTTAACAACTACCAGTGCCGCTTCTTGAAGGCTTACGACGGCGAGAACGACCTGCACCACAACGGTACGGGCGAGAAGGGCACCGGCCGCTGGCGCGTTAAGGGTATTGGTGAGCATGTGAACAAGCCTGGCATCCCCACCACCGACTGGGACTGGATCATCTATCCCGAGGGTCTGTTCGATCTGCTCGTCTACATTAAGCAGCGCTACCCCAACTACAAGCAGATCTTCATTACCGAAAACGGCATGGGCTACAAGGACCCCTACAAAGACGGCTTTGTGGACGACCAGCCGCGCATCGACTACATCGAGCAGCACCTGCGCTGGTTGCTCAAGGCCATGGAGGTGGGCGTCAACGTGGGCGGCTACTTCCTGTGGAGCCTGCAGGATCAGTTCTCCTGGACCAATGGCTACAACAAGCGTTACGGCTTCTTTTACGTTGACTTTGAAACCCAGAAGCGCACGCCCAAGGCAAGCGCCTACTGGTACAAGCACGTGGCGCAGACCCGTCGTCTGGACTAGTGGCTGGCGGGGTTGCCCGCTCACACAACCTGTCCCCATTTCTCAGCCGGGGGCGGCACGTCACACGGCGCGCCGCCCCCGGTCTTTTTGTTTTTGGGCTGGTCGGGAGCCGTTTGTC
>DBEWII010000138.1:0-71376 GCA_048384935.1 Collinsella aerofaciens | reverse complement strand
AGGCCAGGGCGCCGCTGACCGGTGGACGGCACCGCGCCGGACGCTTGAACTGAGAAGGGGGAGGCCTCGCGGCCTCCCCCTTTTTTGCGTTTACCGGGCGTAAATGACTCATTTACACCAGATGATCTTATCGTTTTTGGTATTGAGCTTTTATTCAAAGAAAATAAATCGACTAACAAGGGCAACTGCTATGACCGCAATGATCAAAAGCAGGATTGTCTGTCGATGCTGCTTGCGTCGTTTACTTGTCGAAACGAAGATTGATTTTCCCTGTTTTGGCGTTTCGAGATAGCGAGCCGAATGCGTCAAGGTCTGCTTTGGTCGAGGACCTCTTTGTCGATGAGTGGCGGATGCTTTTATCGGCTCATCACTAGCTGCGCTGTTTTTAGATAATGGTGCGTCTTTCAGATATACAGGGTCTCCCGAGGCGACGCCCATATGTTTACGTCCCGTTTGGGCATCCTCGAGCGTTTGATATCGATTTCTCGTCACATACTCGGGTTCCGGATCATTAACGAGCTCTTGCGAGATGTGGGGGCGATGGAACCGCGGCGGCTGCGTGGAAGTATCTTCCCCCTGCGTCGGCATAAACATTTTGTTCTGGTTTTGGTCGTCCATGATGCCCTTTAGCTCGTTACCAACAACGTGTACGCGCTCATTGTAAGCCCCTTGCTATTTGTAGCTGTGAACATACTTGTTATTTAAGCTCTGGTTCAAAGAACCTTAACCTTATTAAAACCTGAGTCAAACACACTTAGATATGCTTATAGTACTAGACTCAAAAAACTTTATAGTCGATGTATATATGAGCACTGGGTGGGCATATATAAGAGCGTCAAAAGAAGTCCCAGTCACCTAGAAGATGACTCGGCAGTCCTTAAAAGGAGTGGTAAACATGGCAAGCATGGTTCCTTATCGTTCGGTTTTTGGCGTTCGTCCTTCTGCTAGCTCGCTGTTCGATCTGTTTGATGATATGACTGACCTTGCAAACAACTCGATTGCTTCCAAGGCGTTTCCCGTTGACGTTGAGGATAAGGGCGACGGCTATGAGGTCAAGGCTTATCTGACCGGCGTCGCCAAGGACGATATCGATGTCGAGCTTAACGAGGGTCGTCTGTCCATTAGCGTGAATGTCGAGGAAGACGAGGAGAACGAGGGCAAGAACTTCCTGCAGAAGGAGTTCAGCTCGTACAGCGCGACGCGTGGCGTGTATCTAAAGGACGCTTCGAGCGAGGGCCTCTCGGCTAAGTACGCTGACGGCATCCTGACCGTTACGGTCCCCAAGATCGTCGAGAAGAAGAACGTTACGAAGATCTCCATCGACTAACTTCGTTGGTGTTCTGCGCTATTAAAAGACAGCAAAAGGGGCTGGGGAGCGATTCTCGGCCCCTTTTGCTGTCTAGGACAGTCTATTGAATGGTTACTGGCCGATGCTGGCTTGCGGGGCGTATCGAGAGTTTTCGCGATCCTTGGAGAAGGGTTGCGGAGCTGCCGACCTCGTCATCCAGGGTTGCGGTCAGAGCTTTGGCATAGCTTTTGACGGTAAGGCTCGGACGATTGTGATCTTGGCTGATATGCATGGCAATGAGCTGTTCGGTGCGTTCGGTAACAAGTTCGCGCGCGGCTTCGGCGGCTTGGCCATTGGAGAGGTGTCCCCTTGCAGACAGGATGCGCTCCTGAAGAAAGCGGGGATATTCTCCCTCGCGCAGCATGGTCACATCGTGGTTGCTTTCGAGTGCGAGGACTCGACAATCTTCGAGGGTGTTCATGGCTTGGCTCGATAGCTCTCCGGTGTCGGTGGCAAAACCGATGGAATCATCGAGGGTGTCGAATCGATAGCCGACTGGATTGATGACATCGTGTGACGTTGAGTAGGTTTGCACGTGGATGCCGGCAATGGATAGGGTGTCACCGGGATCGAATTCCTCGACAGGCAGATGCGAAAGATTTTCTTTGCTCGAAAGAGTGCCCCTGCTGGCAAAGAGGGGGCCGTGCCAGTGCTTGCACCAGACATCGAGGCCCTTGATGTGATCGCTATGCTCATGAGTAATGAGAAGAGCCGAGACGTTGTCTGCCGAGAGCCCCAGTTCTGCCATGCGCTTTAATGTCTCGCGGCGAGACAGTCCGTCATCGACCATAATGAGCCCCTGCGGGCCCTCGATGAGTGCGCAGTTGCCTTTAGAGCCACTGCCGAGGATATGAAGGTGCAGGCAAGACATAAGATTCCAAAGGATACAATGGGTGCGGACGAATAAAGGAGGAAGCGAATGCCAACGGTATCACAGCATTACGGACACCATGCCGTGCCTGGGGCAGTCGATGAGACCCGGACGAGGCAGCAGGCAGCTCCTGTCGTGCTCATGGTATCAGGCGGCGCGGACTCGACGGCACTGCTTCTTATGGCGTGCACATCAAAGCTGGATATCCAAGACGGACGCGGTGTTGCCCCCATTGCTCGCGAGCGCCTGCATGTGCTGCATGTAAACCATCATCTGCGCGGCAAGGCGTCCGATGGCGACGAGGCCTTTGTGCGTGAGCTCTGCGCGCAATATGGTTTACCGCTGTGTGTGGAGCACGCTTATTTTGATGGGGAGTCGGGCAATATTGAGGCCGCGGCCCGCGAGGTGCGCTATGCCGCGGCGCGGAGGTATGTTCGCGAACTCTGCGCCCAGACGGGGGCACCGCGAACGGCGGCTCGTATCTGCACCGCGCACACGTCTTCGGATCGCGCGGAAACGTTTTTGATGAACGCGATTAAAGGTTCGGGGCCCGCTGGTCTATCGAGCATTCCTCGCCGGAGGAATATCGTGGTGCGTCCCTTGCTCGACCTAACTCATGGCGAGCTCGTGGGCTATCTACAGGTACATGGTCAGCCGTGGCGTGAAGACGAGAGCAATGAGGATATCTCGTATCTGCGAAACTACGTGCGCCATCGGGTAATGCCAGTGGTGGCACAGCGTAATGCGAGCGTGTGCAAGACGATTGGCGCCGCCTGTGAGATCTTGGGTGACGAAGATGCGTTTCTATCCCAGCTGTCGGCACAGGCGTTTCGAAGCTGCCTGCGCAAGGAGGCGGCGGGCGCGCTAGTGCTCGATGCCAGACGCCTTGCTGCGGCCGAGGTGGTAATCGCGCGGCGCATCGTGCGACTGGCGATCAAACGCATCGATCCGGGCGCTCGTCCAGAGATGCGACATGTGGAGCGAGTCCTTTCCTGCGTTGCCGAAGGCACAGGCTCGGTCACGCTTCCGGCGGGAATTGACGCGCGCGTCGAGTTTGGCATGCTAGCGTTTAAGGCGCCGGCGGCTCGTGAGGGGCTGGTTGCGGACTGGATTACCATACCCGGTCGTTTGCCGTTGGGTGGGGGGCGCATGCTGGTCGCAGAGCCGATGGCCGTTGAGCCGGGATGCGATATCGTGCGCCGCGCCCGTGAGCTTGCGGCTGCCGGGGAAGTGACAGCTTTGGTAGACGCGGCTGCCCTGGGTTTTGCCGACAGCGATAGTGAGCGGATCCTGGCGGGCTCATGTGGCGAGATCCCTGCAGAGGCGCGATTGGCGCGCCTGTGGGTGGACGGTCCCGCACCGGGAGACGTGATGTGCCCGTTAGGAATGAGTGGCCGAAGCAAGAAGGTATCCGACTTGCTAGGCGAGGCTCGCATTCCCGTTTCCGAGCGCGCCGGCGTGCCCGTGGTGAGGACGGCGCCGGGAGGTGCCGTGGTGTGGGTCGCCGGAGTTCGCGCGGACGAACGTTTTAAATGCACGGCGGCGACGCGTGTGGCTTATCTGCTTCGCGTGGTTGACGCGGATTAGCCCCTCGCACCAGCTGTTCTGTGCGGCGTTGACGGTATTCCCGCGCTGATGGTGCGCGGGCTGGAAAATATACCCCGTGCGCTGCTAGAATGTGTAGTTCGCGTCCATACGGCGGTGTGTGGGCGATTAAGCACAAGAAAGGGTTGTCATGGCTTCTCAACATCCGGATATCGAGAAGGTTCTGTTTACGCAGGAGGATATCGACGGCATCGTTTCTCGCCTGGGCGAGGAGATCACTCGCGACTACGCGGGTAAGGATCTGGTGCTGATCGCGGTTCTGCGCGGTGCCGTTGTCTTTATGGGCGACCTGATGCGCAAGATTGAGCTACCGACCAACATCGATTTCATGGCTGTTTCGAGCTATGGCGACGGTGTGAAGTCTTCGGGCATCGTGCGTATCATTAAGGATCTGGATATCGACATCCGTGGTCGCGACGTGCTGATCGTCGAGGACATTCTGGACTCGGGTCTGACCCTCAAGTACCTGATGAAGAACCTCGAGAGCCGCAAGCCCGCTTCGCTGGAGGTCGCTGCCTTCCTGTGGAAGGACGTTGAGGACCGCACCTCGGCCATCACGCCCAAGTATGTTGGAACCCATTGCCCCGATGCCTTTGTGGTGGGCTACGGCCTCGACTATGCCGAGCGCTATCGTAACCTTCCGTATCTGGGCATTTTGAAACCGGAGGTTTATTCGTAAGATGCCCGACGACCATAACGATAACAATTCCCAGACTCCCCGGGAGCCTAAGATCCCGGGGATGCCCGGAGGCAAGAAGCCCACGCGTACGGGCTGGCTGTATTTTATTTTGGCTTGCGCGCTTCTGGGCTACGCCTTCTTTAACATGGGCTCCGGCTTTGCCAATTCCAGCAATACCGTTAAGCTCGCGACGAGCGAGATGGTGAGCGCCATCAAGCAGGATCGCGTCGAAGATCTGACCTATACGGTTCAAGACGGAAGCGTGACGGGTCATTACTGGAAGACGAAGAAGGACAAGGGCGATACGAGCGAGCTCAAGAGCTTCTCCTCGACCTATGTCGGCTCCGATTCGCTTGCCGAGCTCATGGCGGAGCACCCCGATACCAAGTACATCGTCAACACCAACGATCCCGATTTTTGGGGCGACTTGGCGATGAGTGTGCTTCCGACGATCGCCCTTATCGCCATCATGTTCTACTTTATGCGCCAGATGATGGGCGCCAACAACAGGAACATGCAGTTTGGCAAGACCAACGCCAAGACCAACGAGGCCACGCGCCCCAAGGTCAAGTTTGAAGACGTTGCCGGCGTGGACGAGGCAGTCGAGGAACTCGAGGAGATCCGTGACTTTTTGAGCGATCCGGACCGCTATCGCAAGCTGGGCGCCAAGATTCCGCGCGGCGTGTTGCTGGTGGGCCCTCCGGGCACCGGTAAAACGCTGCTGGCCAAGGCTGTAGCCGGCGAGGCGGGCGTGCCGTTCTTTAGCATCTCGGGTTCCGACTTTGTCGAGATGTTCGTGGGTGTCGGCGCCAGCCGCGTGCGTGACCTCTTTAAGGAGGCCAAGTCCCAGGCTCCGTCGATCATCTTCATCGATGAGATCGATGCTGTGGGACGTCAGCGCGGAGCTGGCTTGGGCGGCGGTCACGACGAGCGCGAGCAGACGCTCAACCAGCTGCTGGTCGAGATGGACGGTTTTGAGGAGAGCGAGTCGGTCATCCTGATCGCTGCAACCAACCGTCCTGACATCCTGGATCCGGCGTTGCTGCGCCCCGGTCGTTTTGACCGTCAGGTTACGGTTGACCGTCCGGATGTGAAGGGCCGCGAGCAGATCTTGCGCGTGCATGCCGAGAACAAGCCGATGGACGAGGACGTGAAGTTTGAGAAGCTCGCCCAGATGACCGTTGGCTTCACCGGCGCCGATCTGGCAAATCTGCTCAACGAGTCTGCGCTGCTGGCTGCCCGCCGCCATCGTTCCGTGATCTCGATGGACGAGGTCGAGGAATCGATGGAGCGCGTGATTGCCGGTCCGCAGCGCAAGGGTCGCGTGATGACCGAGGCCGAGCGCACCACGATCGCCTACCACGAGAGCGGCCATGCCCTGGTGGGTCACATCCTGGAGCACTCCGATCCGGTTCACAAGATCTCGATCGTCAGCCGCGGCCAGGCGCTGGGCTACACGCTGCAGCTTCCGCAGGAGGACCACTTCCTCAAGACCAAGAACGAGATGCTCGACGAGCTTGCCGTGTTCTTGGGCGGTCGCGTTGCCGAGGAACTCATGTGCGACGACATCACGTCGGGCGCGAGCAACGATCTGGAGCGCGCGACCAAGATGGCGCGCGAGATGGTCACGCGCCTGGGCATGAGCGAGGAGCTTGGAACGCAGGTGTTTGGTGAGGCGCAGCATCAGGTATTCCTGGGCCGCGACTACGCCGATCACCAGGATTACTCCGAGGAGACGGCGCGCCGCATCGACATCGAGGTCCAGTGCATTATGCGTGAGGCCCATCGTCGTGCGGTCGAGATTTTGGATGCCCGTCGCGACCAGCTCGATTTGATGGCCAAGGTGCTGCTTGAGCGCGAGACCGTCGAAGGCGACGCCGTGAATGCCCTGCTCGACAACGAGTGGGACGCCTACCTTGAGCGCGAGGGCGATATCCTGGCGGCCAAGGAGGAGCGCAATGCCAAGGCGGCCGGCATGCCGACCAAGAAGCGTGCGCCTCGTATGAGCGAGGAGGAGCTGGCGGCCGATGCCGCGGCATTTGCGCAGGCGGCCATGCAGGAGGATGCCGAAGCCGCATCCGATGATGCCGGCGATGACTGTGCCGTCAATGCCGGTGCCGACACCGACGCCGACAAATAGCCTTTGTGGCGAAAGCCTCTGCGGGGAAACCTGCGGAGGCTTTTTCTTTTTGTTGATTGGGAACAGACTTAAATGAGCGTTTTCACGCATTTAAGTCTGTCCCCAATCAACATTGCTGCGGCGCTTTGCTCGGCTAAAGCGTACAATAGCGCCTATGTGAAAGGGGAACAGATGATCAACGAAACTATGTATGCTCGCGGTGCGGAAAGCTCCATCATCCGCGAGATTTTTAGCTATGGCCTTGAGCGCAAGGCGCAGATTGGTGCGGAAAATGTATTCGATTTTTCGCTGGGTAACCCGAGCGTTCCGGCGCCCGCTGCCGTGGCGGAGTCCATTAAGAAGGCCTTGGAGCTGCCGAGTGACCAGCTGCACGGATACACGCCCGCACCGGGCCTGCCGCAGTGCCGTACCGCCGTGGCTGAGTCGCTCAACCGCCGCTTTGGTACGAGTTATGAGGGCAAGGATGTCTTTATGACCGTGGGTGCCGCGGCTTCGCTCACCTGCACGCTCAACGCCGTTACGAACCCGGGCGACGAGGTTATTGTTATCGCCCCGTATTTTCCGGAGTATCGCGTTTGGATTGAGAAGGCCGGCTGTACGTGTGTTGAGGCGCTCGCCGATGAAGATACGTTCCAGCTGAGCGTGGACAACGTGCTCAAGGCGATCAGCGATAAGACGGCGGCCGTCATCATCGACTCTCCCAACAATCCGACCGGTGCCGTATATACGTGCGACACGCTGACGCGACTGGCCAATGCTCTGCGCGAGGCCAACGCTCAGCGCGATCCCGAGAATCCGATTATGCTCATCTCGGATGAGCCGTACCGCGAGATTGTGTACGGTGCCGAGGTGCCTTGGGTGCCCTCGATCTACGAGCACACCATCGTGTGCTACTCGTATTCCAAGTCGCTGTCGCTGCCGGGTGAGCGCGTGGGGTGGATCTTGGTTCCCAACACCAATCCGCAGGCTGCCCGTCTGATGCCGGCTGTTGCGGGTGCTGCCCGTACGCTGGGTTTTGTATGCGCACCGGCACTCTTCCAGCGCGTAATTATCGACTGCATCGATGAGCCGAGTGACGTTGAGGCCTATGCACGCAACCGCACCGCGCTTACCAACGCACTAGCGGAGTACGGCTACACCTATGTTGAGCCGGATGGCGCGTTCTACCTATGGGTGAAAGCGTTGGAGCCCGATGCGAATGCGTTTTGCGAGCGCGCAAAGAAGTATGAGTTGCTTGCGGTTCCCTCGGACAGCTTTGGTATGCCGGGTTGGTTCCGCCTGGGCTATTGCGTGAGCTACGAAACGATTGTCAATTCGCTACCCGCTTGGAAACAGTTGGCGGACGAGTATCGTTAAAAGTAGAGCGCTCTGCCTACAATGTTTTACGCGAAACGGGGTTTGGTGTTAAGCCGGACCCCGTTGTCATGGACGTTGTGTCTTTGGGATGGAGTGGTTTTACGACTATCGAAGGCTATGCGTACAATGAATATAAGCGACGGCCGTGCCAGATAAGGAGACCCGATGCCCTACCTGCTTTCTTGTGACATTCATACCCATACGATGTTCTCTGCGCATGCATATTCGACCATTGAGGAGAATGTGTACTGGGCGGCAGAGCGTGGTCTGCAGGTGCTCGGATCTGCCGACCATTTGAGCTCTATGGTTACGGCTTGCCCCAATGACCTGCGCAGTTACCAGTTCTTTATCAACCAGGATATCTGGCCGCGCATTTGGAGCGGCGTGCTGGTGCTGCGTGGTGCCGAGGCCGATATCGTTTCGCTGGACGGAAGCCTGTTTGGCGAGGACACCCCTGTCACGTTCGATATCGCCGGCGATTCGTACAGCCGTCAGCATTCACTGTTCGATTTGGTTACGCGTAATTTGGATTATTTGGTTGCAAGCGTGCATAATCCGCAGATTGCTGAGGGCGCGACGCTGGCCCAGACGACCGAGATGTATATCAATGCCCTGGAGCACCCCAAGGTGTTCATGCTGGGTCACACGGGGCGTTCGGGCGTGCCGTTCGATATCGACGAGGTGCTGTTGGCAGCTAAGGCCAAGCACAAGATTATCGAGATCAACAACCATAGTCTTGAACACGGTGTCGACACTGAGCATTGGGCCGTATGCCGCAAGATTGCCGAGCGCTGCGCCGAGCTGGGCGTGGGCATTGGCGTTTCGACCGATGCGCACATTGGCATGGCAATTGGTAAGCTCGATTACGCTCGCAAGATGCTCGACGAGATTCACTTCCCGTTGGATCTGATCGTGACGCGCGATCGCGAGACGCTGCTGCGCGAGATGGCGGCAGCCGGCGTGTGTGATCTGCGCAATGGGATGTAGCGGAATTTATAAACCAAGCGAAGGGGGGCGGCCCAGACGGGTCGCCCCCTTTCTTGTCCCAAAAATCTACTGAGGATGGTTAGCGGCGTTCGAGGACCGCTACGGTTTCGGTGTGGTCGGTGTGAGGGAACATGTCGACTGGCGTGATCTTGAGCAGGCGATAGCCTCCGTCGAGGAGCTGGTGCAGGTCGCGCTCTTGGGTCACGGGGTTGCAGCTGATATAGGTGATGCGGCGCGGCTTAAGTGCGCAGGCAGCTTCGAGGAACTCGGGCGTGGAGCCGGCGCGCGGCGGGTCGATGGAAAGAACGTCGACGCGTTCGTTGTTGTCGGCGGCATCCAGGATGTAGTCGGTGGCGTCGTCGGCCATAAACCAAGCGCTGCGGGTGAGGTCGTTGAGCTCGGCATTGCGACGTGCGTCGGCAATGCCCGCCGGGTTGCGCTCAACGCCGAGCAGCATAATGCCGATACCCTTGTTCTGGGCATCTTTAGCTGCGCAAAGACCGATGGTACCGCTGCCACAGTAGGCATCCATGAGCACATCGCCCTGGTGCAAATCCATGCCGTCGATAGCGAGCTGATAGAGCAGCGCGGTCTGTTGCGGGTTGGTCTGATAAAACGCGGTGGGGGAGATGTCGAATTCGCAGCCGAGCAGCTGGTCGCTCATGCATTCGGCGCCATACACGATGCGGGTTTCCTCGCCGAGGATGGCGTTGCCGGGGCGTCCGTTGATGTTTTGGGCGACGGTGACGATGCGCGGATCGAGTGCGGCGACAGCCTCAAAGAACTCCTGCGCATGCGGCAAGTCGCGCTGAGCGGTCACGAGCGTGACCATGACCTGGTCGGTACGCCAACCGCAGCGGACGACGGCATAGCGAAGCAAACCAAGATGCTTGTCCTCATTAAAGGCGGGAATATGCAGCCGCTCAGCTTCGCGTGCGATGCCGTTGAGAATCTGACGGGCGCCCGGTGCCTCGACGGGGCATTCGGGTACGGCAACGATCTTGTGCGTGCCGCGCTCAAAGAAACCGCAACGGACAGCGCCCTCCTTACCGGGAGCAAAGGGAGTGGCGGCCTTATGGCGAAAACCGCGCGGCGCAGGATATTTGCCCGGGTCGCCCAGGGTGACACCCATGCCACGAATAGGATCTACAGCAATGCCCTCACGCTCACAAAGCGAAGCAAAAAGCTCCTCCATAGCAGCCTGCTTAGCTGCCAACTGCTTTTTATAAGGACGATTGAGCGCCGTGCACCCACCGCAAGATTTCATGATCGAACAGGGAGACTTGGGGTCCACGGCCTTACGCGCAGACGAAACCCGATCTTTATGCGAGCGCTTGGAACGAGTCTGAGGCGCTTTATCCCCGCCTCGACGAGAGTCAGAACGCTTGGCCTTAGCCTTGCCCTTGGCCGACTTACCCTTCGCGTCCTGAGACGACTTGGATTTCTTAGAAGATTTTTTCTCCTCTGACCCCTCAGCCGCCTCGATCAAAGCACGACGAGCCTTACGCTCCGCACGAGATTCTGCCATGAATTAACCCCACTAATTTACAAATTGAAATCTGAAAGCATTGTACCGTGCCAAGTTAGCAGACGATATGCAAGCGCCCATTTCATGTCAGCGATAAGTCCAACGATGTTTGCCCGGCGTGGGCGGGGAGCGGCGCGTAATTAAGTTTATCGCGAGTTCCGCACGCAAAGGAAAGCACTTAATGTGCTTTCCGTCTTGCGCAGGACTGTAGAGCAGGAAACTTAATTACGCGCCGCTCCCCGCCCACGCCGGGCAACCTCTCCCTTGTACTTTATCAAGGTAGAGTGTATGATTCTGGACGTTACACGACTAACTTTACTTAACTAAAGTGCCATCAAGGGGGAATACCATGAACACCGATATGTCTCGTCGTCAGTTTGTTGGTCTAGCCGGCTCGCTCGCCACGGTGCTGGGCCTTGGTCTTGTCGGTTGCGGCGGTGGTGCCGGCAAGGGCTCTGCTGCCGGTTCTGCCGCAGCCAAGGATGTGAAGGGCGCTGCGGAGTCCAAGAAGCTCGTGGTGGGCTTTGATAAGTCATATCCTCCGTACGGCTTTGTGGGCGACGATGGCGAGTACACCGGCTTTGATCTCGATCTGGCCAAGGCTGTTGCCGATAAGCAGGGCTGGGAGGTCAAATACGAGGCCATCGACTGGGACGCCAAGGATACGCTGCTTAACTCGGGCGCCATCAACTGCATCTGGAACGGCTTTACCATGGAGAGCCGTGAGGACGACTACACGTTCTCCGAGCCGTACATGCTCAACGAGCAGGTGCTGGTGGTAAAGAAGGATGCAGGCATCAAGAGCTGGGACGATCTTGCCGGCAAGACCGTGATTACCCAGACCGATTCCGCTGCGCAGGATGTGCTCGAGGGTGACCAGAAGGATCTGGCGGCGACGTTTGCCACGCTCGACACGATCGGCGAGTACAACACGGCCTTTATGCAGCTCGAGAGCGGCGCGGTCGATGCCGTGGCGTGCGATCTTTCGATTGCCCAGTATCAGCTTGCCGCCAAGCCCGATGCCTATACGCAGCTTGATGAGCCGCTGTCCAGCGAGCACTACGCCGTTGGCTTTAAGAAGGGCGACACCAAGTCGGCCGACGCCGTGACCGAGTCGCTCAAGGCGCTCTACGAGGACGGCACGGTTAAGGACCTGTGCGACAAATACGCGAGCTACGGCCTGTCCTTCGACAACTGGGTTCTCAAATAGCCACAGCACCCAACCTTGCGGCTCCAACCCTCCTCGCGTACCAAAGTACGCTTCGTCGGGCTTGTCGCTCGCAATCTTGGGCACTGTGCCTATTTGAGAATAAGATCAGCCGTTCTGTTGCTGCGAAGGAGAAGGTAGGTTGTCTATTCAGGTCATGATGCAGATGCTTGGCCAGGGATTCTTGGTCAGTTTGCAGCTGTTTGTACTGACGCTGCTCGGGTCGATTCCGCTGGGAATCCCCGTGGCGTTTATGCGCATGAGCAAAATTGCGCCGCTCCGCTGGATTGCGCGCATCTATATCTCGGTTATGCGCGGCACGCCGCTCATGCTGCAGATGTTTGCCATCTACTTTGCCCCGTACTACGTGTTCGGCATTTCGCTCACGCCCGATTCCAAGTGGACGGCGTGCGTCGTAGCGTTCATCATCAACTACGCCGGTTACTTTGCCGAGATCTATCGCTCGGGCCTGCAGTCCATTCCGCGCGGTCAATACGAGGCCGCCGAGGTGCTGGGCTACTCGCGCCTGCAGACGTTTTTGTACATTGTGATGCCGCAGGTTGCCAAGCGTATTCTGCCGGCGATGGGCAACGAGATCATCACGCTGGTCAAGGACACGTCGCTGGCGTTTGCCATCGGCGTGGGGGAGATGTTCTCGACGGCCAAGGCGCTGGTCGCCTCGCAAGTGAGCATGGTGCCGTTTGCGATTGCGGCGTTGATCTACTGGGTCTTTAACTTTGTGGTCGAGATGCTGCTGGGCGCCGCCGAGAAAAAATTGGATTACTACCATGATTAATTCGGTAATGAATATATCGAACGCGCGTAAGGCGTTTGGCGGCAATGAGGTGCTCAAGGATATCTCGCTCGAGGTAAAGCGTGGCGAGGTCGTGGCGATTATCGGGCCTTCGGGTGGCGGCAAGTCCACGCTGCTGCGGTGTGCCACGCTGCTCGAGACACTCGACGGAGGCTCGCTCTCGTTTGGTGACCTTGCCGTTGCGACGGATGCGGGTTCGGGCGCGGTCTATGCGAAGGGCGATGTGCCCAAACAGGCGCGCTCGCGATTCGGCCTGGTGTTCCAAAATTACAACCTGTTCCCGCACTATACCGTGATGAAAAACATCATCGACGCGCCGATTCGCGTGCTTAAGCGCCCGCGCGAGCAGGCGGAAGCTCGTGCGCATGAATTGATTGCTCAGATGGGGCTTGTGGGCAACGAGAACAAGGTGCCGTGTGAGCTTTCGGGCGGCCAGCAGCAGCGCGTGAGTATCGCCCGCGCCTTGGCGCTCGACCCGGAGATCCTGTTCTTTGACGAGCCGACCTCGGCGCTCGATCCCGAGCTAACGGCCGAGGTGCTGCGTGTCATTAAAGACCTTGCCGCGCAGAATATGACGATGGTGATCGTGACCCACGCGATGCAGTTTGCGCGCGATGTTGCCGATCGCGTGGTCTTTATGGACGGAGGCCGCATTGTCGAGGAGGGTCCGGCCGAGCAGGTTATCAATCACCCGCGTGAGCAACGTACCCGTGAGTTCTTGAGCCGTATCGAGGGGTAGGCTCAGGTATTTACTCAACTATTAATTGAGGCGAAGCCGCCGCAGGTCTTACGGTCTGTGGCGGCTTTTGTTTGCATCGACGGGGTTCAATAATCGCCTCACACGCTTGTCTCTTCCTCTCGCCGCCTGTATTCATACGTGTGCCGAAAGGTATGCATGGACAGCCGCCCGTGAGGGTAGGGTGGTGGCATAGGACATTTGGAGGGTGAGTCGGCTCGGCTGCCGACCATGCTGCTCCCGGGATGGCACCGACCGCGAACTCTCCCCGTTGGCGTCGCGCATTGCGCGCGGCCCTGCAAGGAGGTCATCATGGGTGCTCCCAAGACCGGTAACGTAAGGAACGTGGTGCTCGTAGGCCAAGGCGGGGTGGGCAAGACTTCACTCGCCGAGGCCATGCTCCACCTTTCCGGCAAGACCGCCCGCCTGGGCGGCCACGACGGCACCAAGCCCACGCTCGACTATGACCCCGAAGAGGTCAAGCGTGCATTTTCCATCTCGACGACCATCGCGCCGATCGACTGGAAGGGCGCGCGCATCAATGTGCTCGATGCCCCGTGCTACCCCGATTTTATCGGCGACGCCTTTGCCGCGATGAGCGTCTGCGAGACGGCTCTGTTTGTGGTCGACGCCGAGGCCGGCCCGCAGCCTACGACGGTTAAGCTCTGGTATGCCGCCGAGGACCTGCGCCTGGCGCGTGCGGTGTTCGTAAACCGCCTGTCGCGCTCCGAGGCCAGCTTTGCGACCACGATGGATCTGCTGCAAGAGCGCTTTGGCACGCGCCTGGGCGCCGTGACCCTTCCCTGGGGCGAGGGCGAGGACTTTGACGGCATCATCGACCTGGTGCGCATGAAGGCGCGCCACTGCAACGGCGCCGAGGCCGTTGAGTCGGAGATTCCCGATGAGTATCGTGCCCAGGCCGAGGAAGCCCATGACCATCTGTGCGAGCTGGTGGCCGAGGCTGACGACGAACTGATGATGAAATACTTGGAAGGCGAGGAGACGCTGACGCAGGAGGAGCTTGAGGGCCTGCTGTCGAAGGCGATTGCCGAGCGCATCTTTGTGCCGGTCTTTGCGGGCGATTGCATCAAGGAGCAGGGCGTCAACTCGCTGATGGACGACATTGCCACGTACTTCCCGGCGCCGACGGACTACGGCGAGATGCCGCTTATCGACGGCGATTCGCTCAAGATCTCGAGCGACGACGACCGCCCGGTGGCGTTTGTGTTTAAGACCCTGGCTGACCCGCAGCAGGGTCGCATCAGCTTTATCAAGGTGCTGACGGGCACGCTTGAGCCGGGCCTTGAGCTGGTCAACGCGCGTACGCGCAAGGGCGAGCGCCTGGCTCACCTGTATGTGATGTGCGGCCGCGACATGACCGAGGTCGGTCACGCCTATGCCGGCGACATTATCGTGGCGCCCAAGTTGGCGGCCGAGACGGGCGACACGCTCTCCATTACCGGTAAGGTCGAGGCCGCGGCGTTTAAGTTCCCCAACTCGCAGTACCGCATCGCCATCGAGGCCGAGAATCGCGGCGACGAAGAGAAGCTCTACACGTTTATCGAGAAGGCATGCAAGGCCGACCCGACCATGAGCATCGACCGTGACGAGGAGACCGGCCAGACCATCATCTCGGCGGTGGGCGAGGCACAGGTTTCGGTGCTGCTCAATCGTCTGGAGGACCGCACCAAGGTTGCCGCCAAGAGCGTGCCGATCCGTATTCCGTATCGCGAGACCATTCGCCGCACGGCAAGTGCCCAGGGTCGCCATAAGAAGCAGACCGGTGGTGCCGGTCAGTATGGTGACTGCTGGCTGCGTGTGGAGCCGATGGTTGCCGCCGACGGCACGAGCGACGGCTATGAGTTCGTGGACGAGGTCGTGGGAGGCCGCATTCCGCGTTCGCTCATTCCCGCCGTGGACAAGGGCGTCCAGGAGACCATGAAGGACGGCATCATCGCCGGCTATCCGCTCACGGGCATTCGCGTGGCTGTGTACGACGGCTCGTATCACAGCGTCGACTCCAACGAGATGGCGTTCCGCGCGGCGGCTCGTATCGGCCTGCGCAAGGCATGTGCCGATGCCGATCCGGTGGTGCTGGAGCCCATCGAGGAAATTACGGTGACCATCCCTGAGAGCTACGCCGGCGCCGTGATGGGCGATATCTCGGCCTCGCGCGGTCGCGTGACGGGCATGGAGACCGATGAGCGCGGCGATACCGTGGTCATCGCCCAGGCTCCGCTGGCCGAGCTGACGGATTATTCGACGCGCCTGCGCTCTATCACGCGCGGCACGGGTGACTTTACCATGAAGCCCGCAGGCTATGAGCAGGTGCCTTATGACGTTCAGGCCAAGCTGGTCGAGCGCTATGAGGAGGGCCGCGCCAAGTAACGCGTGGTTTTGCCTGCAACATGCATGCCGATGCAAGGGCCGCCCTGGGTAACCGGGGCGGCCCTTTTTGATCCCTTGGGGACGGAGGAAAACGGATCAGTTTAGGTTTTGGGGCAGCTTGGTCGGTCCTAGTCTCCCGAGGCCTGGTTGCGGCCGGTAGCGTAGTCGATCTGCACGTGCGGCTGCAGGTTGTAGCAATATACGTGGAAGCAGAGGGTCTTGCCGTGGTCCTCGACCGATTGCGCCTCAAGGCGCATGCCACGGCAGACAAGTTCCTCTTCGTTATACATGGGCGTGACACGGTAGAGCACATGGTTACCCGTATCGCGGATGTAGCCGAGAATCTGCTCTTCAAACGGCAGCATGCCCGTCTCGTTGAGATAACGCGTGCCGGTGAGGAGATTCTTGCGATTGGCGTTCTCGCCGCAGAGTGACCAGGCGATAAGGTGGCAGCGGTTGTAGAGGCTCTGGCCTGGAATAAAGTCGTAGCACTGTTGGTGCCAACCGGCAGGATGGATGCGCGAGATGTCGCCGCGCTTTCCCTGTCCGAGTGATTCGGGGCCCACGCAGGCGAGCGCTTTGCGGGTGCGGCCCAAGCTGTCGAGCTTGGAGAACTTCTTAAAGCAACCTTCTTCTGTAGCGCGCTCGTATTCATCGAGGGTGAATGACGGCGTGCCGAGCGGGTGCGTGCTGTCGGCGCGCAGGGCAACGTAGGGGTTGCCGGCGTAGTCGGGAATGCTGCTGAGATATACGCCGCGGGCGCGGTGGAGATCGGGGTTTTCGACCTCGTCGATGGGGGTGGCGGCGCTGTCTGTGGAAGCACCGTCGCCGGTGTCGGTTGCGGCGGAATTGGAGCCATCGCCGGAGTCTTGGCTATTTTGAGAGTCCGAGGAGCTCGCTGTTCCCGATTCGAGTCGGGCAACCAGGTCCGCCTCGTCGTCGGTGCGGCTGGGACTCTCGTCTTGCTTCTCGGCCAGAGCCGCTGCCTGCTCATCGCTTTGCGGCGACAACAGCTTGGGCGCCCCGTCGAGCGACCCTGTGAACAGCGCAAACCCCAGCACCACGGCGGTGCCGATGGAAAGTACTTGCTTGTAGGCGGACTTGCGCGACATGGAGGCTCCTGGATGGACGGTTGGGAATCTACCAGTCTAGCAGGAGCCGGCAGGGGCCGTTCTGTCGAACAAATACTCAAGATTTGGGATAGACGCTACTGATTCATTTGCCTCATATGGAGCTGCGGTGGTTGTGTATGTGGGGCTATTTTGCGTTTCCCCAGATAAAACCCGCCAAAATAAACCTGTCCCTTATTGGCAGGTTACTGATTCATGGCACCGTGAATGTAGGGGGTGACCTCGGGGGAGATATGGTCGCAGCCCAGCTCGCGCAGCGCGGACTCGATGGCGGCGGGCAGCGGGGTTTTGCCCTCGGCGTCAACGGCGTTGCCACCGAGGGTAGCAATCTTGGCGACATCTGCGGGTGCGGCCTCGATATGCATGCAGCCGCCGATCAAGCGCGCGCGTACCTGTGCCAGATCAAGATCGTGCAGGTAATCCTCGCAGGCGCGGATTAAATCGACCTTCTCGCGCGTAAGCTCCTCGCCCGTGGGGACGCGGGTGGCAAGACATGCTCCCGCCGGCAGGTTCCAAACGGGATAGCCCCATGCGCGCAGCAGCTCGCGCTCTTCGTCCTTGGTAAAGCCGACCTCCATGAGAGGGGGGCGTACGCCGAGCTCTTTTGCCGCACGCATGCCGGGGCGGTAGTCACCGCGATCGCTTGCATTGCTGCCATCGATGACGGTGGGAAAGCCGAGCGACTTGGCGTGGTTGACGATGGCGGTAAAGCCGGCGTGCTTGCAGTGGTAGCAGCGACTGGCATCGTTGCAGGCTACCTGGGGGAGCTGCAGCTGATCCACCGAAAGATTGAGCACGGGGAGTTTAAAATGCGGTCCTTCATTGGCTTGTCCATCAACGGACCGCTCAAACGAAGCCTGCTCGGGCGTGCCGATGAGCGGCGTGGTGAGATGGACGAGGAGGGTATTGGTAGGCATGATGCGGGCGCATACGGCGGCCAAAAAGCTGCTGTCGACGCCACCGGAAAACCCGATAGCCACGCGCCCGTATGCCAAAAGCAGCTGTTCGAGCGCCGATAGCTTGTCTTGAAGCTCCTCTGCGGGTGCCGTGGTGTCTAAAATCATGAAACGATCCTTATCGTTGAGTACTCGATTGAAAACTATAATCCTAATGCGTTACTTGCCATAAGACTTCTATCTGTGTAACGAAAGTGCAATATGGTATATACGTTATATACAAGTTGTCAAATGCGGTAGAGTTGCGGCAATGCGACAGCGAGAGTCGATGGGGGACCGATATGATCAAGGCTGTTATTTTTGACATGGATGGAACGCTGGTCGATACCGAGCGTTTGGGGATTAGGGCCTGGAAGGCAGGCGCCGCTGAGCTGGGGCTCGCGATTGATGAAGCGCTGATCCATCAGTTTATCGGTCGCACGCTACCCGATGTCATGAACATCCTCGATAAGCATTACGGCAGCCACGAGACCGCCGAGGCGATCTATGTCCGCCACAAGGAGATTCGCGACGAGATGGTCAAGACCGATCTGGAGCTTAAGGCCGGCGCTGCCGAGTGCATAGACGAGCTGTTGGCTGCGGGCTATCACGTAGGCCTTGCAACGTCATCGCGCCATGTTACGGCCGAGCGCAACCTTAAAGCATTCGGTCTTTTTGACAAGTTTGAAACGGTAACGTGTGGCGAGGACGTCGTGCATGGCAAGCCCGACCCCGAGATGTATCTGCTCGCCTGCGAGCGCGCGGGCTTTACTCCCGAGGAATGTGCCGTGGTCGAGGATTCGCGCAACGGCTGCGTCTCGGGCATTACGGCTGGCTGCCACGTCTTTGCCGTCCCCGATATCGTGCCGCTGCCGCAGGACGTGGTGGATGGCTGCGAGGCCGTGCTCGATACGTTGTTCGATCTGGCGGCGGCGGTCAAGGCCGTGCGCTAGACAATTGCGGCGTTGAAACGAGCAATTGCTTACGTTTGCGCTTAAACAAAAGGGGTCCGGCAATGGTCGGGCCTCTTTTGCTTGAGCGGCGACTTAGCATACTTGCGGGCGTGCTATAGATACGCACCGAGGTTGATGGCCGTGGCGTCGGTCTGGCTGCTTGCCTGGGTGCTGGCGCGTTCCAGCAGGAACGGACGTACCAGTTCTTGGCGGTTGATGTCCTCGGCGGCGGTGACTGCGGTGACGGTGCGCGCTGTAGAGCCGACGCGGATATGCTTGGTCTTTGCTGGGGCCTTGTTCTCGATTTGCTCCATGAGCAATTGAACGCCCTTGCGGCCAATCTCGTAGCCCGGGGGCGCTACCGTAGTGAGCGGGACCGATCCGCTCCAAGCGAGCGGGTTGCCATCGCAACCTGCTACGCGTACTTGCCCGGGGACGGCGATGCCTTTGTCGACCAGCGCCGAGATGACGCCCGAGGCCAGCACGTCGGTCAGGCCGACGACAAAATCGGGGCGTTCGTCGGCGGGGCGCGCGGCGATTTGGGTGCCGATGCCGTAGCCGTCGGCGGCGGTATTCCATTCGCCGGCGTCGATGACTTCGATCTTGATATCGGGATGTAGGGCGAGCGCCTTATGAATGCCAAGGACGCGCAGGGTGAGTTGCATAAATGCTGCTCGGCCGACGACGACAATATGGTGCGCGCCGCGGGCGATGGCGAGCTCGGCGATGATGCGGCCTTGTGCCTCGTTGTCGGCGGCCACGTAGTAGCCGGGCTCGGAGCAATGGATGTCCAGATGGACGATCGGCACGGGCATCTTGGTCAGGGCGGGGTGCCAGTCGGGGGATGCCATGGGCTGAACCATGACGCCGGACATCTGGGTGCCCATAAAGTAGCGCAGGTAATGGTCCTCGAGAATATCGTCGTTATCGGCGTTGGCGATGAGCAGGTCGTAGCCGTGCTTGCGGGCCTCGTTGTGGGCGCCGCTGGCGATTTGGAGTGAAAAGCCGTGGTCGAGACGGGGGAGCACCAGGCCAAAGGACTTGGTGGCGCCGCCCGCGAGCTGACGAGCGCTTTGGTTGGGCAGGTAGCCCAGTCGATTGATGGTTTCGTTAATGAGCTTGAGGGTCTCGGGACGCAGCTTTTCGGGGTGGTTGAGCGCGTTGGAAACCGTGCCCAACGAAACCCCGGCCTCGCGCGCGACGTCGCTGATTTTTACCTTTGCCATAGCGGCCCCTTTGATGCGTTTCAAGTACAAGCCAGATTGTAGCATCGCCCGCCCCTGAGGTGTCAAAACCCGCCTATTAGGGACAGGTTTATTTTGGCAGGTTTTATCTGGGCAAACGATGCTGTCAGACCAAACCACCACGAAGGTGCCTGCCCCCTTCGGGGTGGGGTGTGTGTATCGAGTGGTATTCAAGTTGAGATACCACTTCTGGTATATCAGCTTGCGTTTGCGTGAGTACAATACTCGAACGTTATGCGTCTCAGCGCCCCCTGTGCGTGGACGTTTTGCAGTCAAGCGGACGAAGGGATTTATCCTATGTGCGGAATTGTCGGCTACACCGGCTCTGATATTGCAAAGAACATCCTGGTCACAGGCCTCAAGCGTATGGAGTATCGCGGCTATGACTCCTCGGGCGTCGCGCTCGAGGTGGGCGAGGGCGCCGCGGCGCACCTCGACGTCATCCGCCGCGTGGGCAAGGTCGCGGGCTTGGAGAGCGAGCTTTCCAACATCGACAGCGACGCTACCTGCGGTATCGGCCACACCCGTTGGGCCACCCACGGCAAGCCCTCCGTCGTTAACGCTCACCCCCACACCAGCTGCGACGGTCGTATCGCCATCGTCCACAACGGCATCATCGAGAACTTCGCCGAGCTGCGCGAAGAGCTGGAGGGCCGCGGCCACCACTTTAAGAGCGAGACCGATACCGAGGTCTTCGCGCATCTGATCGAAGAGGCTTATGCCGAGACGCACGACCTGATGGCCTCCGTGCGCGAGGCTTGCGCCCACGTGGTCGGTGCCTATGGTCTGGCCGTCGTGTGCGCTGACGAGCCCGGCGTGATCGCCGTGGCCCGCAAGGATTCCCCGATCGTGGTCGGCGCGGGCGAGACCGGCGCCTATGTCGCCTCCGACGTCATCGCGCTCATCGACGCCACCCGCGATGTCGTGGTGCTCGAGGACGGTCAGTTTGCCAAGCTTACGCCCGCAGGCGTCGAGTACACCGACGAGGCCGGCAACGTTATCGAGCCCAAGGTCACCCACATCGACTGGGACCTGGACATGGCAGAAAAGGGCGGTTATCCCGACTTTATGCTCAAGGAGATCCACGAGCAGCCGCGCGTCGTGCGCGACACGCTGGTGGGCCGCATGACGCCGGCCGGCGAGCTCGACATCGACGAGCTGGGCCTTTCGCTCGAGGAGCTCAACGACATCGACCGCGTCTACGTGATCGCTTGCGGCACCAGCTATCACGCTGGCCTCATTGCCAAGAATCTCATTGAGGGCTGGGCTCGCATCCCCACCGAGGTGGAGGCGGCCAGCGAGTTCCGTTATCGCAACCCCATCATTACGCCGACGACGCTTGTCGTTGCCGTGTCCCAGTCGGGCGAGACGGCCGATACCCTTGCCGCCATTCGCGATGCGCGCATCAAGGGTGCCAAGGTCTTCGGCATCACCAACGTGGTGGGCAGCCCCGTGGCGCGTGAGAGCGACGGCGTCATCTACACCAAGGCCAACAAGGAGATCGCGGTCGCCTCGACCAAGAGCTTCATCGGCCAGGTCGTGAGCCTTACGCTTTTGGCTCTGCTGCTGGCGCAGGTCAAGTACCGCTTGACCACCAAGCAGGCGCGCATGCTGTTCCGCGAGCTTTCCGATACGGCCGAGCAGATCCAGTGGATTTTGGATACCCAAACCGAGGCCGTGCATGAGGCCGCCCTGCTGTGCAAGGACGCGCAGTCGGCGCTGTTCGTGGGCCGTGGCATGGGTGCCGCTATTTCCTACGAGGGCGCGCTCAAGCTCAAAGAGGTCAGCTACCTGCACGCCGAGGCCTACGCCGCCGGTGAGATGAAGCACGGCCCCATCGCGCTGATCGACCCGGGCTTCCCTGTCATCGCCGTGGCCACCAAGAGTGCCACCTACGACAAGACCGTGTCGAACCTCATGGAGTGCAAGGCGCGCGGCGCCAAGGTCATCGTCGTTGCCACCGAGGGCGATGAGGAGATCAACAAGATCGCCGACTGCATTATCCGCGTGCCAGCAGTCCGCGACGTGTTCAGCCCCATCACGGCGAGCGTCCCGCTGCAGCTGCTCGCCCGCGAGGTCGCCATCCTGCGCGGCTGCGACGTCGACCAACCCCGAAACCTGGCGAAAAGCGTCACGGTCGAGTAGTTGGTTCCGCCGTTCTAGCGACTAAGGCCCGGCTCCGCATCAAGACGGAGCCGGGCCTTGTTGCATTTGCTCGGATAAAACCTGCCAAAATAAACCTGTCCCTTTTTGGCAGGTTAGCGGAGCTTGCTGGTCTCGAAGTACTCGGGGAACTGGTCCAGAACCTCGGTTTGATTGCGGAACATCATGTGCAGGTGCTTGCTGACCAAAAAGCTCGCTTCGATGGGGTCGCGACCGGCGATAGCGCGGCGAATCTGCTTGTGCTCGTTCACGATGTCCTGATTGTCGAGAACCTGCGTGGCGGCGCGCAGCCAGCGGAAGCGCTCCAGGTCGGCATTGGTCTCTTCGAGCCACGACCACACGGTGCTGCGACATGCGATGCTAAAAATCATGTGATGCATGAGGTTGTCGCTCAAAAAGAAGCCGATGCGATCCTCCTCGGCCATGGCCTTTTCCTGCAGCACGATGGCGCGGTCGAGCTGCTCGATGCCGGCCGACGTGGCGCGCGCACAGCACTCCACAATCACCTGCTTTTCCAGATGCTCGCGGATGTAACAGGCACTCTCGGCAAGGGTGAGGTTGATGGGCGAGACGTAGGTGCCGCTCTGGGGCACGGTGCGCACCAGGCCTTCCTGCGCCAAGCGAACCAAAGCCTCGCGCACGGGCGTGCGACCCATGTCCAGGTCATCGCAAAGCTGCTTGACGCCCAGCTTTTCGCCCGGCTTGTAGTCCAGGTAGACGATTTTGCGTCGAATGGTGTGGTAGGACTGGTCCTGTAGGCTCGTTTCCTGCTCGCCGACGTGCATCGATTCTTCCATAGCGCCTCGCAACTGTTCTATCAAACTCATATGTCAGTTGTTAATTATGCCGCGAATCAGCTCTCCGCGGTGGGTAATTCGGCTGTTGCCTGAGAACTATCGCGGCATCTTAGTCTGTGTTTGCGCAAGGCTGTGCTCAATGTTGCCGTATCATAAGCCGTCGCAAACGTGAAATAGAAAGAAGGAATCCCATATGCAACTGGCAAATATCGTACGCGAGCGCTGGAAAGGCGTCTTGTTCTGCCTGATCATCGCCATTCCCGCGACGTTGCTCGGCAAACAGGTTGAGGTGGTCGGCGGTCCGGTATTCGCCATCCTCTTTGGCATGGTCCTGGCGCTCGTCTTTCCCAAGAATCGTCGCGAACAGCTCGCCGCCGGCGTCACCTATACGTCCAAAAAAGTCTTGCAGTACGCGGTTATCCTGCTTGGCTTTGGCATGAACCTCTCCCAGATTCTGTCCAAGGGCGCCCAGTCGCTGCCGATTATCGTGGCGACAATCTCGACCTCGCTTGTCATCGCCTTTGTGCTCTGCCGCGTTATGAACGTGCCGGGCAAGATCGCGACGCTTGTGGGTGTGGGTTCGTCGATTTGCGGCGGTTCTGCCATCGCTGCGACCGCACCCGTCATTGATGCCGACGATCGCGAGATTGCCCAGGCTATTTCGGTCATCTTCCTGTTTAACGTTATCGCGGCGCTCGTGTTTCCGACGCTCGGCGGCATGCTCGGGCTGACCAACGAGGGCTTTGGCCTGTTTGCCGGTACCGCCATCAACGACACCTCGTCCGTAACGGCTGCGGCGAGCGCCTGGGACAGCATGCACCCCGGCGCCAATGTGCTCGAGAGCGCCACAGTGGTCAAGCTCACCAGGACGCTGGCCATTATTCCCATCACGTTGGTTCTCGCATGCTGGCAGATGCATCTGGCGCGCAAGGCCGGCGGTGACGCCAAAAGCACGTTCTCGCTTAAACGCGCGTTTCCCATGTTCGTGCTGTTCTTTGTGCTGGCGAGCGTGATCACCACGGTGCTTCAGCTTCCCGCGTCCTTTACGGCGCCCATCAAGGAGCTGTCGAAATTCTTTATTGTGATGGCCATGGCGGCTATTGGCTTTAATACCGATATCGTCGAGCTGGTCAAAAAGGGCGGCAAGCCCATCGCATTGGGCTTTTGCTGCTGGATTGGCATTGCGTGCATGAGTTTGGGAATGCAACACGTACTGAGAATCTGGTAGAGAAGTAGCTTGTTTGCGTGCTGGTTGCTGGTGAGCGCATTCTCACGGTGGAGCGATAGGAGCTCTTGCGGGTATGGCTTGTCCGCAGGTTTATAAGTCCCGAAGAGCTCTTATCGCCCCGCCAGGATGGCGATGCGGGGCAACACCTATACTCGCAGGACGGCGCTTTCTGCCCTATAGTGTTTGGTGAGCAATATCGTTCAATTTTGAAACACTCGGTCGTGCGACCGTCGGCGGCTGCATGTCGCCGCGGACAGGGGCAAATCATGGATAGCGATGCCAAGCTGAACATCTTGACCGAGGCCCTGGCTGCTGCCGGGGCCTCGGCATTGGCAATCGATGCGCGTGGGGACGTCGCGATCTCGACCATGAATGACGCGGCGCTTGAGCGGGATGTGGCGGCTTTTGTAGCTGAGCGCCTCGACCGTATAGGAGACGGCGCGCGTCTGGTTATGGGGCGTGCGGGTGCGCGCCTGAGCCTGACCGTTCGCCCCACCGACAAAGAGGGCGGGGGGCTTTGGGTCGTCGTGGTCCGCGAGGTGCGCGGTGCCGCGGCGCATGCGGGCATCGAGTGGCTCAACGCCGACGAAGTTGAGGCCCGCTACGAATCGAGCGCGTACGGCATCGTTGAGGGGGCGGCCTCGGTGGCTGCGCCGGTTGCAGAGAGTTACGCGCGCGGTGTGCCTCTTATGCTCGAGGGCGAGCTGGGAGCGGGTCAGGTCGAGATCGCCAAGCGCCTCTATCTGGACGGTCCTTTTGCCGATCAGCCCTTTGTTTCCGTTGCGCTCGATGAGCTCACCGAGCGCGGTTGGCGCCATGTACTCAAAAGCGTCGAATCGCCGTTGTTCCAAATGGGGCTGACCCTTTGCATTGAGGGCTGGAACGCGGTTGGCCCCCAGCGCCTCCGCGAGCTGGTCTCCACGATGACCGACACCGCGTTGGCGACGCGCTGCCATGTGGTGCTGACGGCGAATGACATGCCGGGCGGCGGCGAAAGTGATCAAGCCGCCTTTGTGACCGAGCGCTTCGCCTGTGCGGTGAGCGTCGCGCCGGCAATCGCCGAGCAGGGAGCCGCGTCGACGAAGGTCGCGCGCTATTTGGAATATCTCGCTGATGCATTTGGGACGGCAGCGCCCACGCTGTCTGCCGCGGCGACGAAGACGCTCGATGCTTACCGCTGGCCGCGCAACTATCTGCAGCTCCGCGAGGTCTCGGAACGACTGTATATATTGGTGGGGACGGGCACGGTGGACCGCGCTGTGGCGGAGGAAGTGCTCGCCCAAGAGGACGTGATTAAGACCGCAACCTTTGGCGCCCCGACGCTTGAAAGTGACCTGTATATCCTGCGACCGCTGGCCGATACCGAGCGAGATATCGCGCATCTGGTTGTAGACCATCTCCACGGCAACCGAACCCGTGCGGCGGAGGTGCTGGGCATAAGCCGTACAACGCTGTGGCGCTTGCTGAAGGACGATGACCGTTGAGCGAGGCGCCCGTGACCGCACGCGACGCGTGTGCTACAGTCCAAAGCGTTATTGTTTCGATTTGGTTACGGCGTGCGAGGGCATATGGCTGAGACTTCAAAACCGAGCCGCAGAAGGCGGAGTGCCGCGCCGGTCAACCGACGCACAACATCGGTGACGTGGGGCAAACACGCCTCGGGGTTTGATGGCTCGTTCAAGCGCACTAAATACGGCTATCCTTCGGCAAGCGCCCGCTTGGCAATGCAGGCAGAGTCCTCGCTGTGGGGCCGCAAACGCGTGGTGGGCTCAAAGCTCAAGCACGACGGAACGCTCGGCTACATCAGCCGCGGGGCGGCTCGCCGCAGCGGGCTCAATCCCGCCGGCTGGCATCGCTACGTGCCGATCGTGGCCGCCGTTGCAGTGATCGTCATCGCGCTCGCTGCGCTCGGATATGCCGGCGGTGGCGCCAACTTGGACGCAATGTTTAAATCGCCCGAGCTCGCGCATGCAGGCACAGAAGTTGTCGAGGGCGCACAGACCCAGACGGGCGTTGCGCCCCAGCGCGGTATCGTCGCGGCGGCCTCCACCATCGCCGATGCGCAAAAGGACGAAGACAAGCAAGGCGACGACGTCGAAACGGCCCAGACGAACGAAACGACGACAACTCCATCGGCGGGATAAGTTGCGAGTGGGGCAGCTAATTTGGGACGGGGCTTTTTTAGCTGCCCAAGACAGTGGCTCATTCGGTGTCAGTCGCCAAAAGCGAGCGAGCCGCATTTACGCCAAGGTGACGTGAAATGAGAGGGCGCTGACCTTCTGGTCGCGCCCTCGAAATTGAACGTCAGATTGGCGTGAATGCGGCCCGCGCAGCGTCAACGAGCCCGCCGTTCGGTAGAACGGCGGAACGAATTACCTTACGTAGATGATGTTGTCGCGGCGCGGCTTTGCCTCGGGTAGCGTGTCCTCGGCATAGCCTAGAATGCAGTTACCGACACCGCGCAGGCTGCCGTCGGCGGGCAGGCCCCAGCTGGCCAGCAGCTCCAGGCCCTCGGGCGAGTCAAAGACCTCATGCGCGCGGTGAATCCAGCACGAATCGACACCCAGTGCATAGGCGGCGTTGAGCAAGTTGCCCATGGCGAGCGAGCCGTCTTCCAGATGGGTGGGCACGCTGCGGTCAACCAGCACCACCACAACGGTCTTGGCGCCATAGAAGGGGTCGCTGTTGCTGTCCATGACCTGGGCGTTGAGCTGTGAGAGACGCTCGACGGTCGCGGGGTCGGTGACGGCGACAAACGTCACCGGCTGGCGGCCCATGCCGCTCGGTGCATATTGGCCGGCTTCGATAATACGTGCAAGCTTTTCGGCCTCGACGGGACGATCGCTGTATTTGCGGCAGCTGCGGCGGTGAATGAGTGCTTCGATGGTCTCCATGGTGTCTCCTTGCGGTGGCGTTGCAGATGCCCCGTTCATACCCGTTGGGCTCAAACGATAGACGGTCAATTGCCTGGCCAAAAGGATAGATTCCAATTGGGAAAGTAGGTTTGCATAAAAGTACCTTCAGAATGTGACAAACAAATGGGATGGTTAAACGTTTTATCCCGTCTACCCTGCGGTTTTTACCACTTGCCTAAATGACGAACGCATAACCTTTGATAAAGGTTTTACTAAAGGAGTACCAACGTTTATCAATGCGCCGTGGTGGCGCCGGGCCAGGAGGTAACATCATGTTCCAGGCTGGAGATGTCGTCGAGACCGATTTCGAAGGATTTCTGAAGCTGCTGCGTTCCAAGACGCGCGCTTTCGTGTCGATCAACGATCACGAGTACTACATCACGCACACCGATGGCTATTGGCGTGTTCAGGATTGCGAGGCCCTCAACGATAAGGGCCACTTTACTGACTGCTCCGAGCTGGTCAACACGGTCTGCGAGGTCGTCGAACTGCCGTGGATCTGCGGCAAGAGCCTGCACGACAGCTTCTCGGGCGCCACGGTCTACGAGGCCGTCGCTGCTTAACAGCCAACAATCGATATTCTCTCGCAACCGCCGGCGCCGCCCCCGCGTCGGCGGTCTTTTTTGTCGATATGCTTATGTAGAGCAGACCATAGACAAGGAGCTTATTGACGATAGTCAAAACTCGGACTAATGTAGAGATATAAATTGGTCAAAACTCGGACTATCGAATGGTGGGAGAGATGAATAGTGCAGTTAGCCTGGTCGATTTCGACCGGATGCTCAACGGGCTTGACCGTATCTATTCGGAGTTCGCGCGCGCCTGCGGTCTTTCGGACTGCGCCTACTGGATGCTCGTCGACACGAGTGCGGCGGGCGGAAGCGTTGCCGTGAGTCGGCTGACGAGTGAATGGTTCTACAGCAAACAGACCATCAATTCGGCGATCAAGACGCTTAGGGCGCGAGGGCTTGCGACGTTGGAGTTTGCCGAGGGTAGTCGTAAGAACAAGGTTGTGCGACTGACCGAAGAAGGCATGCGGTTTGCCAAGCGCTACGCGTTGCCGGCGCAAAAAGCCGAGCAACAGGCATTCGAAGCGCTCGAGCCGTGGGAACAGCGCGAGATCATGCGCCTGGTCGGTAAATTCTCCCATGTTCTGAACGAAGAGTGCGAGGCATTTAAACGGCAAGTGGCCGCCGAGAACGAGGCTGACGATAAGGGCGAGGGGGACACATGCGACTCTTAATGAGGTTTATGAGGCCGTACCGCGGTCTGATTGCGGTGACGCTGTTTGCGGTGCTGATAGATAACGTCGGTACGCTGTTGGTTCCCACGATGCTGGCGAATATGGTCAACACCGGTATTACCACGGGCGATGTCGACTATATTTTACGCAACGGCCTGTACATGCTTATCGCGACCGGCATGGCCAGCGGCGGCACGGTGCTGGGCTGCTATCTTTCGGCGCGCCTGGCCGCCAACGTGGCCTGCGATATCCGCAATGCCGTGTACGACAAGTCGCTCGAGCTGTCCGCCAGCGACTTTGAGCGCTTTGGCGCGGGTTCGATGATCACACGCTCGCTCAACGACATCAACGTGATTCAGCAAGCTGTCCTTCAGACGATTCAGTTGGTGCTGCCGGTGCCGTTCTTGGCCGTGGCAGGCATCATTTTTGCTTGGTTCATCGATCCCGCCATGGGCACGCTGCTGGGCGTGGTGGTTGCGATCGTGCTGGTGGCGGCGGTCTTTACGGTGGCTAACGCCGCGCCGATCTTTATGCGCCTGCAGAGCTTTATCGACCGCATGAACGTGGTGCTGCGCGAAAATATCGTGGGCGTGCGCGTTATCCGCGCATTTAACAAGGAGCGCCACGAGGAGCAGCGCCTGGACGAGGTGTTTAGCGATTACGCGGCCAACGCCATCAAGGTCAACCACCTGTTTGTGGGTCTCGACAGCTCCAGCTTCTTTTTGATGAACATCGCCGAGGTGGCGGTGCTGTGGGTGGGCGGCAACCGCGTGGGCGCCCATGCCATGCAAATCGGCAGCATCTCGGCCGTGCTGGAGTACGCGATCCTGATCCTTTTCTTTGTGATGATGGCGCAGATGGTGATTCTAACGCTTCCGCGCGCCGCGGCGTGCCTCAGCCGTGCGCAGCAGGTGCTCGAAATCGAGCCGAGCATTGTGGACGGCAAAGCTATGCTGGGCGACGGGGCGCCTGAGTCCGCAGATGGGGCCGACGCGGTGGCCGTGTTCGACCATATGTCGTTCCGTTTTGACGATGCCGACGAGGACACCCTGTGCGACCTGAGCTTTGCCTGTCGCCGTGGCCAGACGACCGCGATCGTGGGTTCGACGGGATCGGGCAAATCGACGGTAGCCAAGCTCTTGTTGCGTTTCCATGATGCCACGAAGGGCGCCATTCGCCTGAACGGCGTCGATCTGCGCGACCTTTCGCAAGGTGAGATTCGCGGGCATATCGCTTACGTGCCGCAGAAGGCGTGGCTGTTCTCGGGTACGGTGGCGAGCAACCTGCGCTTTGGTAACGAGGGTGCGACCGAGGCTGACATGCTCCATGCGTTAGAGGTTGCCCAGAGCACCTTTGTACTCGACCAGCCGCAGGGACTCGATACGCCGGTATCCCAGGGCGGTACGAACTTCTCGGGCGGTCAGCGTCAGCGCCTGGCGATCGCCCGCGCACTCATGAAGCATGCCGATCTATATATCTTCGATGACAGTTTTTCGGCCCTGGACTTTAAGACCGATGCCGCCCTGCGCCATGCGCTGCAGGGCGAGACGCGCGATGCCGCGGTGCTCATCATCGCGCAGCGTATCTCGACCATTTTGCATGCCGATCAGATCGTGGTGCTCAAAGACGGCGAGATCGTGGGCCTAGGCACGCACGACGAGCTCATGGAAACCTGCGAGGTGTACCGCGCTATCGCGGAATCGCAGATGAAGGGAGGTGAGTAGCATGACCGAGGAGCTCAAGAAGCAGGGCGTCGCCGATGGCGCCGCGGTTGCAGAGACAGTCGAGGAGACGGGCGTCGCGCCCGACCTGGACGAAGCCGCCAAGGCGGCGGAGCGCGAGGCTCGCCGCCAAGCACTCTACGAGGAAAACGAGCGCGCCGAGGACGAGCGCGCTCGCGCCGAGGCGGAGCGCATGCGCGACGTTGACGACGAGGACGAGGACGAGACGCCCCGCGACACCTGGGCGACAGTGCGCCGCCTGTGGAGCGAGGCCGCCGGCGACCATTGGCGCTTCTATATCGTGTTCGCGAGCATTGTGTTCTATGCCATCTTTAACACCGCGGCGCCGGCTTACAGCGCCCGCGTGATCGATGAGCTGTGGGGGCACATGAAGCTGGCGTTTGCCAACAACGCTACCTTCAGCATTACCTGGGAGAACTGCGGCAGGACCATCTTCATCTACTTTATGATCTGGACCGCCGCTGCCTCGTTCTACGCGCTTCAGAGCTTTTTGATGTCGAGCGTTGCCGAGCGCCTCAACCTGCGCCTGCGCAACCGCATCGCACAAAAGCTCAACCGCCTGCCGCTTGCCTACTTTGATGCGCATCGTCCCGGCGAGGTCGTCAGCCGTGCGACCAACGACTTGGACAAGATGTCCGAGAGCATGCAGCGCGGCTTGCTGCAGCTTCTGGTGTCGATCGGTACCGTGGTGGGCGCCGTGAGCGTGATGTTCGTGTTTAGCGTGCCGCTCACGCTTGTCTTTTTGTTCTTTACGGCGCTTTCGCTGCTGGTGACGAAGGTCGTTTCGCGCCGCACGCACGATGTGACGGGCGAGCGCCAGGAGTGGGTGTCCAAGATTACGAGCGCGGTGGAGGAAGGCTACTCGGGCCGTCTGGTAATCCGTGCGTTTAACCGCGAGCGCCAGAGCTCTGCCGAGGTACACGAGGCTTCGAAGGAGCTGGCGCGCGTGAGCACCAAGGCGGACTTTATGATTAACGCCGTCGGTCCTGCGGTGCGCTTTATCGGCCGCTTGGCGCAGATCGTGATTGCGCTTGTGGGCTGCAGCATGCTGGTTGCCGGCCACATGACCGTCGGCGTGTTCCAGGCGTTCTTCCAGTTTATCTACGAGGCGTCCGAGCCCATGACGCAGTTGTCGTTTACCTTCAACTCGCTGCAGAGTGCGCTGGCGAGTGCAGAGCGCGTGTTCGACCTGCTCGATGAGCCCGAGATGGAGGCCGATCCGCTGCCGGACAAGGCCGCCAAGCTGCCGGGTCGCGTGGAGGGCCGCGTCTCCTTTGAGCATGTGCGCTTTGGTTATTCGCCCGACAAGCCGCTTATGCGCGACGTGTCGTTTACCGCCGAGCCGGGCCAGAAGATTGCCGTGGTGGGGACCACGGGCGCGGGTAAAACCACGCTCATCAACCTGCTCATGCGCTTCTACGAGATTGACGGCGGGCGTATTACGCTCGACGGCGTGGATACGAGCCGCATGGACCGCGGCGAGCTACGGCAGCAGTTTGGCATGGTGCTGCAAGACGCCTGGCTGTTCGACGGCACGATTGCCGAGAACATCGCCTACGGCTGCCCCGAGGCAACGCGCGAGGAGGTTGTTGCGGCTGCGCGCGCCGCCCAGGTTGACTTCTTTGTGCGCACCATGCCGCAGGGCTACGACACGCGCGTGGCCAACGATGCCGAAAGCATCAGCCAGGGCCAGCGTCAGCTGCTGACCATCGCTCGCGTGCTGCTCAACAACCCGGCGATTCTCATTCTGGACGAGGCGACCTCAAGCGTGGACACGCGTACCGAGCTTGCTATCGGCCGCGCCATGGACGCGCTCATGCGCGGGCGCACGAGCTTTGTGATCGCGCATCGCCTGTCGACGATCGTGGACGCCGACCTGATCTTGGTCATGGATCACGGCAACATTATCGAGCAGGGCACGCATAAGGAGCTGCTGGCTGCCGAGGGCGCTTATGCCGACCTCTACTTGAGTCAGTTCGCATAATGTGACAAAGGGATAGCCCCACATGTCACATCAAAAAGAAAGGCGCGCCGGGGATGAATTCCCTGGCGCGCCTTCTTGTGTTGATGCGGGGCTTGTACCGTTCGCAGCCCTAGCGTTCGTCCGCGAGCTTGGCGACGAGGGCCTTGAGCTCGGCCACCTCTCGCTCGAGTTCCTTGACGCGGCGGGCATTCTCGGTGATGCCTTGACGGTTGAGCGCGGATTGCTCGGCGGCATCGTCGGGCATGTACTCGCGATGCTGCTTGGCATCGAAGCTCTCCTCGAACACGCGGCAGCCGTTGCGCTTGATGATGCGTCCCGGCACGCCCACGACGGTGCAGTTGTCGGGCACGTCCTTGACGACAACCGAGTTGCCGCCGATCTTGACGTTGTTGCCGATGCGAATGTTGCCGAGCACCTTGGCACCCGTGCCCACGGTGACGTTATCGCCGAGCGTTGGGTGGCGTTTGCCGGTCTCGTTGCCGGTGCCGCCGAGCGTAACGCCCTGGTAAAGTACACAGTTGTCGCCCACGACGGTGGTCTCGCCGATGACGACGCCCATGGCATGGTCGATAAAGAAGTGCTTGCCGATCTGTGCGGCGGGATGAATCTCGACGCCGGTGATGTGGCGGGTGATTTGCGAGAGCACGCGGGCGAGCGAGCGATGGCCGTGCTCCCAGAGCCAGTGCTCGGGCACGTGGTTCCACTTGGCGTGCAGGCCAGGATAGGAAAGGAAGATGACCAGACCGTTTTGCGCGGCGGGGTCCTGCGCTTGGACGGTCTTGATGTCCTCGCGAATGGTATTGATAAAGCTCACCGGCCGCCCTCCCTTAGCGCCATGGCAATGCGATTCAATAAAGTATAGCGATTCGCTAGGGATTAGGAAGGACAATCTTGGCGGCATTGCGCGACAGGTGTCAGTTATGCAAACTTGCTGGTAATGGAGTCATGCTTTTGTGGGGTTGCGCACGAGGGGGCACCGCAACCGTATACTGGTCAACTTGGACGTATCCGCGCCCACAACTGAGAGGTTTTACTTCATGGGTTTCATCAATTTTATTGCCGAGCTGCTTAAGGACCCGCGCACCGCGATCGCCAGCTGGATCGCCGCCGGCCCGCTTATGGCCTACGGCTGCGTGTTCCTGATCATCTTTATCGAGACGGGCGTGGTGTTCTTCCCATTCCTTCCCGGTGATTCGCTGCTGTTCGCCTCGGGTTTCTTTGCCCACAATGGCGGCTTTAACATTGTGGCGCTTCTGGCCACCGCATGGGCCGCTGCCATTTTGGGCGATCAGTGCAACTTTATGATCGGTCACTTCTTTGGCAAAAGGATCATCGCTTCGGGCAAGGTCAAGGCCATGACGCCCGAGCGCATTAAAAAGTCCGAGGACTTCTTGGACAAGTGGGGCCACCTGGCTATTTTCCTGGGCCGTTTCTTCCCGTTTATCCGCACTTTTGTGCCCTTTATCGCCGGCATGGGCGGCATGCACTGGCGCAATTTTGTCATCTTTAACGTGCTGGGTGGCATTACCTGGTCGACGCTCTTTACACTGCTGGGCTACTTCTTTGGCGGCATCCCCTTTGTGCAGGAGCACTTTGAGCTGCTAATCGTCGGCATCGTTGCCGTGTCGATCATCCCGACCGTGGTCGGTCTGGTTAAGGCTAAGCTGGGCAAAAAGAACGCGTAGCTCGAGTCAGCGCGCAAACCGTGCAGTTGAGGCCCGTCACCGCTTACGGTGGCGGGCCTTTTTGCTTCGGTCAAATGAAAATACTTTAGTTAGTTAAAGAAAAACGTTTTATCCGACGCGCGTGCGGAGTACAATCTCGTGCATGCGAATCGACGTGCCATCGGCTTCGATGCCGTTCGCGTGTCCCGTCCGGCTTTACGCTCCGGGCGTGCGACGTTGCGACGCGGTCGGCCTCGGTCCTTGCGTGCGGGTTCGCGAGTATGCAACTGTGTATGTAAGGAGCGACATATGACTGTCGAGAAGAAGGATATCGATTGGGGTAGCCTCGGCTTTGGCTACATGAAGACCGATTACAGCTACGAGGCCCATTGGAAGGATGGCGAGTGGGACGAGGGCGGCCTGACCACCGACCACACCCTGCATGTCTCCGAGTGCGGCGGCATCTTCCATTACTGCCAGGAGGTCTTTGAGGGCCTGAAGGCCTACACCGCCGAGGACGGCAGCATCGTCTGCTTCCGCCCCGACATGAACGCCGAGCGTATGTACAACTCTGCGCAGCGCCTCGAGATGCCCCCGTTCCCCAAGGACAAGTTCGTTGAGGCCGTCAAGCAGGTCGTTTCTGCCAACGCCGCCTGGGTTCCGCCCTTTGGTTCCGGCGCGACCCTGTACGTGCGTCCGTTTATGATTGGCTCCGGTGACGTGATCGGCGTGGCTCCCGCTCCTGAGTACACGTTCCGCATTCTCGTGACCCCGGTCGGTCCGTACTTTAAGGGTGGCCTCAAGCCCGTCAAGCTGCGCGTTTCCGAGTATGACCGTGCCGCACCGCACGGCACCGGCAACATCAAGGCCGGCCTGAACTACGCCATGTCCCTTAAGCCCACGATGGAGGCCCATCGCGAGGGCTATGCCGAGAACCTGTATCTCGACTCCGAGTCCCGCACCTATGTCGAGGAGACCGGTGGCGCCAACGTCCTGTTCGTGAAAGAGGATGGCACGCTCGTCGTTCCGCAGTCGCACACCGACTCCATTCTGCCCTCCATCACCCGTCGTTCGCTCGTTCAGGTCGCTCAGGACCTGGGTATGACCGTCGATCAGCGCCCCGTCGAGTGGGCCGAGGTCAAGGCCGGCACCTTTGTGGAGTGCGGCCTGTGCGGCACCGCTGCCGTCATCTCCCCGGTTGGCGAGATCGACAACAAGGTTTACGGCGCCGACGAGACCGTGACCTTCCCGGCTGGCTACACCGAGATCGGTCCCGTGATGAAGAAGCTTCGCGAGACCCTGACTGGTATCCAGTCCGGTGCTGTCGAGGACAAGCACAACTGGGTTTACACCGTCGCGTAAGCTGTCTTAGCTGTCCGGCCCGAGGGCGACCTTCCTTTCCGGTGCGTCCTCGGACATGAAAGAACCCCCGCTGCGCACTACGTGCGGCGGGGGTTCTTTCATCCTGCGGAGTGCGCCGGAAAGGAAGGCCGCGCTTTTGTTTTGGTTCGCGCCATGTGGGGGTGGCGGCGACGTGCATTTTTGCGAGTATTCTGCAATCGAAGGCCCCTGCATACCGACCTCGGGCAAAAAATCGGGATTTCTCGATGTTTTCTACGGATGATGGGCGGGGTTATGGGCTTATAGCGTTTGATTTGCAGGGATATTCGCGGTCTTTGGCACTTATCGTGGCGCCCGAAGCTCTTGGTTATGTTGAATACTCCTAAAAATGCACGACGCTTAGAGGGGGACCTTTGCGAAAAAGGAAACCGCCCCGTCGAAGTATGCATTCGACGGGGCGGTTTATACATTTGGACGATTAAGGATGCGCTGTCAAACTACTAGAACTTGACGGTCGGGGCCTGGCGGGCTGCTTCGGCGGCCTCGAAGCCCTGGCGCTCCTTAAACTGAAAGATGCCGGCAAAGATGACAGCCGGGAACGTCTGAATGGCGTTGTTGTAGCTGAGCACGCAATCGTTGTAGCTCTGGCGTGCATAGCTAATCTTGTTCTCGGTATCCTCGAGCGATGCCTGGAGCTGCGTAAAGTTGGTGTTTGCCTTAAGATCGGGATAGGCCTCGGCCACGGCGAAGAGCTGGCGCAGCGCACCGGTCAGCACGTTGTCGGCTTCCATCTTGGCCTCGGGCGTAGTGGCCTTGACGGCGGTGTTACGCGCGCTGATCACGGCGGAGAGCGTCTCCTGCTCGTGCTTGGCGTAGCCCTTGACGGTCTCGACCAGGTTGAGGATCAGGTCGTTGCGGCGCTGCAGCTGCGTATCGATGTTCTGCCAGGCGTTATCGATGCGGTTACGCTTGGTGACCATGTTGTTGTAGATGCCGGCGATGGCGCAGACAATCACAATGACAACAACGATGCCGATGATGACGGTAATCATGATGTCTCCGTTTCGAATGGCCGCGGCGGCATGCGCCAGCTGCCGTTGGTATAACGCTACTAGTATACCCGCAACGTTTTGCCGTGCCGAACTTTCCGGTAAGCGTTGTGTTTTCGGCGGGGTTGGCACCGGGGCAAAGCGCGCGAGGTACAGGTGTAAGATATGCGACAGATTGACGAGTGTTGTCTTTGCCCTGAGGATGGCGATACCAGTGGACCTTCGCATTAAGAAAACCTACCGCGCCCTGTTCGATGCCTTCACCGAGCTTCTCGAGGAGCATCGTTTTGAGGACCTGACGGTTGCCATGCTGTGCGATCGCGCCATGATTCGCCGCACGACGTTCTACAAGCACTTTCGCGACAAGAACGATTACTTTGCCTTTTATATCGATGAGCTCATGTCGGGCTTGCCGCAAAAACAGCCCGATGAGGCCGGCGCGGTATCTGCCGAGGACGTGCGCGCGCTTCGGCACGCGATTTTGGACGATGCCATGGATTTGATTCTGGCGCACGAGCAGCTCATGGATAACATTTTGGCAAGCAGCATGTCGGGCATGTTGACCAACGTTATTTGCGACCGCATTGCCCGCTCCATCCGCGAGCGTGTGATGAACGTGCTCGCCGAGGATGCCCTGGCCCCCGTGTCACTCGAGACGACGGCTGAGTTTGTCGCCGGCGGTATTATTCGACTTTTCACGAAATGGTGGGAATCGGGCCACGATCTTGAGCGTCGACCTGAGATAGCCGACGTGGTCGATGCGCTGTTTGAGCGAACCATGACGCCGGTGAATCACTAAAAGTGGCGGAGAGAGGGGGATTCGAACCCCCGGAACGCTCTCGCGCTCAACGGTTTTCAAGACCGCCGCATTCAACCGCTCTGCCATCTCTCCGTGAGTCGTAATGATAGCATCGTTTTGAATTTGCAACAGGGAAGGCGAACGATGACGATCACCGAAATCGACGAGAAGTTCATGCGCGAGGCGCTGGCGGAGGCGCGAGCCGCCGCGTCGGTGGGCGAGGTGCCCATCGGAGCCGTGGTGGTGCGCGCGGGCGAGATTGTCGCGCGGGCGCATAATCGTCGCGAGCTCGACCAGGATCCTTCGGCTCATGCCGAGTTCGCGGCCCTGTGCGCTGCCGCCCAGGCGCTTGGCCGCTGGCGCCTTTCCGATTGCACGGTTTACGTGACGCTCGAGCCATGCTGCATGTGTGCGGGCCTTATGGTCAACGCGCGCGTGGGGCGCTGCGTGTATGGCGCGGCTGATGCCAAGGCGGGCGCGTTGGGTTCGCTGTATGACCTGAATGCCGATTCGCGCCTGAATCATCGGTTTAACGTTATGGCTGGGGTCCTGGCGGATGAGTGTCGTGAGGTGTTGAGCGGCTATTTTAGTGGGCTGCGTGGCGCCGATGGTGCTGATTGCGGTTGTGGGGCCGATCTTGAGGCGCATGCCGCTCATGCCGAGGCGCTCGCGTGTGCCGAAGATATCGCCGTTGAGGCGGTCGATTTTGGTGCTGCGTGCCGCCGGCCCCGCCGTGTGCTGTTGGCGGTTGATTCCTTTAAGGGCAGCGTTTCGAGCGCACGGGCGGAGGCGGCGGTTGCCGAGGGTGTGCGCCGTGTGTGGCCCGATGCCGAGGTGTGCACATTGCTGCTGGCAGATGGTGGCGAGGGGACGCTCGATGCCGTTGCCGCGTGCGGCGGTGAGATTGTGGCCTGCGAGGTGGCAGGTCCCTTGGGCAAACGCGTGTCTGCCCGGATGCTGGTTGATGCCGAGCGCGAGTCCGCGGTCATCGAGATGGCCGAGGCGGCCGGCATTGGGTATTCGCCTTGCACGGAGTCGGCGGCGCTTGCGGCTTCGACCTATGGCGTTGGCGAGCTGATGCTCCGTGCGGTTCGTGCCGGGGCAAAGACTATCTATATTGGTCTGGGCGGTAGTGCCACCAACGACGGTGGCGCCGGCATGCTGCAGGCGCTGGGCGCGCATGTGGTCGATGATCAGGGCTGCAATATCGCCCCCGGTCTTGCCGGCCTTGAGCAGGTGGCGAGCGTTGATTTGGCGCCAGCGCTTGAGGTGCTGCGCGGCGCTCGTATCGTTGTGCTTTCCGATGTCGAGAATCCGCTCGTGGGGCGTCGAGGCGCACTGGCGGTGTTTGGCGGGCAGAAGGGCCTGCCGGCGGATGATGTCGAGGTGCTGCGCAGATACGACGGCTGGATGGTCGGCTACGGTCGCCTGCTCGACGTCGCGATTGCCGGAGCTCGAGCCCAGGGGCTGTTGCGCGTGCCCGAGGGTGCACGGACATTTGGTTCGGTGCTCGGCGTGCCCGGTGCCGGTGCTGCCGGCGGCCTGGGTGCCGCGCTGCTGGCGCTCGGTGCCGAGTTGCGTTCGGGCGTGGAGACGGTGCTCGATCTGATTGGGTTTGACGAGCGCGTACGCGATGTCGACCTGGTCATTACAGGTGAGGGTAATATGGACGAGCAATCCGCCGCCGGCAAGGCGCCGGTGGGCGTGGCTCGCTGTGCGAAGCGATATGGCAAGCCGGTGGTCGCCGTCGTGGGCGGTCGTGCCGACAACCTGGATGCGGTGTACGAGCAGGGCATCGACTTGGTGCTTCCGATCTGCCGCAAGCCCATGCCCCTCGACCAGGCGCTCAACCCTCAGGAAGCCACAACCAACCTCATCTGCGCCGGTGAAGCGGCCGCTCGATCCTACGACCTTGGCCGTATCTAAAACCCATCCCCTCGATAAGTTGCGGTGAAATACGGAGCGTTTTTGCCTTTAAGGGGCCAATTCAGTCCGTATTCCACCGCAACTTCGAGAATGGCCATTCGAGGTTGACCGCCTTGTGCCTTGGGTCGGACCGCCTGCCACGAAACGTGGCCATCTACTACGTTAAACCGGCCACCCTCGACCATCCCGGAATTTACAAAAACAAAACCGCAGGTAGAAAGCTTGCCGATTTTCGAAAAAGTCGGCTATGGTCGACCCCTGTGGCCTAAACGTAGTAGATGGGTCCTTTCTGTGGTGCGGCACCAAGCCGGTCATTTTGGGATGGGACTATTTTGACTACTCATTGGCTGCTCTGGCAATCGGGCTGCAAAAGTAGTCAAAAAGTAGTCAAAAAAGCTCCGTCCCAAATTACCTACCTTGCTCTGGCGGGCGGGAGCAGGTAAGATATACCGAGCGCCTAGCGCGTTCGATGGGTTCGGATGACGACATGTTCCGAATCTGGTCAGGTCCGGAAGGAAGCAGCCATAAGGAGCCTCTGTCGGGCATCCGAATCCATCGAGCGCACGGGCGCTTTTTGGTGCCGGGCCATGTCGTCCAAAAATCACCCGTAAAGGCGCGTTTATCTAATTTAATCTATCCCTTGCGGAATGCGGCTTGCTGGCGTTGTCTGGGCATTGATGGCTACGTGGTTCAAGAGGCGGCGGTGCTGTTGCTTGAATTTTTGCAGTTAAAGAGGCCCGTTTCCTTAGGTGGGGAAACGGACCTCTTTTTGCCTCTGGGCTTGTGAATTGGCGGAGACAATAACCGTTGGCAGCTATTTCGAGTTCTTGATGCGGCGTGTGGCTGTGGCGGTTATTCCGAGTCCCATGGCGGCGATTCCTGCGAGTGCTATTGCGCTCGGTGCTGTGTCGCCCGTGTTCGCGAGCTTGCCGGCGGTCGTATCTGCTTGCTTGTCGCTGCTCGAGTTCGCCTGCTTGGTGGAGCTTGGTAGGGCGTCTTTGCCGGTTGCAGGTGAGGCAACGGGCGGTGTCGCCTCGGCGGGTTGCGTTGAGCCGGAGGGAGGCGTCGTCTCGATCGGTTTCGTTATCTCGGGCGAGGTGGCCTTGTCTGCCGCGGCTTTCGCCTCTTCGTATGCCTTGCAGGCGTCGTCATAGGCCGCTTGCGCTTTTTTCAAATTGTCGAGGAGCGCATCTCGCCAGGCTGTGAACCGGTCGATATCGGCTTTATATTTCTCTACAGCACGTTCACAGTCATTAACTCGTCTTTCCTCTCTTCTGAGGCGGTACTGGAACTCGCGGAGCTCCGTTTCGCAATAGTTTACGTGCGTTTTTGCCGATATGATCTCACTGTGCAACTGCTTTATTTGCTGTTTAACAGTTTCGACAAACTCCTCGTAGCCGAGTGCTTCGAGTGTCTTAAGCATCTCATGTTTCTTCTCTAATTCTGCCTGGAGCTCGCTTACCCGGTTGATGGCCCCGTCGTATTTGGCTTGGGCAGCATCGATGTCCGCTTGCATGGTGGGAAGGAGTTCCCTCCCTTCGGCGGCTTGCGCCGCCATCTTTTCGCAGTACTCTTGAAAACGGGTAATGTCATCATTGAATCTCGCAATTTTCTCGGGACTTGCGGCGTTTTTTGCGGCCTCGAGGTTTTTGAGCGCTTCCTGCATGGCTGCATACGCTTTTTCTTTTGCGGCGGCCGCGTCTTCTGTCTGCGGGGCGCCCGAATTGCCGTTGGCGGCGCTCGTCTGCGAAACGGCCGCACCGGTGGGGGCGCTGGTTTCTGCCGCGATCGCCGTTACGGGGGCGATTCCCGCGACAAGTGCCGCGGAAAGGGCGATGCCCACAGTTGCTCGTCTTGCTCTTCTTGCGAGAATGTCGTTCATCTCGGCACCTCATTTCAAGGGTCGGCGACTAACTTGGTAGCACTAATGCAAGTATACCAAGTGGTCGACCCGACACTGGCTGGGTGCGCGCCTCTCCGCTTCTTTGGAAACCGAATCCCATTAGAAATGACGAGTTGTTTACGCTTCTTTTGGGCTCACCGTACTATCATGATTCGGATTGAGTGTGAATGATGATAGGGAGCGCCTATACATGATTGAGCTGCTCAGGCGTTTTGGTGGTAAGTTTCGCCGGTATATGGTGATTGGCCCTGCGTGTAAGCTGATCGAAGTGATCTTTGACCTGCTGACGCCGCTGGTGATTGCCCAGATGATCGATAAGGGTATTGGCGCACACGATGTCAACGCCGTTATCCACTACGGCATGGTACTTGGCGCCATGGCTGTGATCGGCATCTCGTTTACGCTCGTCTGCCAAAAGATGGCGGCGCTCACCTCGCAGGGCATGGGCACCGATATCCGCGGTGCGCTCTACCAGCACATCAACAAGTTAAGCTATGCCGAACTCGACCGCTTTGGCACGCCGTCGCTTATCACCCGCATCACCAACGACGTCAACCAGGTGCAGCTCGCTGTGGCGCTGGGCGTACGCATGCTCATCCGCTGGCCCTTCTTGGCGGTGGGCTCTATGTGCGCGGCCCTTGCCATCGACCTTAAGCTCGGCATGATCTTCTTGATCTGCACGCCCGCTATCGGCCTGGTGTTTTGGTTTGTCATGGCGCGCTGTATCCCGTATTACAGGCAGCTGCAGGCAAAGCTCGACCGCATCGCGCTTATCTGCCGCGAGGGGCTTTCGGGCGCCCGCGTTGTTCGCGCCTTTGTGCGTGAGGACCACGAGCGCGAGCGTTTTGCCCAAGCCGCCGATGACCAGGCCAATACTGCCATCGCGGTGGGCAAGCTCTCGTCGATCCTTAATCCCGTCACGTTTCTTGTGATGAACCTGGGCGTGTGCGCCATCCTGTGGGTGGGCGGCATCCAGGTCAACGTGGGCGAGCTCACGCAGGGTCAGGTCATGGCGTTTGTGAACTACATGACGCAGACGCTCACCTCCATCGTGTACGTCGCCAACCTGGTCGTGGTCTTTACCAAGGCGAGCGCCAGCGCGTCGCGTATCAACGAGGTGCTCAATTGCGTGCCGAGCATCGCTGACGAGGGCAACCAGCCGGTCGCGCTGCCTGAGCCGAGCGACCTGACGGGTGGCGCTGTTCCGGTCCCTGCGCTGAGCTTTGACCATGCGAGCTTCTCGTTTGGCGCCGGCGCGGCAAATGCCGTGAGCGATGTGACCCTGGAGCTGCCGCTGGGCAAAACGCTCGGCATTATCGGCGGCACGGGCAGCGGCAAGTCCACGCTCGTCTCGCTTATCCCGCGCCTGTACGATGCGAGCACCGGCAGCGTGAGTGTGATGGGCGCCGACGTGCGCATCTGGCCGCTCGACCAGCTGCGCCGTGTGGTCGCGACCGTTCCACAGCGTGCGTCGCTGGTGAGCGGCACCATCCGCAGCAACCTGACCTGGCGCGACGAGGCTGCGACCGACGAGGATCTCTGGGCGGCGCTCGACATGGCGCAGGCGAGCGAGTTCGTGCGCAACAAGCCGCAGGGGCTCGATACCCCGGTCGAGGCGGGCGGTAAGAACTTCAGCGGTGGCCAACGCCAGCGCCTGACCATCGCGCGCGCCCTGGTGGGCTCGCCTCAGATATTGATCATGGACGATTCTGCCTCGGCGCTCGACTTTAAGACCGACGCGGCGCTTCGCCATGCCATCCGCGAGCGCAGTGTGCGCGGTGCCGCCGAGGGCGGGCTGCCGCTCACGACCGTCATCGTGAGCCAACGTGTCTCGACCGTGCGCGACGCCGATATGATCTGCGTACTTGACCACGGTTCGGTCGCGGGCCTGGGCGCGCACGATGAGCTCTACACGACCTGCCAGCTCTACCGCGAGATTTGCCAGTCGCAGCTTCGCCGCGAGGAGCTCGAGGGTCAGCAGGGGAGCACGACGCCCGCGTCCGCTCCGACCGCCCCCGCATCCGTCTGCGCAAAGGAGGGCTGCTAAATGAATCCGTACACTTCCTCCGGTTCGGTCGCCACGATGACGGCCAACGTGTCCGGTAACGATAACCTCAACGACCTGGGCGACGGTCCGCGCCAGCCCGGCGATCCCGAGCGCTATCCCGTGGGTGCGGTGACCCGCCGCCTGCTGGGCTATGTTCGCCCGCATCGCATTTCGTTTGTAGCGTCGTTTGTGAGTGCCGCCGTCTCGGTGATCTTGCAACTCTATACGCCCATTCTCATCGGCGAGGGCATCGACCTTATCGTCGCCGCCGGGCAGGTGGACTTCGACGCGCTGCTGCCGCTTGTTACCAAACTCGCGCTCGTTGTGGTGGGGGCCGCGGCCTTCCAGTGGCTACAGGGCTATTGCGTTAACCGCCTGTCCTACGAAACGGTGCGCGACATGCGCGTGGAGGCGAGCGATAAGCTCAGCCGTATGCCGCTCAGCTTTATCGACAGCCATGCCCACGGCGACCTTATGAGCCGCGTAGTCAACGACGTCGATCAGGTGGGCGACGGTCTGCTGCAGGGCTTTACGCAGCTCTTCACCGGTGTTATCACCATCGTGGGCACGCTCGCGTTTATGCTCTCCATTAACCTGACCATGACGCTCGTGGTGGTACTCGTCACGCCGCTTTCCATTTTTGCAGCTGGTGCTATTGCCAAGCTTTCCAACAAAAGCTTTACGGCACAGCAGCGTATTCAAGGGCAGCTCGGCGGTCATATCGAGGAGTACGTAGGCGAGCAAAAGCTTGTCGACGCCTTTGCCTATGGTCCCAACGCTCAGCAGCGCTTCGATGCCCTCAATGCCGAGCTCTACACCGCGGGCGAGCGCGCGCAGTTTATGGGTTCGCTCTCCAACCCCGGCACACGCTTTATCAATAACATCATCTATGCCGTGGTCGCTGTGATCGGCTGCGTGGGCGTGATCACGGGCGTGCCGGCGACGCTTACGGTGGGCGGCGTGCAGATTTTCCTGTCCTATGCTAACCAGTACACCAAGCCGTTCAACGAGGTCACCAACGTCATTACGCAGATCCAGACGGCGTATGCCTCGGCGCGCCGTATGTTTGCGCTGCTCGATGCGCGCGAGCAGGAGCCCGATGCGCCAGATGCCGTGGAACTTGCCGCACCGCAGGGCGAGGTCGCCCTTGAGCATGTGGACTTTAGCTACGTGCCCGACCGCAAGCTGCTGCAGGACATCTGCATCGAGGCTAAGCCCGGCATGCGCTTTGCCCTGGTCGGCCCCACGGGCTGCGGCAAGACGACGCTCATTAACCTGCTGCTGCGGTTTTACGATATCGATGCCGGGCGCATCGTGGTCGATGGTCGCTCATCGCGTGACTACACGCGTGCGAGCCTGCGCCACGCCTTTGGCATGGTGCTGCAGGACACTTGGCTGTTCGAGGGCACGGTGGCGGAAAACATCGCCTACGGCTGTCCCGGCGCCACGCGCGAGCAGGTTATCGAGGCTGCCAAGCGCGCGCATGCGCACAAGTTTATCGTGCAGCTGCCGGGCGGTTACGATACGGTCATCGGCGAGGACGGAGGCACGTTTAGCCAGGGTCAAAAACAGCTGCTGTGCATCGCGCGCGTTATGCTCACTGACCCGGCGATTTTGCTGCTGGACGAAGCGACCTCGAGCATCGATACCCGCACCGAGCTGCAGGTGCAGGCGGCATTCGACGAGCTCATGGCCGGCCGTACGAGCTTTGTGGTGGCGCATCGCCTGAGCACGATTCGCAACGCCGACTGCATCCTGGTGATGCGCGACGGCCAGATTATCGAGCGCGGTACACACGACAAGCTGCTAGCGACAGGCGGCTTCTACGCCGAACTCTATCGCAGCCAGTTTGCCCAGTGAGCAAGCCCGTGGGGCAAATTAATCAATCGACAGACGGTGGTTTACATCTGTCACGTTAGTACTAAGATAGTCATCTAATAAATTGCATTAGTGGCTTTAGTTTTGGGGGAAACGAGGCAACGTGACTATGACGTGCTCTCTGGTGGTTAACAGCAAGAGCGGTAATACCAGGATGGTTTCGGGCGCGATCAAGCGCGCTCTGCAGGCTGCGGGTGTTGAGTTTGTCCATGCCGCGGCGTTGAGCGACGATGCGGATGCAGATCAGGTCGCGCTCGAGGCGCAGGGCGCCTGCGCGGCCGACACGGTTCTCGTCGGTTTTTGGTGCGACAAGGGCGCGTGCACGCCTTCGGTCGCGGCGTTGCTCTCCGCCTTGCACGGTAAGCGCGTGTTCCTGTTTGGCACCTGCGGCTTTGGGGCCGACCAGAGCTACTATCAGCAGATTATCGACCGCGTAACTTCCAATTTGGCTGGGGATGCCGAGCTTGCGGGCTGGGCGATGTGCCAGGGCAAGATGGGCCCCGCGGTCAAGCAGCGCTACGAGGCCATGCTCGAGCAAGATCCCGACAACGCTCGCTATAAGATGCTGCTCGACAACTGGGTTGCCGCGAAGGACCATCCCACCAAGGAAGATCTGGACAACATGGCTGCAGCCGCCAAAAAGGCCGTTTTGGGCGAGTAGCTTCGTCGTTCGCGGTCCTTCGTGCAAAACAATACAAATGTGAAAGCCTCGAAATTCTCGAGGCTTTTTTCTTGACACTCATAGGCGCAACCGTGGCAAGCGTTTGGGGTGACATTTTCCATCACCCCGATGACGAGACCGTCCTGGACGACACACTCGCATGCGTTCGCTGGATGTATGCAGAGTGGGACGCACTTTCCGAATGGATGGGGTTTCGGAAAGTGCGTCCCAGAATTTGCCTTTGGAATGGGATGCAGTTTCCCAACGGAGCCACAAGCGGAAACTGCATCCCATTTCGGACGTGAATTCTGGGACACGGTTTCCGGATGCAAAAAAGGCCACAAGACGTGGCCTTCAACTTATATATGTTGCGGATATCCCCCCATGACAAGCCGCGCTCCAACAACAGGGCGTCTGTCCGGGCGGAGGCATATAAGGTTCATCGCGAGTTCCGCACGCAAAGGAGGCCACTTAATGTGGCCTCCGTCTTGCGCAGGACTGTCCGAGCAGGGAACCTTATATGCCTCCGCCCGGACAGACGTTTCAGTTGTGAATTAGCAGCGACCCGCTACTTGATCTTGGTCGTACCCGGTGCCAGGTTGGGGTCGGGTTCGTTGGCCTCGGTCTGGAAGTGCGTGGTGTACACGTTCTTGCCGTCGCGGAACATCTCGTAGTACTGCATCTTGGCGTAATCCTCGCGCGCCTTGGTTGCGGCAGCGGCAGCGGCGTCGTCACCGGTGACGTTGGAGGAGAGCGCCCAGCGCAGGCTGGCGTCCTCGTAGCCCACCGAGTTGATGGCGGGCAGCGACTCGCGCAGCGTCATGTGCGCCTTCTGATAGTCGGTCAGCGGTGCGCCGATCAGCTGCATCAGCTGCGTGGACAGGTAGTTGGTGGACAGGTCGTCGACCTCGCTCGTCTGGTCGCAGCCGGCAACGTCGTAGTTGGCCCAGATGATGTAGTCGGTCTGCCACAGACGTTCCTGGTGCGTGGCGTCGTCCTCGCCGGTAAACCACTTATCGTTGAACTTGGACGGGAAGAACGGCTGGTGGTCGCCCCAGAACACCACGACCACCTTACGGTCGAGCTTGCTCAGGGCGTTGAGGAAGTAGCGAAGCGCCTGGTCGGACTGCTCGATGCACGAGACATACTCGTCGACATCGGAGAGCGTGCCGTCCTCGACGGTCTTGGCGTCCAGGTCGGTCGTGTCGATATTCAGGTGCATCTGCTTGTCGACCGGCAGCAGACCCGTGTCGTAGCCCGAGTGGTTCTGCATGGTCACGTCGAAGATAAACTGCGGATCGGCGTTCTGGTCGAGCAGCTCAAGAATCTTGTCGTAGGTAGCCTGGTCGGTCACCATGCCGCGCAGGGTATCGGCGCCCTGGAAATCGTTGATGGACAGGAACTGGTCAAAGCCAAAGTCCTTGTAGACGTTCTCACGGTTCCAGTTGGTCGCGTGGTTGGGATGCATGGCCGTGGTGGAATATCCGAGCGACTTGAACTGCTCTGCCAGGTTCCCGGTCGTTTCCATGTTGTAGATGGTGTAGGGGTACACGCCCGAGCCCAGGTTGGCCATAGAGTTGCCGGTCATAAACTCAAACTCGGTATTGGCGGTACCGCCGCCGTAGGCGCTCACGTAGAGCTTGCCGCGGCTGAGGCAGTTGGACAGGCTCTTAAAGTACTGCGGGCCCTCGTAGCCGGCGCGCATGTTCTGGTAGATCGACAGGTCCGAGAACGTCTCGTTCATGATGGCGATGACCGTGGGCTTCTCGCTATCGAACTGCTCCTTTGCGGCGGCGCGCTCGTCGCTCTTGGCCGCGTCGGACTTGTCGTAGGCCTTGGCGTACTTTTTGAGCGTGGCCTTGGCATCGTCGACGGAGTAGTCGGCGGGTTTGGGCGGCTTGATGGACTGCGCTGCGCTAATGAAAGCGGGCAGGTAGCCCTCGCGCCAGTAGCTCTCGAGCGGGCGCCAGGTGTAGACGGTGATGCCGAGGGTGTTGTAGTAGTCGATGAGCGTGACGTGTGCGGTCACACCGCCCAGGCACAGCACGGCGACGAGCAGGTTGGTGAGCAGCATGCGCTTGGCGTTGGCGGCGCCCTTCTGACGGTGCGGTGCCACCAGGCCGGCGTACTCGCACAGCAGCATGGCGATGGCGGTAAAGCCCATGGACAGCACACAGAACAGCGAGATGGAGAAGGTGTAGCCGGTGCCGGCGACCGCGGCGGCGGTGGAGATGGCCGAAAGGTCGCCCGGCTGGATGGGCATGGATTTAAACGTGATGACGAAGAACTCGGCAATGCCCAGGACAAAGAGGGCAAAGGCCAGGACCGCGGGAGCTGCGCCGTGGCGCTGGAACAGGAAGAACAAGCCGATCATGAGCACGGTGATGATGGCCCACTCGAGCAGGATGCACAGGGGGTAGACCCAGGTAAAGTCGTGGTTGGACGAGACCTCCATGCCCAGCAGCGCAAAGACGCCGGCGAGCAGCAGGCACAGGACGGCGGCGACGAGCGGTTTGCCCACAAAGGCGCCGCGCAGGCGGGCGAGCTTGCCGGTGGGGGCGGGGGCGTCGGGCTTGGCGAACGCAAAGACGCGCGGGGCGATGCGGTCGCGGGCGATGCTGGCCCAAGCGCAGCCGGTGAGGATGGCGTTGGTCAGGATGAGCATCACGAAGGCGAGCGGCTCGTTCTGCGCGACGAGGCCAATAGCGCCCCAAATGGTCAAAAAGAGCTGGAACAGGCCGAAGGCGACGCTCCACCCAAGAGCGCTTTTGGCAACGGTGCCCGACTGAGCGCGAATGGCCTTGGCCTCGCGCAAAACAAGGTAGACGGTCGCCGCAAGACCGACGAGCGAGATGGCGGCAGCGAACATGCTGAGACTCCTCACAAACTTAAAACCTACGAAAGCGGGGGTTTACCCGATTGTTACCTAAATATGCGCTGCATTTGCGGGCTGCGCACAACAACCAGCCATATTAACGCGCATGTGCGGCGGTGTGGCGCAATGTAGTGGCGGCCTGCGCGATAATGGACGGGAATTACACGGAAACGTAAAGGCTTCTTAAAGAATTGGCGAGGATAGAGCTATGGGCGATCAGGTTTGTATGACGGGTGCCGAGTGCTGCGACGGAGCTGCGGGCGTGGATGCGAACGGTTATCCGGTCGAGACCACGGGCAATGCGGTGCTGGACATCTTGGAGCATCGCTCGTCTACGCGTGCCTTCGCGCGTGATGACGACGACCGTCCCGTGGCGGTGACCGACGAGCAGCGGGCGGCGATTCTGCACGCGGCGAGCCGTGCGCCGTCGGCAGGCGCCATGATGATGTATTCCATCGTGAGCATCCGCGAGCAGGCTACGCTCGACCGCCTGGCCGACCTGTGCGACCACCAGCCCATGATTGCCAAGGCGCCCTGGGCACTCATATTTGTGGTCGATTATGCCAAGTGGATCGATCTGTTTGAGCACGTGGGCTGCTTTGAGCCCGAGTTTGTCGAGCGCACGGGCAAGGCACCCCGCCGCGCGCCGGGTTTGGGCGACTTTGCCATCGCGGCGCAGGATGCCGTGATCGCCGCGCAAAACGCCGTGGTTGCCGCCGAGGCCCTGGGGCTGGGGAGCTGCTACATCGGCGATATCGTCGAGAATGCCGAGGAAGTCGCCGAGCTGCTCGATCTGCCGCCCTATACCATGCCGCTATCGATGCTCATCATCGGCACGCCCCGTAAGGAGCGTCCGGCAATCGCGCATCCCGTGGTGAACCTGGTGCACGAGGAGCGCTACTGCCGCGCGGATGCCGCGACCATGGACGCGCAGGTGGCCGAGATGGACGCGATGTTCCGTCCGCATGCCCGCGAGGCGGGGGAGCGCGTCGTGGACATCTATACCCGCAAGCACACGAGTCCCTTTATGGCCGAGATGAGCCGCTCCATGGAGTGGTGGTTCAAAAACTGGCTCGGAAAATGACGGATGTGACAAAGGGACAGCCCCTTTGTCACATTCCATATCGCCGCGGTGGCCTAAAGGCCGTATAAATGTTTATCTAGCTGGGAAAACAGTGCATTAAAACATGGGCCGATTGCCTATAATCCCTTCGAACATTAAAGTTGGGAGGAAACCGGCTTATGGAACAAAAGGCCAAGGAGGCAGCCTCGCACGCTGCGATTCCTGTGAGCATCTCGGCGATGCTCGTCACGCTGGGCGTGGTGTACGGCGATATCGGCACCAGCCCTATGTATGTAACCAAGGCGCTCGTTGCCGGCAACGGCGGCATCGGAAGTGTGACGGAGGAGTTCGTGCTTGGCGCGCTCTCCCTTGTCGTGTGGACGGTCACGCTGCTGACCACTATCAAGTATGTGCTCATCTCGCTGCGCGCCGATAACCATGGTGAGGGCGGCATCTTTGCCCTGTACAGCTTGGTTAAGCGCTGCGGTAAATGGCTCATCATCCCCGCCATGCTGGGTGGCGCCGCGCTGCTCGCCGACGGCATCCTGACGCCGGCCGTTACCGTTACCACGGCCATCGAGGGCCTGCGCACCATCCCGGCGGTCCATGCCGTGCTGGGCGATGATCAGGGCCGCGTCGTCGCCATTACGCTTGCCATCATCATCGCGCTCTTCTTGGTACAGCGCATCGGTACGGCCAAGATCGGTCACGCCTTTGGCCCCATCATGACGCTGTGGTTCCTGTTCCTGGGCGGCACGGGTCTGTTCTTTGTCTTCCAGCACCCCGCCGTGCTGCTGTGCCTCAACCCGCTGCGCGGCATCGCCTTTTTGCTGAGCCCCAACAACCACGCGGGCATCATGATTCTGGGCAGCTGCTTCCTCGCCACCACCGGCGCCGAGGCGCTCTACTCCGACATGGGCCACGTCGGCCGCGGCAACATCTACGCTACCTGGCCGTTCGTTAAGTGCTGCCTGCTGCTTTCCTATATGGGCCAGGGCGCTTGGCTTATGAACAACGCTGCCAACCCCGAGCTCATGGGCATTGCCGATCTCAACCCGTTCTACCAGATGCTCGCCCCGGGCCTGCGCCCGTTTGCCGTAGGCCTTTCCACCGTCGCGGCCATCATTGCCTCGCAGGCGCTCATCACCGGCGCATTCTCGCTGGTGTCCGAGGCCAGCCGCCTGGACCTCATGCCGCACATGCAGGTCTTCTACCCTGCCGAGACCAAGGGCCAGCTCTACATCCCCATGGTCAACAACGTCATGCTTGTCGGCTGCGTCATCGTGGTGCTGCTGTTCCAGAACTCGGCGCATATGGAAGCCGCCTACGGCCTTGCCATTACGCTGACTATGATGTGCACCACGCTGCTGCTCTTCTTCTACCTGCACGAGGAGCGCAAGCTCAAGGTTGCTCCGTGGATCTTCGCGGCCTTCTTCCTTTTGCTCGAAGGCTTCTTCTTCGTGAGCTCGCTCACCAAGTTCTTCCACGGCGGCTACTTCACCATCCTCATGGCTGCACTCATCATGGGCATTATGGTGTGCTGGTACAACGGCACGGCGGTCGAGCAGCGCCAGTTTACGCTGCTGCCGCTGCGCAGCTACCTGCCGCAGCTCAAGCGCCTGCGCGACGACGATCGCTATGAGCGCATGAGCGACAACATCGTGTACCTGACCAAGGACACCCATACCGATTACATCGACCGTGATATCGTCTACTCGATCTTGGACAAGCATCCCAAGCGCGCTCGCGCCTGGTGGTTCGTGAATGTCGAGACCATGGACGAGCCGCATACCTTTGCCTATTCGGTCGAGACGTTCGGCACCGACTACGTGTTCCGCGTGCATCTGTACCTGGGCTACAAGATCAACCAGCGCGTCAATGCCTATTTGCGTCAGGTCGTTCAGGATCTGGCTGCCACCGGCGAACTGCCTGCGCAGACGCATGACTACTCGGTCTACAAGGATCCGGGTAACATCGGTACGTTCAAGTTCGTCCTGATCCGTAAGCTTCTGGCGCCCGAAAGCGATGTGGAGCCGAGCGAGCGTACGGCCATCACGCTCAAGTACATCATCCGCCGCGCCGCCGGCACGCCTGCACGCTGGTACGGCCTGGAGAACTCCAACGTGAGCTTTGAGTACGTGCCGCTGTTCACCAAGTTCAAGGCCGTGAACAAGATGCAGCGCCTGGCCCCCAACGAGCGACCGTAGACGTCGGCGGCTACACAGAGTTGGCTTTTGATGGATAAGATTGAGACCAGGGAGGCAAACATGGATACAAAGGCGCTCGATGGCCGCGAGGCGGTGGTCGAAATGGTGCGTGAGGCGCGCGCCGACGCCGCCGAAGATCGGTTCTTTACGAATCGCGCCAACATGGACATGGCCGACCGTGTGATCTCGATCGTGGCGCTGGTATTTGGAGTGGTGTGCGTGTGTGCCCTGCTCGCGCACGTGCTGTTTGTCTAGCGGCTGCCGGTCGTAGAAGGCTTTACACTTAGAACCACCACGAGGGAAAACCACCACAAAGGTGCCTGTCCCTTTGTGGTGGTTTTTGTTTTTGAGAGAGGGGCGGGTCGCTGATGGACGTCCGTACGGACGGCGATATTGCCGATAGCTTTTGGTGGCGGCGCACAACGCTGACGCGCCGCACTCCTCTGTATGACGCCTGCGTATCGGCGGGGCTGCTGGTCGCAGCGACGATTGTGGGCGCGCTGCTCGACCATCCGGGTCTTGCGCCGAGCATCATGATCGTCTATGTGTTCGCCGTTCAGCTGTGCGCATTCTTTACCTGGAGTCGCCTGTATTGCTTGCTGAGCTCGGCTGCCGCCGTGGCGCTCTACAACTTCTTGTTTATCGACCCGCGCTACTCGCTGTCGCTTATCGACCGCGTCTATCCCGGCATGTTCTTCATCATGTTTGTGGTCTCGCTTGTGTCGAGCTCGATTGCGTTGGCCCTGCGCCGCGCCTTGGCACAGGCTGCCGCTAGCGACCGCCGCACGCATATGGTGCTCGAGACCAACCGCATGTTGCAGCGCTGCGCCGATCAGCAGCAGATCGTTCACGCTATGGCCACGCAGCTGGCGCGTCTTTCGGGCCGTCCGGTCGTGTGGTACGGCGCCGACGCCGAGGGCGATGACCTGCTGCCGCGTGCGACATACACGGCCGTGGGCGATGCCGCGCCGGTGCACGAGCTGCCGCCGCAGATGCCGCCGCGGCTCTCGGCGTCCGCCTATGTGGGAACGCCGCTTGACGCCACGTTTGGCGGTTCGGCGTTTTATGGCATCTACCTGACGGTTCGCACAGGCGACGGCTTCGTGCGCTCGGGCGACCCCGCCTCGGTGGTGGGCGTGCTGGCTATCGTTGCCGAGCCCGATGTGCTGACGCATGAGGAGCGGACACTTGCCGATGCCATCGCGAGCGAAGGCGAGCTGGCACTCGATCGCGCCCGCGCCATGGAGGCTCGCGAGGAGGCGGCGGTGCTCGCCAAAAACGAACAGCTGCGCGCCAACTTGCTGCGCTCAATCTCGCACGATCTGCGTACGCCGCTCACCAGTATTTCGGGCAATGCCGATGTGCTGCTCGATCAGGGCTCGACCGGCACCGCGGTGCTCGATGCCCAGACGCGCCGCGGCCTGCTTCTATCCATTCGCTCGGATGCGCTGTGGCTCAACGCTACCGTCGAGAACCTGCTCGCCATCACAAAGCTCGAGGGCGGCGGCATGCATCTGTCGACTACGCTCGAGCTCATGGACGATATCGTCGAGGAGGCGCTGCGCCACGTAAGTCCGGCCGTGCGCGAGCACGACCTTAAGGTGGTGGCGTGCGATGAGCCGGCGCTCGTTAACGTCGACGCGCGTCTGATGGTACAGCTCGTGGTGAACCTGGTGAACAATGCCATCACCTATACGCCCGCAGGCTCGCATATCGTGATTTCAATTGGTGTCGACGATGGGCACGTGGCGTGCTCGGTGGCCGATGATGGCCCGGGCATCGCGCCCGAGGATCGCGAGCGGATCTTTGAGTCGTTCTATACCGCCAACCATGGTCTGGCCGACAGCCACCGCAGCGTGGGCCTGGGTCTTTCGCTCTGCCGCTCCATTGCGTTGGCGCATGGCGGTAGCATAGAGGTTGCCGCGGCGGACCCGCACGGCTCGGTCTTTACGATTGAGCTTCCCGTCGCCGGTGTTTCGTTTGATAAGGAGTAGCGCCGTGCCGAACTCTGCCGTAAAACCGCTTATCTTGGTTGTCGAGGACGATCCCGCCGTCCGCAACCTTATCGTTGCTGCGCTCGAGGCGCACGGCTTGCGTCATATGGCCGTGGAGACCGCCCATGCTGCCATCGCCGCCGCCTCATCGCAGGCGCCGAGCATTGTGCTGCTCGATCTGGGCCTACCCGATATGGATGGCGTCAAGGTGGTGGAGTCGGTGCGCACATGGTCGGGCATGCCGATTATTGTGGTCTCGGCGCGCAGCGAGGATGCGGACAAGATTCGCGCGCTCGATGCCGGCGCCGACGACTACCTGACCAAGCCGTTTTCGGTCGAGGAGTTGCTCGCGCGCATCCGCACGACGCTCAGGCGTCTTTCGTATGCACAGACGGGCGGCGTTGCCTCCGAGGGCTCGTTCGATACCGGCGAGCTGCATATCGATTTTGATGCCGGCATCGCCACGATGGATGGCGAGGAACTACACCTGACGCCGATCGAGTACAAGCTCTTGTGCCTGCTGGCGCACAACGCCGACAAGGTGCTGACGCACCAGTTTATCCTGCACGAGATTTGGGGTACGGCAACTAAGAGCGACCTGGCGAGCCTGCGTGTCTTTATGGGCACGCTGCGCAAGAAGATCGAGTCCGACCCCGCGCACCCGCGCTATATCCAAACGCACGTGGGTATCGGCTATCGCCTGGTCACCCAAGGCTAGATCGCCAACCACCATCCCAATATGAGTTGCGGTGAAATAGTTCCTATTTGGTCCTTTACCAGGCATTTTTAGGAACTATTCCACCGCAACTTTGTTATTTGCCCTTGGGCTTGCTGGCGTAGAACTTTTTCTTTTTGGGCTTGCCGGCGGGGGAGGGCTTGCCGTCGCCGCGTGGACCTCGGTCTCCTGCCTGCGCGTGCGCGGGCGCTGCCGCGCGAGGCTTGCGGGCCTCGGGGTTGCGCAGCTCCTCGGTTCGCTCGGCAATCTCCTCGGCGCTAAAGCCGACCTCGGCCATGGCATCTTCGATGGGCAGGCGGCGCACGATATAGCAGTGGTGCACCTTCTGGTTGCGCGCGAAATCCTCGGGGATGGTCTGTGCCGTAATGTCCTCCAGCACGACGCCCGCTCGTGCGAGCTTGCGCGTCTCGGGGCGGAAGCCGCGCAGGTTGCAGCTAAAGATGGCATGGCCGCCCTGTGCGAGCAGGCGCGACACGCCGGCCAAAAGCTCAACATGGTCGCGCTGGACATCCCAGGTGCGACGGCCCATCTTGGACGAGTTCGAGAACGTGGGCGGGTCGACAAAGATCAGGTCCCAGCGGTTGCGCGTCTGGCGCTGGTCACGAATCCAGGCGAGCACGTCATCGCGCACAAAATGATGCTGCGGCCCCACAAAGCCGTTCTGACGCATATTGCGCTCGGCCCAGTCCAGATAGGTGTTGGAGAGGTCGACCGTCACGGTCTCCTCGACGCCGCCGTCGGCTGCGTAGCAGGTGGCGGTGCCGGTGTAGGCAAATAGGTTGAGGAAGCGGCGCGCCTGCTTGGCGTGCTCGCGCACCAGGTTGCGGGTGACGCGGTGATCCAAGAAGATGCCCACATCCAGGTAGTCGTCAAAGTTGACGGCAAAGGTAAGGCCGCCCTCTTCGATGAGCGGCAGACGGCGGCGCGCGATGTTGGCGCGCTCGCCCGATGCGCCCTTGCCGGCGCCCTGCTTGCCGTACTGCGAGCCGCCGCGCGAGCGCATGCGGGCCTTGGCGTGCACGTGCTCGGCCGGGACGTCCAGGATACGCGGCGCGATGGCCAAGATGTCGAGCATGCGGGCCTGGGCCAGTGCGGGGTCGATGGTCTTGGGTGCGGCGTATTCGGCGATGACGAGCCAGCGGCCCGGCGTCTGCGGGCAGCCCTCGTACAGGTCGATGGCGGCGGAGTAATCGGGCAGGTCGGCATCGTAGACGCGGTAGCAGCTCACGCCCTCGCGCTTGGCCCACTTGCGGCGCAGACGGGCATTCTTGCGCAGGCGGTTGGCGAACTGCTCCGACTCGGGGATGAGCACGGGCAGCGGCTTGCCGTCGCCCAGGTCGAGCATGGCGGCAGGCTCGGGCATGGGGGTGCCGGCGGCGTTGTCGTTGACTTCGTCGGCATCCGTGACCTCGGCCTCGGCATCCGCACTGGTCGCAGCCTCAAACGCTGCGGCGGCATGGTCGAGCGAGGGCCAGACTTCGACGGTCGCCTCCTCGTTATTGGGCATGACGGCGATCGAGCGCTCGGGCTCGGCGTGGAGCGCGCGGGCCAGCAATCCATCGCGGGTGAGCGCGGCGACCGGCGCCGCGGAAAGCTCGGGCGCGCGGCGCAGCTCACCGACCAGCGTCATGGCGTCGTGCATGAGCGAAAGCGGGGTCTCGGTGGTGTCTGCGACCACGGCAGCACCGGCGACGGCGCCCGCGTGGTCCAGCACGGCGGCGGACTTGGCGGCGCAAAAATCGACAAAGCGCTTGTAGCCGACACACTTAACCATGCGCTCGGCAGTCTTGCGGGCGGCGGAGTCAACATCCACGGCCACGATGCGTGCCTGGCGCTCGCGTGCTGCCGCCTCGCGCTCGCGTGCCTTGGCAAGCAACTGCTCCCACAGAGCGGCGTCGTGCAGCTGCCAGCCCTCAAAGCCCCAGCGCTCGCGTGCGGCGCCCGGGGCGCGGTCGGTCAGAATGTTCACGGCCTCCAACAGCAGGCCGCCGCCGGCGCACGAGGCGTCGACCAGCGTGGGCAGGGCTTCGTTCTCGTAATCGTCGGCCGTCAGCTCGCGCTCGCACAGTGCGGTCCAGCCGACCTGCGCCAGCACCAGGGCGGCGTAGTCGGGGCGCAGCACGTGCGCGCCCTCGCCGGCGCGGGTCGCGGCGGGTGGCAGGCGCTTGAATAACGGGTCGCCCGAAAGGTCCAGGCTGATGCTCGCACGGCGCTGACGCAGCGAAAGCAGCAGGTGAACGTCGGGATCGGCGGCGTCGACATCGGCGCGACGGCCCGTGGTCTCGGCCAGGCGGTCGCACAATGCGTCCTTGGCGCGCAGGGCCGAGAAACGCGTGTTGCGCAGCTGCTCGGTCACGCCGCGGGCTGTGATGGCGATGGTGGCGCCGGGGCGGACGATGCTCTCCCAGGCAATGTCGTAAACGCTATCGTACAGCTCATCGGCATCCTGCGCCTCAAAGCGCCCGACCACCACGAACACGCGGCTCGCCAGGCGCGACCACAGGCACGCGCGATAGCCCTGCTCAAGCTCGCCCTCAAACGTAGCGCGGCCCTTCAGGCGGCGGACATGCGAAAGCCCGAGGCGTTTAAGCTCATCGGCGAGTGCGGACTCAAAGCCCTCGGGGCAGCTTGCGTAAAATTCCATGGGTGACCTCTCTGGTTGCGTCGCTCCATTATATGATGGATACTTCGTTTACTCTCGCCCCCGAAAGGAACCCATATGATTGATGCGTGCCCCGATTCCGCCGTGCTCTTTTTTGACGTGGACGGCACGCTGACGTCGTTCGATCCCGACAACATGACCGACAAGGACTTTTCGGCGGTTCACCCCTCGCAGGCGGTCGTCGAGGCGTTTCATCGTCTGCGCAACGCGGGACACCAGGCATTTATCTGCACGGGCCGCCCCCTGTGGCTTATCGCCGATAGCCTGCGCGCGCTCGACCCCGCGGGCATCGTTGCCATGGCGGGCGCCACGCTCGAGGTCGAGGGACGCGTGGTACACGAGGACTGCTTTGGCGAGGACGTTATCGAGGAGCTTGCACGCCGTATGGCCGCGGCAGGGATTGAGGCCTTTTTCGAGACCAACGTGGCTACTTTTGCCCTGGAACCCGCGGGCGTTGAGCAGTCGTCTCTGATCGGCACTTCTGTGGCGCACAGCACCGAGGAGATGCGCGTCGACGGCAGTCTGCGCGTGGGCAAGGTAGGCCTCACTGCGCCCAGTTTGGCTCGCGTAGCCAACGATGACGGCTTTATCGATCGCGAGTTTGAGCTGTGCAACACCGGTGGTCAGAATCGCGAGCTGAGCCCCAAGGGCATTGACAAGGGCGTGGGCGTGGCGCGAGCGCTGGAATACCTGGGTCGCACCGGCAACGCGCGCACCTTTGGCTTTGGTGATTCCGGCAACGACCTGGGCATGCTCGCTGCGGTCGAGACGGCTGTCGCCATGGGCAACGCCATGCCTGAGGTCAAGGCGGTCGCCGACTACGTGACCGACGATGTCGCACACGACGGCACCGTCACAGCGATGCAGCATTTCGGCCTCATCTAATGAATCCCGCGTTCTGACGTTTGCCCAAACTGCGACTCTTTGCTTTTGCATGCTCAATCGATTTATCAATCCAAACACTGAGGTGTTTATACCGTTCGCCGAGAAGATAAAAAACCGCAGCTCACGACTTGATAAACGTAGGTAAAGTGTTTAGCAGTTTACCGGCCTTATGCAAGCGAAAGGAATCAGGCAGATGGCAATCAAGGTGTTCGCTGACGGTGCAAACCTCGAGGGCATGCTCGACATGTACGAGAACGGCAACGTTCAGGGTTTCACGACCAACCCGTCCCTTATGAAGAAGGGCGGCGTGACGGATTACCGCGCGTTTGCCAAAGAGGTCCTGGCTCACATCACCGATGTGTCCGTCTCGTTTGAGGTCTTTGCCGACGACGTCGAGACCATGGAGGTCGAGGCGCGCGAGATCGCTACCTGGGCCGAGAACGTCTACGTCAAAATTCCGTGCGTGACCACCAAGGGCGAGTCCACCGCCGAGCTGGTCCGCCAGCTTTCCGCCGACGGCATCAAGGTCAACGTCACTACCATCTTTACGCCTACGCAGGTCGATGAGATGGTCGAAGCCGTTGACGCCGAGACGCCGTCCATCATCTCGCTCTTTGCCGGCCGTATCGCCGATACCGGCGTCGACCCCATTCCGTTTATGACGGAGTCGGTTAAGAAGGCCGCCGCAAAGCCCAACTGCGAGGTCCTGTGGGCGTCCACGCGCGAGCTCATCAACATTTACCAGGCCGAGGCCTGCGGTTGCCAGATCATTACGGTGCCCAACAGCATCCTGGCCAAGCGCAAGAACATTGGTCGCGACCCGTACGAGGTCTCGCTCGATACCGTGCGCGGTTTTGCCAAGGATATCGCGGCGCTCGGTTTCCATATCCTGCCGTAACGCGAACACTGGCTACGCCGCGGGCTGCTCGCCCCGGCCTTTCCTTTCCCTATCGCTCACGCGCTTCGCGAGGGTCGCGCTAGGCAAAGGAAAGGCCGGAACTGCCGACACGAGCTTGCCAGCAAGTTGGCGCTTGGCTTCTATATCCTGCCGTGGGCAAAGGTACCCCCGCCTGCGCCGTGCAAAATTGAGAGTATTCAGCAAGGTAAAGGTCTTTATCAGTTAACCGAAGCATGGAACGGCCCCCGTTTTGGCTCTGACGACGCTAAAACGGGGGCTGTTTTTTTGCTTTTTCGCCTCTGGGAGGCATCCGGAACAGCGGAATTTGCAGAATACTCGCGATTTTGCACGTCACTACAGGGGGTACCCCTGCTTTGGCGGTTTACTTCCCCTGTACCATGGTGAGCGAGATCTTCTTGCGGTCGCGATCGACCTTTTCCACCCACACCTTTACCGTGTCGCCGACGCGCACCACGTCGCTCGGGTGCTTGACGAAGCGGTTGGCCAGCTTGGAGATGTGCACGAGGCCGTCCTGGTGCACACCCACGTCGACGAAGGCGCCAAAGTCGACGACGTTGCGCACCGTGCCCTTGAGTTCCATGCCGGGCTCCAGGTCGTCGATGGAAAGTGCCGAGCGGCTAAAGACCACCTCGGGCGCGTCGTCGCGCGGGTCGCGGCCGGGCTTCTTGAGCTCGTTGACAATGTCGATGAGCGTCAGGGTACCGCAGTTCAGGTCGCTTGCTAGCGCCGAGATGCTGCCCAGGCGGCGCTCGATGTCGGGCACGCCGCCGCGGCTGAGCTCGCTTGCCGCAACGCCGGCACGCTCCAGGACGGCCGTGGCCACCTCGTAGCTCTCGGGGTGGACGCTTGTCGCGTCGAGTGGGTTCTTGCCGCCGCTAATGCGCAGGAAACCCGCGGCGTTGAGATATGCCTTGGGCCCCAGCTTGGGGACCTTCTTGAGCTGGCGGCGATCGGTAAAGGCGCCGTTTTCCTCGCGGTAGGCCACGATGTTTTTGGCCACGCTCGGCGTGATGCCCGATACGTATCCCAGCAGACTTGCGCTCGCGGTGTTTACGTCGACACCCACGCGGTTAACGACGTCCTCCACCACGTGGCCCAGAGTGCGCGAGAGCTCGGCCTGGTCAAGGTCATGCTGGTACTGGCCCACGCCGATAGACTGGGGCGGAATCTTGACGAGCTCTGCCAGCGGGTCCTGCAGGCGGCGGCCCAGGCTCATGGCGCCACGCACGGTGACGTCCAGGTCGGGGTATTCCTGGCTGGCGAGCTCGGAAGCGGAGTACACCGACGCGCCGGCTTCGTTAACGATGGTGTAGCGAAGGCTGGGCGCCTGCTCGGCAATGAACTCCGAGACGACTTCCTCGGTCTCGCGGCTGGCGGTGCCGTTGCCGATGACGATGGTGTTGACGCCGTCCTTTTTGACGAGGCGGGCGAGCTCGCGCTTGGTGCCGGCGACGTCGTGGCGCGGCTTGGTGGGGTAGACCACGCCGTGGTCGAGCAGCTTGCCGGTCTCGTCCATGACGGCGACCTTGCAGCCGGTGCGGTAGCCCGGATCGAGCGCGAGCACGCGGGCGCCGCGCACGGGGCGTGCCGAGAGCAGGCCCTCGAGATTCTTGGCAAAGACATTAATGGCCTCGGTCTGGGCGCGAACGGTGAGCTTGGCGCGGGCCTCGCGCTCCAGCGAGGGGGCCATGAGGCGCTTGTAGCCGTCAGCGATGGCGGCGTCAAAGACGGGCGCGAAGACGCCCTGGCGTCGGGGCCAACGGCTGCCGAGGCGCGCCGTGGCGGCAGCGCCGTCGACGTTCACGCGCACGCGGAGTTTGCCCTCGCGCTCACCGCGGTCGATAGCCAGCACGCGGTGGTTGGGAATACGGCGCAGCGGCTCATCATAGCTGTAGTACGGCTCGTAGGGGGTCTTCTCGGCGGGGTCGGTGGCCTCGACGATGATGTCGGCGGTGTTTTGCGTAAAGGCGCGCAGGTCGGCGACGTTCTCGGGGTCTTCGGCCACCGTCTCGGCCACGATGTCCGCCGCGCCGGCGAGCGCCTTCTCGGGCGTGTCGAAGCCGGCTTCCTCGTTGACGTAGGCCGCGGCGGTGTCGAGCGCGCTGCCCTTGGCCGAGGCCTGCATGATGATCATGTTGGCAAGCGGCTCCAGGCCTGCCTCGCGGGCCTTCTGTGCGCGGGTCATGCGCTTTTTGCGGTAGGGCTTGTAGAGGTCCTCGACACGCTGGAGCTGCGCGGCCTCGCGAATTTGCTGTTCGAGCTCGGGCGTAAGTTTGCCCTGGGCGTCGATGAGCAGAAGGACGTCCTCTTTGCGCTGTTCAAGATTGCGCAGGTAGGACAGGCGCTCGTCGAGTGCGCGCAGGGCGACGTCGTCCATTCCGCCTGTGGCCTCCTTGCGGTAGCGCGAGATAAAGGGGATGGTGTTGCCCTCGTCGATGAGCTTGACGGCTGCCTCGACGTTGGCGGCCTTAAGGTTGAGCTCGCGGGCGAGCTGGGCGATAAGATCCATGGGACTCCTTGCGTTTAAGGTGCGTTTGCAGCACAGGGCTACCAAGGATACCACCCGTCCCAAAAGACTGTTTTGGGGCCGCGCCACGAAAACGACCTATCTACTACGTTTGAACCATATGGGTCGACCATCCCTCGGTTTTCCGAAAATACGCAACCCGCCTACCTGCGGTTTTTATTTCTCGAAATTCGGCATGCTTGAGGGTGATCGGTTAAACGTAGTAGATAGGCCCATTTCGTGGCGAACGAATCAGACTGAGGTGCAAAATAGCCCCCGCTCCAGAAAAATCGTCGGCAAGGTAGCAAAAGGCCCCGCGGGCAGGAGGCTGCTCGCGGGGCAAAGAAGAGGGGCTTGTTGGCGGCGGGCCAAGGCGCTCGGCGGGGAGTTTGCCGCGACCCGCTCTTAAGGCATTACAGCTCGACGGGCTGGCCGGTCTCGGCGGCCTCCTTGATGGCGTTGAGAAGCGTGAGCGTCTTGACGTTATCGGCGGGGGTCACGACGGGCTCGACCTCGCGGCGGACGACCTTCACAAAGTGCTTGAGCTGCATCTTGTGCGGCAGCGCCGGGTCCACAGCCGGGATCTCCATCTGCAGCGGCTTGTGCCAGTTAGAGGCGCCGTCGTAGGAGAACTGGTGCAGGCGGGGCAGCGACAGGGCGCCCTTAGTGCCGCCGATAAAGTAGGCGTCGGCGTCGAAGGGGCGGTACTGCGGATCCTCGCGAGCGGTTGCCTCCCAGTTCCAGGGGCTGGCGGTGGCGTCGGAGATGGTCATGCTTGCGAGCGCGCCATCGGCAAAACGGACGTTGACCACGGCGGAGTCCTCGGTCTCAAAACCGCGGGCGGCGCTGGACTGCATACCCTGGACGGCAACGGGCTCGCCCAGCAGGTAGCGGAGCAGGTCGACGTCGTGCACCAGGTTGACCAGGATCGGGCCGGCACCCTTCTTGCGGCGCCATTCGACATCGAAGTACTCGTCATTCTTATAGATCATGTAGTGGAAGCTCGACACGGTGAGCTTGCCCAGCTCGCCGGACTCGATGATCTCCTTGGCCTTGTTGACGAAGGGGTTGTGGCGACGGTGCTGACCCACGAGCACGGGCACGCCGGCGGTCTCGGCCTCGGCAGCGAAAGCCTGGGCATCCTCCAGGTCGTTGGAGATCGGCTTTTCGACCAGCGGCACGATATTGCGCTTCACAGCCTCGCGGGCAACGCCCAGGTGCAGGTCGTTGGGGGTGGCGATGATGACGGCCTCGGGCTTGACCTCGTCCATCATCTGGGCGGGATCGGTGAAGAACGGCACGCCGGCGGCCTCGGCCGTGGCGCGGGCGCCCTCAAAGGCGTCGGCGATGGCGACGAGCTCGGCCTCGGGCTCCTCGGTGACAAAGCGGATGTGGTTGCGGCCCATGGCGCCGGCGCCGATAACGGCAATGCGGACGGGGTTGAGCTCAGACATTTCGACTCCTTAATGGTGGTGGCGATGGAGTGTGACAAAGGGACAGTCCCTTTGTCACATTGGCAATTGCTAAGCGGACTTCTTCTTGCTGTCGGAGACCATCATGTAGACGGTGAGCACGACGGCGATGGCGGCGATCACAATGGCGCCGTAGAAGGACTGCTGGTAGGCGGCGCTGCCGGCCTCGGCGTGATACAGCACGGCGGTGATGGGCTGGCTGATCCAGGTGGAAGCGGCATAGCCCAAAAACATGATGCCGTAGTTGACGCCGATGTTACTGGTGCCAAAGGCGCCACCGGTGAGCGGCGGGTAGATGACGAGCAGGGCGCCAAAGCTAAAGCCGAGCAGGGCGAGCGCCACAAAGAACATGCTCTGCGTAAAGCTCATCGACATGATGACGAGTGCGACGATGGTGACGACAAGGCTGATGAGCAGCGACTTATAGGCGCCGAGCTTGTCGATGATCTGGCCAAAGGACAGACGGCCAACCAGGTTGGCGCAGGTGTTGACGGAGACCACCACACCGCCGAGGGCGACGGCCGCGGCGCTCGTGGGGTCGGCGAAGAGCTGGACGGCGGCGATGGAGGCAACCTTGCCCACGAGCAGGGTGCCCGCGGTGGCGGCAAAGGCGAAGGTGACGATGAGGACCCAGAAGCGCGGGGTCTTGACCATCTCGCCCGGGGTGAGGTCGCCGAAGGTGCCGGCATGCGCGCCGCCCTTGGGGGCCTCGAAGCCCTCGGGCAGCCAACCGGCCTCGGGGGCCTTCAGGAACAGGGCGGAGGCGGCGATCATCACAAAGAAGATGACGCCGAGCGCCTTAAGGGCGCCAAAGATGCCCAGGCTCGGGATGAGCAGCGAGGCGAGCACCGGGGACAGCACGGCGGGGCCGGCGGTCGAAGCGGCCAGGGTGATGCCGGAGGCGAGGCCCTTCTTGTCGATGAACCACTTTTGGCCGGTGGTGAGCGCCGGGTTGTAGCCCAGGCCGTTGCCGATGGCGGCGACGAGCGAGAACCACAGGTAGAACTGCCACGGCTCGGTGACGGTGCCGGACATGAACCAGCCCAGGCCGTAGCACACGGCGGCGGCGATAACGACGTTGCGCGGGCCGATCTTATCGGAGATGCGGCCGGCGAAGATGCCCGTCACGGCCATGATGGTCTGAAAGACCGGGAAGGCCCAGGTGAGGGCGCTCGACCACTCGGGGTAGACGGCGAGCAGGTTCTTGCTCACGACGGAATACAGCGCGATGGAGCTGATGAAGAACATGGTGACGCACGCGGCGGAAAGCACGACGGCGCGACCCTTGTTGGAGTTGGTGGAAGCCATTGGACTCTTTCTGATCGATACGGGGGAGGAGCGGGCGTGTCCGCGGGACCTCCCTGTCAGGTTGGTTTACTGGTCAGTCGGCTTGGCGACGCCGGACTCATCGGACCAGAGCTCGACACCCTTGTTCTTAAGGTAGTTGTCGGCATAGGCGCGACGGCCGCCGGGCTTGGCGGTGAGGTCGCCCATCATGTTGGAGAAGCCGCCGTCGACCTTGATGGCGTCGCCGGTGGTGAAGTCCGAGCGCGTGGACGCCAGGAACATGACGGCGTTGGCGATATCGCTGACCTCGCCGATGCGGCGCGTGGCGATCAGACGGCTGCGGCTCTTTTCGACCTCGGGGTCGGCGTAGAAGTTGGCCGACATCGGGGTCTTAACGAAGCAGGGTTCGACGCAGTTGGAGCGGACGCCGTAGGGGCCCCACTCGGCGGCGAGCATCTTGGACATCATGTTGACGCCCGCCTTGGTGGAGCTGTACACGCCCGAGAACGTCTCGGGGGAGTGGCTGGCGACGGTCGAGATGTGCACCAGGCGACCCTGGCCGGCCTTGATCATCTCGCGACCAAAGCGCTGCGAGGTGATGAAGTAACCGGTGAGGTTGACGTTGAGCACCTGCTCCCAGTCGCTCAACGGCAGGTCTTCCATGGCTGCGAAGCGCAGGATGCCGGCGGTGTTGACGAGAACGTCGACGCGGCCGAAGTCGGCGATGGTGGCATCGACGGCGGCCTGAACCTCGGCCTCGTCGGTGGCGTTCATCTTGTAGCCCTCGGCGTGGATGCCAAACTCGGCGGCGAGGTCGGCGGCTGCGGCCTTGACCTTTTCCTCGTCCAGGTCGAGCATGACGACGTTGGCGCCATTGCGGGCGAACTCGCGGCAGATCTCGGCGCCCATACCGCCGAGCGCGCCAGTCACGGCGCAGACATCGCCCTCGAGCTTAAGCCAATTGCTCATAGGAACTTCCCTTCTTGTGCCTCCCGGTGGGTCGCTCCCATTAACCGACCCACGTGGTTTTCGCTGGTTATCGTATGCTTTGCATTTGCGCAGGTGAATTGCATATTTGTTAGAATGGCGTTAACCGTAGGTTTACGCTGTGCAATGTAGTTTATGCTTAACCGAGCGCGTGACCTGCGAAAATAACCCCCTGTGGCACCATGCGGTCACAGGCGCGAAAACGGGAGATTGACGTGTACGATCGACGACTCGAGGCCATATCGGCCGCCGCGGAGCTGGGAAGCTTCTCGCGTGCGGCGGCAAAATTGCGTGTGTCGACTCCGGCGCTCGTCAAGCAGGTGTCGGGCTTCGAGGCCGAGTTCGGCATCACGCTGTTCGAGCGCTCGCATTCTGGTGTTAAGGTGACGCCGGCAGGTGCTCTGCTGGTGGACGATGCACGTTCGATCATGCGGCAGTCCGAGGACGCGCTACGCCGTGCCCGACGCGCGGCGGGCGATGGCGGGGCCGTGCGTCTGGGCGTGTCGATGATGTGCCCGGGGCGCCAGACGCTGTCGATGTGGCCGAGTGTGCACGAGCTGGAGCCGTCGCTGCGCTTTGAGATTGTGCCGGTGAGTGACCTCTACGATGAGCGCGAGACCGTCATGCGCAGTCTTGGTCGCGAAGTGGATGTAGTGCAGTCGAGTTTTTCTACCCCACGCTGGGGCGACGCCTGCCAAAAGCTCCTTATCGTCAACGTACCGTTTTATATTGATGTGCCGCGCACGAGCCCGCTTGCGCGCAAGACACGTATCACGGTTGCTGACCTGGAGGGTATGCGTCTGCGCGTACTGCGCCACGGCAACGACGCCATGGACAGCCTGCGCATCGACCTGTTAGCCGATGGCGGCGTGGACGTGATCGATGTGGATAGCTTCGACTTTGCGCTCTTTAACGAAGCCGAGGAAAAGGGCGACGCGGTGCTCACCTGCGGCGCATGGTCGGGGGTGCATCCGGCCTTTGTGGGCGTGCCGTTTCTATGCGGCCGCGAGGTGCCGGTCTTTCTACACTACCCGCTCGAGCCAACCCTCCAAGTACAAAAATTCGTCAACGCCATGGCCCAACTCCTCAACTAGCTCATTTAGGACGGGGCTTTTTTAGCCACTTTTGGCGTCCTACCTGCGCAATGCGAAAAATGACTGCAAATCGGTCACGCATGATTTTGCTTTTGCCCTGGGCTGGTTGTAGAATCAAAAAGCTTAAACGAACTACTTGTGCAGCTTGCGCGAAAGCTCGGGCTGCGGCTGGGGGGGGGATGCGCCCGTGCAGGGTCCTTTCGGTCATATTGCGTCGATGCGCCGCACCTTTATGATGTTGGCAGCGGCCTTATGCGTGTTCGTTATGGCCGGGGGGGGGTTGCCCTCGCGCGCGTACGGTGACGATGGCAACCTTATAACAAACCCAAACTTTCTTAACCAAGCTACTGGCTGGTCGACGACCTCTCCGAATGAGAGAATCGGCGAGACGATGAAGCTCGAGCTTTCCACGCAGCTCCTCAAGCCCCAAACGAACACCAAACAAGCTAACGGCAATCACTTTGCGCTTGCGTGGAATTTTAGGCCACAGGGCACCAATCTTTATTTTGAACCTGGATCAACCTACACCACCTTTTCCACCCAGAGCGGCGCCACGTACGAGTGGGGCCTAAACCATCGCGCCGCAACCGACCACGACGTGCTGATGCTCACGATGGGTCCTCAACAGGAGAATCTGTCGATTAACAGCGCAGGCCAAGACCAGCTTATGCAGCTGCGGGCTTGGCTTAAGGCGCAGGTCAAGATGCCCCAGGGAAATACCGTTGAGCAGTACACCGTTTACAGCGATCCCTTTGCTGCAAACGGCGGATTTGCTGGTAACAGTGCTGATGGATCCCACTTTTCGTTTGAACAGAGCGACGGTCGCATCGCGCTTTCTGTGTGGCTCGTAAGCTCTAACGGACAGGGTTGGTTCTCCTTTGGCACCAACAGCACGCATTATTATCGAGATCTTCCCGAGGAAGACGATGAGTTTGCCTATCAGGCTGACTATACCGCAGCGTCCGACAAAACGATGCTTGCGCTGACTTGCTACGATTCAAATCTTACGGGGGAGAACGAACAATACCGGGAGTGGTTTGGTAATCTGGTCAACGACGTTCACGTGGAAAAGCAGGGCACACGCGACATCTATAGCGACTTTGCCAAGGTGTATTGGGAAAATTCGTCCGAGACCATGACAACGCTCACAAACTATGCGTTCTCGACCTCGAATCTTAAGAACGAGAATACGAACATTGCTAACGGCAGCTTTGAAGAGGATATACATCTAGGGAACCAGAGGCCCAGCAAGTTTACGTTGTGCTCGCCCCATTGGCGTACGACCGAGACGGACCATCGTATCGAGATCGTTGCCAAGAACGACTACTATATCGACCCAGTTGGGCATTCTGTTACGTTTACGCCCTCCGATGGTGACTATGCAGCCGAGCTCAACGCACACGAGGCGAGTTCGCTCTACCAATATGTGACGACCGAGCCGGGAAAACAGTACGAGTGGGGGCTCGACCACCGCGGCCGCTCGGGTCGAGACGCCATGGCCCTTATCATCGGTCCGCGACAAGAAAACGAGCCGTACAAGGACAATCAAAAGGCACTCGATCAGTACCAGCAAATTGTTCAATGGATTCAAATGAGCGTCGACAACTATGTCGGCTTGGATGTGGTCAATTTTTCCCAATCGGGCTGCAGCAAAAAGACCATCCTGTATTCAACCAAGTTTGACAAAGTGGGCGGATTTGCCAATGCGTCCAGCGGAAGCGCGTTCTCATGGACGGCCGATGCGGAGCATACCGAAAAATGGTGCGTATGGATCATGGCGTCCGAAAACGACGCGTGGGCTTCCTACGGTTCCAACGCGCTCGAGCAGAGCAAAAAGGTTGACTACGACTATACCTACACCATTCCGGATGGCCAAAACCAGAGCGTCTTTGCTTTTGTGGCCTACAACACGGCCAACGGGAGCAATTCGACCGGCAACTTCCTCGACAATATCTCGTTTAGGGAGTTCTATCGCATCGAGACATACACGACGCCCAACGGAAGCGGAACGTATTTTTATAACGCCAATACCAAGACGGCGGACTTTACCTATGCCAAAAACTACGTAGGTAAACAGGAGAAGAACTCCTACTTTATGGTCGATGCCAAACGCGATGACGGGGCAGTCTTTATCGGTGCTTTTGTCAACGGCGAGTTCTATTCCGCAGACGACGACGCACATTGGACCAGATTGGAAGATGGTACCTATCGCTTTGAGGTCGACAAGGTCACAAAGCACTACAAAGTGCACCTCGTGTTTTCCAAGGCAGGCGTTCAATACGATGTGAACGGCGGCAAAGCGTATCACTACGATCCGTACAATGAGTCCACGGGCGATTTCGTACAGCTTTCTGGCGCTGGAGCGAGCTATACCTCCCATGCTGCCGTTGGACAAAACGACGACTGGAAGTTTATGGGCTGGGAGTACGCGGGCTCGGGAAAAGCCGTTCGCTTCGATGCCAAACACACGGTGACCCATACAGCTCCCGAGGGCACCACGGATTCCGGCACTCTTACCATTAAGGGCAAGAAGGTCAATCCGGATACCGGTGCTGTGGGCGATGCGGTAACCGTCGAAAACATTCCCGAGAGCCAGGGCGCGACGTTCGTGGCGCAATGGAAGTATCGTCAGGCCTTTGTTGCCCAGCTTAAAAATGCCGATGGCACGTGGAGCAACGTAACGACGGGCGGCACGGTCAGCTCCAAGCTTAAGGGGGCAAAGGGCTCCATCGATGCCGGGGATGGCTCGGGCAAGGACGAGGACGCGTACAAAAAATCGGGCGTTGCCTACTTTGTGGATGACGGCACGTTTGTGGAGGCGGTGGCCGCTCCCAAGGAGGGCTATCACTTTGAGGGTTGGTACGACCTATCGAATCCGGACGCCCCGGAGCTGCTGTCGTCTTCACCCACCTATACGTACAACGTAAAAGATCGCCATACGGGATGCGTATACGCACGATTCACCCCGCGCACCTACACACTCAAGGTTTCCAAGAGCGTTACGGGCAATATGGGCGACAAGCGTGCCTACTTTAAGATGACGGCGACCTTTACGGGCCTCAAGGCTGGTCAGACCTACGCCATCGAGTATTCGGATGCGTCTGCCCAAGGCAGCCATGCGCTCGTGGCGCGACCGAATGATCGGGCCGAGACCGTGGAAAACAAGACGGCCTTTACGGCCGATGGCCAGGGCAAGGCGACCGTGCCGTTTGCCGTTAAGGACGGCCTGACCGTTTCGATTAAGGCGCTGGATTACAACGCGGTCTATACCGTGAGCGAAGACGATTATTCTTCGTTGGGGTATCAGGCTAAGCTTACGGGTGCGAGCGGCACGCTCAACGGTCCGCGTGTGACCGTTGCCGTTGAAGCTAAGGCCACCAATTCCCGACAGGTCGCGGTGCCTACGGGTATTACGCGCAACCCCATCTATGCCCTGGCGATTTTGGCCGCCGGCGTGCTGTTGGCTACGGGCATGGTTGCGCTGCGTTTACACCGCGGCTCCAAGAGGGGTGGGCGCCTATGAGAAGACATGGCGCCAGCAATGCTGGTGATGGGCCAGCCGCACGAGCGGCCCCGCAGGGAAGACCCCGGGGCTCGCGGTATTCGGCCGCGTCGAACGTGAGGTTGGGCGCCCATGCGGCACCAGATCTGGGAGAAGCGGACGACCGGCGCGATATCGTGGGCTTTCTGGCGCGCCTGGCATTTTTTGTCGTGACGCTCTGGCTGCTCTTTGGTGTGGTCTTGGGCGTGGGCGCAGTCACGACTGGCGAGATGGCCCCCCGCATCTGTTCGGGTGACGTCATGCTCTACTGGAGGCTCAGCCAGAGCTTTAACGAGGGTGACGTGGTGGTATACACCGCGGATGGCGAAGAGCGCCTGGGTCGCGTGGTTGCCCGCCCCGGTGATGAGGTCACAATTACCGAGTCGGGCGAGCTCATGGTTAACGGGGCTGTTGTGGTGGAAAGCGATATCACCACGCCGACGCCGCGCTATGAGTCTGCTGTGGACTATCCCGTGCATCTGGGAACGGATGAGCTCTTTGTGCTGGCAGATTTGCGCGAGGGCGGGCACGACAGTCGCCTGTATGGACCGATTGCCCGTTCGCAGATCAAAGGCAATGTGATCAGCGTGCTGCGCAGGTCGAACCTGTAGACACGAAGCCTGGTTTTATTAAGGGCATATGCCCGAGAGGAAGGATGCAAAATGAAAACTGGAAAGAGGCGACTGGCTGCATTTGCGGTTGTGGCGGCCACGATGGTGCTGGCTTTGGTGGGAGTTGTCGCGCCCGCGTGGGCGGAGGACAGTGCCGCTCAACCGCATCTGCCGGTAAAAGACAACAAGGTCACGATCACCTCGACGCTTACCATGAATGAGAATGCCGTGGTGCCTAATGCGACGTTTAACTATTCGATTGCGCCGGCGGATGAGGAGAGTGAGCTTACGAGCACGAGCGGTATGCCCGTTTATGCTGGAGTGACAGACGCCGTCACGCTTTCGCCGACTTCCGTTAATTTTTCCAACAAAGGCCTTACAAGCACAGAGAATACCGGTGAGAAAACTAAGACAATAACCGCCAAACTGAGTGCCGAAATTAAAACCTCTCTGTTCAAGGCTCCGGGTATCTATCGATATAAAATTACGCAGACGCCGTCAGGGCTGGACGGTCTCAACGTTACATACAAGGAGCTCTTCCTGGATGTTTACGTAGAAAACGAAGAGAATGGCGGTTCGGGCTATGTTGTTAAGGGCTGTATTCTTAGAACAGAAGCAGGCTCGGGCGAGAAGACCGCAGGTTTTTTGAACAAATATGTCACCCATAAGCTGACCATCACAAAGGTCGTAGCCGGTAACCAGGGCGATAAAAATAAGGACTTTGAGTTTACCGTCACGATTAAAGGCGCTGACGGGGAGACTTATAAGTACGGCACTGTGAAAAACGGTGTTACTACCATGAACCAAACTACAACCAAGTCGGGGGCTACGTTTACCGAGACGCTTAAGCATGGGGAATCCGTCATCGTTTACGGTCTCTCATCGGAGGATAAATTCGCCGTAACTGAGGCGGATTATCATGGCGACGGTTATAAGACGTCGTACAAGATTGGTGATGGCACCAATTCGACAGAAGGTAGCTCTATTGCCGAGGAAGCTATCGGTGCTTACGACACCACGGTGATCTTTACCAACACCAAGGATGCTACCGTTCCCACCGATGTTATTCGGACGGTCGCTCCCTATGTGGCAATCGTCGCATTTGCCGCCGTGATGGGCGTGGTCTTCTTCCGTCCTCGTCGTAATCGCCGTTAGACAGCAAGGATTGCAGCCGATGGAGCTTAAACGCATGGCTCGGCTGGCGAGGGCCGGCGACCGCGTGCTTACGTGGTTTGCCGGCTTTCTCGTGCTGCTCATGCTGCTGTACGGGGGCTAT
>DBEWII010000137.1:0-5072 GCA_048384935.1 Collinsella aerofaciens | reverse complement strand
TCCTAGGCGATGTGGAGAGGGTTGGCGGCGTCAACGGCATCGGGGGCGTCGGAGAGGCCGTCAGGAGCAACGTCTGCCGGGTCCTCGTCGGGGGTCTCGATCTGTTTGATCATGACCTCTTGGCCCTGCAGCAAATAGGTCTCGCCGCTACCGCAATGGGGACAGGTCTTGCCGTGCTCGACCGTCACGTAGTCGCAGCCGCACGCCTCGCAATGTGTCACGGCCTCGACGGGCTCCACGATAAGCTCCGCGCCCTCGGTGATAGGCTTTTTATCTGCTGCCCATCGCCACGCGTCGAGCAGCAAGTCGGGAACGACGCCCGAGACCTCGCCCAGCAGCAACGTCACGCTCGAAACGCGACGCACGCCATGAGCGCGCGCCACATTCTCGACATCGCGAATGATGTGATAGACAATCCCCAGCTCGTGCATTTATTTCCTTCCGCCGTTCTAACGAACGGCGGTCGGCTTGACGCTGCGCGAGTCCCAGACGGGCGATCTGCCTTTCAATCGCCGGGCATGGGCAAAAGCCCTATGCCCTCCTCTTTCAAGGCACCTCGCCACGCCTGGGACTCGCTCGCTGTCCAACCGCTCTCTACGCCGTTCTCCTGTTTGTTGCGTTTCTTACTTCTTCCCGAATTTGATTTTAATCGCACGCTTGAGCGCGTACTTACCCAGGCTCGGGAGCTTTTGCTCGTATTTGACCATCGTGGAGCACTCGGGGCGATCGCGATCCAGATGGATGGCGTCAAACGCGCACTTGGTGGTGCACAGGCCGCAGCCAATGCACTTGTTGGGGTCGACGATCGAGGCGCCGCAGCCCAGGCAGCGGGCGGTCTCGGCGCGCACCTGCTCCTCGGTAAAGGTCTCGACGTACTCGCTAAACGGCGCGGCCTTCTCGCGCTCGCGGTTGACATGGGCGACCTCGCGGCTCGCGTTGTCGTAGCTCTCGAGCACAACGTCGTCGCGGTCGAGCGCGGTGTAGCGGCGCTGGTTGCGGCCGATGGTGAGCGTGGAGCCCGGCTGCACAATGCGATGGATGGAGACGGCGGCCTCGTGACCGGCGGCGATGGCGTCGATGGCAAAGCTCGGACCGGTATAGACGTCGCCGCCCACAAAGATGTCGGGCTCGGCAGTCTGATAGGTCTGGGGATCGGCAAGAGCACCCTGGCCGCGGCCAAGCTCCACCTTGGAGCCAGCCAACAGGTCGCCCCACACAATGGACTGGCCAATCGACATGACGACACGGTCGGCATCGACACGACGCAGATCGTTCTCGTCGTACTCGGGCGCAAACCGGCCCTCGTCGTCAAAGACGCGCGTGCAGCGCTTGAAGGTGATACCGCACACACGGCCGGACTCGTCCAGGTGAACCTCCTTGGGACCCCAACCACAGCTGATGTGCGCGCCGTCCTCGATGGCCTCGCGACGCTCTTCCTCGCTGGCGGGCATCTGGGCCTCGCTCTCCAGGCAGAACATCTCGACGTGCTCGGAGCCCAGACGGCAGGCGTTGCGGGCCACGTCGATGGCCACGTTGCCGCCGCCCACCACGATGGTGCGGCCGGGCAGCGCGTCGATCTTGCCGCTGTTGACCTCGCGCAAGAAGTCGACGGCCACGGTCACGTCCTCGGCATCCTCGCCCGGAATACCGGCAAGGCGGCCGCCCTGGCAGCCGATGGCAACATAAAAGGCCTTAAAGCCCTGCTCGCGCAGCTCATCGAGCGTCACATCGCGACCGACCTCCACGCCATAGCGGAACTCGGCACCCATCAGGCGAATAACCTCGACCTCGGCCTCGATAACGTCCTTCTGCAGCTTAAAGCTGGGAATGCCGTAGGTGAGCATGCCGCCCGGGCGCTCGTTCTTCTCGAACACGACGGGCTTGTAGCCCTTCTCGGCCAGGTAGAAAGCGCAGGACAGGCCGGCCGGACCGGCACCGATAATGGCGATCTTCTGGTCGAAGCCGCCAGCGCGCGTCGGCGTCACCACGGGCGGGACATAGCGGGTCGCAGCATCCAGATCGCGCTGGGCGATGAACTTCTTGACCTCGTCGATGGCCACGGCGGCGTCCACACGGCCGCGGGTGCAGACATCCTCGCAGTGGCGATTGCACACACGGCCGCAGATAGCGGGCAGAGGGTTCTCGCGCTTAATGAGTGCTAGGGCCTCGTCATAGCGACCCTGAGCCGCGAGCTTCAAATAGCCCTGAACGGCAACGTGCGCGGGGCAGGCCGTCTTGCAGGGCGCGGTGCCGGACTCATGCGTCTCGATGCGGTTGTCGTTGCGGTAGTTGGGCGACCACTTGGTGTAATCCCACTTGGTGGCATCGGGCAGCTCCTGGCGCGGATACTCGGGCACCTGTCCGCCAGTCTTTTTGCTGCAGAGCTTCTGGCCCAGCTTAGCGGCACCGGCCGGGCAAACCTCAACGCAGCGACCGCAGGCCACGCACTTGTCCTTCTCGACCTTGGCGACATAGGCCGAGCGCGACAGGTTGGGCGTGTTGAACAGCTGCGAGGTGCGCAGGGCGTAGCACACGTTGACGTTGCAGTTGCAGATGGCGAAGATCTTGTTCTCGCCGTCGATGTTGGTGATCTGGTGCACAAATCCGTTGTCCTCGGCCTGGCGCAGGATGTCGTAGACCTCGTCGCGCGTCACGTAATGGCCACGATCGGTCTCGACCACGTAGTCGGCCATATCGCCCACGGCGATGCACCAATCGGCCGGGTCGTCGGCACAGCCCTCACCCATCACGCGACGGCTCGCACGGCAGCTGCAGGTGCTGGCGGCATACTTACCCTCGTATTTGTCGAGCCAGTGCTCGATATGCTCAATAGGCACCGAGGTGCTCGCGGCATCGATGGCCTTCTCGACCGGAATGACGTGCATGCCGATGCCGGCACCTCCGGGCGGCACCATCGGCGTGGCCTTGGACAGCGGACCCTTGGATGCCTGTTCAAAGAACTTGGCGTAGACCGGATGCTCATCGAGCTGGCTCACGCGCATGTTGAGGAACTCGGCAGAACCCGGCACCAGCATGGGCAGGACCCACTGCTTGGCGCGCTCGGGGTTTTCCCAGTTATACTCGAGCAGACCCGTGTAGCTCATGTCGCCGAGCATCTTTTCGATATCGGCCTCGGGCATGCCGGTGAGCTTGACCATCTCGGGCAGCGTATAGGGACGGCGCATCTTCATCTTGCAGAGTACCTCGGCCTGCTCGTCAGTCGCGGCCTCGGCAAACGACCAGTACTCGTAGCCCAGCAGCTCGTCGCGATGCAGCAGGCGGTTAGTGCAGTGCTCGCACAGTTTGACGATGGCCTTGCGCGGATGCTCCGGCAGCGGCGGCACAAACTCCGCACCGATATCGGGCTCGGTGTAGCTAATCCCCGGTCCGTTGAGAATCATAGTCGTCCCTTCTCTTGCCGCAGCCTGGCAGGCACGCAGCGCCCCTCTTTTTACGGGCTCGACATGCCCCCACGCCGTTCACCCGTTATTGTTGACATTGTGTCAAAAACAGTATTGACGAACCGTCAACAATATTCAAGACTGTTAGGCGAACGGTCAGGCTCAAACGGATGAAAGGCGGCAAACGCATGGGCAACAACACAGCAGATACCTCTGCGGTCAATGCCGTCCCCGCATCCGACAGCGCGGCAAAGCGCTTGACGGGCGACGAACGCCGTCGCGAGATCCTCACCGCCGTGCGCACCGTAAGCTCCGAGCTGGGCGTGTCCCACCTATCGGTATCGGCCGTGACCAAGCGAGCCGGCTGCACGCGCTCGCTGTTCTACCACTACTTCGCCGACATGGACGCCGCCGTCACCGCCGTCATGGACGAGGCAATTGACGGTTTTATCTCCGAGCTCGAGCAGTGGAATGCCAACCGCATCGTCGGTGATATTGAGGGCGCGCTCGACACCGTCGCCCCGCTCTTTAAGCGCCTGGTCGCCAGCGGCCACGAGCTGCCGAGTACCCTGACCTCGAGCAGCGGCGCGCTCTACGGCGGCTTTCTGCACAACGTGGTTCAGCGCGTGGCTCAGTACATCTGCGACACCACCGTGGTTGATTTTGTCGCCCATCACGAGCTGCGCATCGACCATGTCTACGAAACGTTCTACACCCTCATCATGGGTCTTTTGATGTATATCCGCACGCACCCCGATGTGCCCGACGAGACGGTCAAGGAAATCATCGCCTCGACGCTCCACATCGAGGGCTATACCGCCAAGTATCCGGAGCGCAAGCCCCAGAACTGACGACATTTGGCCAAACTGTCCGCGATCAGAAGAGGGGCCGCGGGCGTGTGAAAGGAGAGCAGCATGCTGTTCGATGTTTGGGGTAGCGATACCCTTATCCACTGGGCCGGCTGGGCCATGGTCTTTATTGGCCTGATCGTGCTCAACGAGGTCGGCCGCCGCACCAAGCTCGGCGCGGCCATCATCTTTGGCGTGGCTCCGCTGGCCATGACCATCTACTGCGTCGCCATCGCCGTCGGCGTTTCGCAGGGTGCCGAGTGGGCGCTCACCAACCCCACCCATGTGTACCAGAACAGCTGGTTCCACTACGCCAAGGTGTACGCGGCGCTGGCCGGTTGCTGGGGCTTCATTGCCATTAAGTACCAGTGGGGCAAGATCGGCAAGGCGCGTTGGTTCCGCGCGTGGCCGTTTGTGATCGTCGCCATCAACATCATGATCGCCGTCGTGTCCGACTTTGAGAGCGCCTATCACTTCTTTGTCCTGGGCGAGTCCACCTGGGTCACCTCCGAGGGCGCCACGCAGCTGGCCGGCTGGAACAACGTGTTCAACGGTATCGCGGGCATCATCAACATCTTCTGCATGACCGGTTGGTGGAGCGTCTACGCCTCCGAGGACAAGACCGACATGCTGTGGCCCGACATGACCTGGGTCTACATCATCGCCTACGATATCTGGAACTTCTGCTACACCTACAACTGCCTGCCCACCCACGCCTGGTATTGCGGCCTGGCGCTGCTGCTGGCACCCACCGTGGCCAACTTCTTCTGGAACAAGGGCGGTTGGATTCAGAACCGCGCCAACACGCTGGCCATCTGGTGCA
>DBEWII010000136.1:0-12015 GCA_048384935.1 Collinsella aerofaciens | reverse complement strand
ACAAACAACGTTATGAACGGTGGGTTCATCAGCGACGAGCTGCTACGCTACAAACCCACCGGGGCCAACGGTTGCGCACGCCTGCAGGAACTGATGGCCAAAAATCCCGACGTGGTCGGATGGGTCACCATCGATGGCACCAACATCGACTATCCCTTTGTTCAGGGAAAAGATAACCAGGAATACCTCAACAAAAACGTGTTGGGGGAGTCCGCGGTTTCGGGAGCGGTGTTTTTGGATACGCGCAACAGCCGCGCGATGACCGATTCCTACAATCTGCTCTATGCGCACCACATGGATAACGGCGCGATGTTTGGCGATGTCGATCGGTTTCTAGACAGGGGCTTCTTTGACCTGCACCGCACGGGCACGCTCTACACAAAGGATGGGGCGTTCCGGCTGCGCATCGTTGCCGTGTGTTCGTTTGCTGCGAGTGATGACATTATCTTTGGGCCGGGAAACCTGGACCAGGCCTCGATGCAGACGCTGCTCACGCATGCCTCGCAGACGGCGGTGCATGCGGACATGGATGACGTTGGCCCTGATTCGCGCATCATCGCTCTTTCTACCTGCAGTGATAAAACAAACGGGCGCCGAGCACTTATAGCAGAGGTCTTGTAGCTCATTGAATATTCCGATTAAGCTGCGCCCCATAGGCTGCATCAAGTTTGAGGCTCTCGGTCCATCATGGTAGAGTTGTCCGCGCGTGAATTTCGGCACACTGCGCGCTATCTGCGCTTTTACCGTTTGGAGGAGTGAGCTTGTGAATGCTTCTGTCGCCAAGAAGGCCAGCCAGGCGGTGCGCCTTCTGATGATGGCGCTCACGGCAGTTCTTATCTTTTTCTTCATCAATGTCATGTTGCTCGTCTCCGACATCCAGGGCACGGCGCGCGTGGTCAACTACGCCGGTCTGGTGCGCGGCACCACGCAGCGAATCGTTAAGCTCGAGGATGCAGGCCAGCCACAAGACGACCTGCTCAAGGCCGTTGATTCATACATTAGTGGTTTGCGCTACGGAAGCGACGACCTCAATCTCGTCCGTCTCGATGACGATGAGTATCAGGCAAAGATGACCGAGCTCGCGAGCTATTTTGACAAGCTTCGCACCGAGATTGCCCGTGTGCGCGAAGTCGGCTACGAGAACACCGACATCATCGCCATGAGCGAGGAGTTCTTTGGCATTTGTGACGATGCCACGAGGCTTGCGGAGGACTACTCCCAGGAGAAGGCCACGGCGCTCAATCGCCTTGAGGGTTTGGTGATTATCGACATCGTGGGCCTGGTGGCGACCTTTGCGGTCGAACTTGCTCGCGCGGTGCGCACTGCCGCGCTCAATCGCGAGCTGCAGAACAAAGTCTATCTCGACGAAGCCACGGGACTGCCCAACAAGAACAAGTGCGAGGAGATCTTGGGGCAGGAGCAGCCTGTCTCCGCGGAGGCGCCCGTTGCGGTGTGCGTCTTCGACCTTAACAATCTGCATACGGTCAATAACAGCTTTGGCCACGAGAAGGGCGACGAATACATCCGTTCTTTTGCCCAGCAGCTGGGGCGCGTGGCGTCCGAGACCTGCTTTGTGGGTCGCGACGGCGGCGATGAGTTTATCGCGGTGCTGCGGTATACCGATCGAGCTGCCGTGGAGTCCTGTCTCGCTCGGGTTCGTGCGAACGTGAACGAGTATTCCGAGGCTCACCCCGACATGCCCATCAGCTATGCGGTGGGCTACGCGCTTTCCAGCGATTTTGATGAACCGCCTACGATGCGCGAGCTCTTTTCCCAGGCCGACAAAAACATGTACACCGACAAGAACCGTGTAAAGACAGTCGAGGCGGCCAGGCCGCAACACGAGGAACGGTAAGCTTGTAACGGAGGGCATAGAAAAGCCTCCGCAGCTCGTGTGGCTGCGGAGGCTTTATTCGTTGCGGCGCATTGTGTTTGGGTCGTTAAGATGAGTCGATTTGCCCCGAAAGAGGAGGGTATTGACCTTAGGGTCATGCCCGACGAATGAGCGGCAAATCGGCCATCTCGGCGGGCCGAACTACTCCAGCTCAAACGCTCCGGTGTAGAGCTGGTAGTAATACCCGCGCTTGGCGATCAGCTCGTCGTGGTTGCCGCGCTCGATGATGCGGCCGTGATCCAGACAGATGATCGCGTCGGAGTTGCGCACGGTGGACAGGCGGTGCGCGATGACAAACGTCGTGCGGCCTTCCATGAGCTTGTCCATGCCGGCTTGCACGATGGCCTCGGTGCGGGTATCGATGCTCGACGTGGCCTCGTCCAGGATCATCGCCGGCGGATCGGCGACGGCGGCGCGTGCGATCGAGATCAGCTGGCGCTGGCCCTGCGACAGCTGTGCGCCGTTGCCGGTGAGCATGGTGTCGTAGCCGTCGGGCAGGCGGGTGATAAAGTCGTCCGCGCCCGCGAGCTTGGCCGCCGCGATGCACTCCTCGTCGGTAGCGTCCAGATTGCCGTAGCGGATGTTATCCATCACGGTGCCGGTGAACAGGTTCACGTCCTGTAGCACGACGCCCAGCGAGCGGCGCAGGTCGGCCTTGCGGATCTTGTTGACGTTGATGCCGTCGTAGCGAATCTTGCCGTCGGCGATGTCATAGAAGCGGTTGATGAGGTTGGTGATGGTCGTCTTACCGGCACCGGTGGCGCCGACAAACGCGACCTTCTGGCCCGGCTTGGCAAACACGGACACGCCGTGCAGCACCTCGTGGTCGGGCGTGTAGCCAAAGTCGACGTTGTCCATGACCAGGTCGCCGCGCAGCGGCACGTACTCGATCTCGCCGGTTGCGCGGTGCGGATGTTTCCACGCCCACATGCCGGTGTGGTGGTCGGCCTCCTCGAGCTGCCAGGTGTCGGGGTTCACCTGAGCGTTGACGAGCGTCACATAGCCTTCGTCGGCTTCGGGCTCTTCGTCGATGAGCTCAAAGATACGGTCGGCGCCGGCGAGGCCCATGATCACGGCGTTGATCTGCTGCGAGATCTGGCCGATCTGTCCGCAGAACTGCTTGGTCATGTTGAGGAACGGCACCACGACGGCGATGGACAGTGCCATGCCCGAGATGCTCAGGTTGGGCACGCCCAGCGCCAGGAAAATGCCGCCTGCCAGTGCGACCAGCACGTAGAGCAGGTTTCCCAGGTTCATAAGGATGGGCATGAGGATGTTGGCGTACATGTTGGCCTTCTGCGAGACCTCGAAGAGCTTTTCGTTGCGCTCGTCAAAATCGGCCTCGGCGGCAGACTCGTGGCAGAACGCCTTGACGACCTTCTGGCCGTTCATGACTTCCTCGATGTGGCCCTCGACCACGCCGAGCTCGGTCTGCTGCGCAATAAAGAAGCGCGCGGAGTTGGAGCCGAGCAGCTTGGTCATAAAGGTCATAAAGGCGACGCCTGCCACAATGACCAGGCACATCCAAACGCTGTAGTACAGCATGATAAAGAACACCGTGACGATGACGATGGTCGTCATGAGCAGGTTAGGCAGCGACTGGCTGATCATCTGGCGCAGCGTGTCGATGTCGTTGGTGTAGTGGCTCATGATGTCGCCGCGCTGGTGCGTGTCGAAGTAGCGAATCGGCAGGTCCTGCATGCGGTTGAACATCTTCTCGCGCAGCTTCTCGAGCGAGCCCTGCGTGACGATGGCCATGGCGCGGTTCCAGAGCAGCGAGGACAGGATGCCGACGCCGTAGATGCAGGCGAGGGTGGTCACGAGCTGTGCGATCTTGGGCTGTGCAGCTTCCCAATCGCCCGACTGCCACGATTCGCTAATAATCTGCAGGGCGCTCTGAAGGAAGGTCGCGCCGATGGAGTTGATGATGGCGCAGAGCACCACGCCGACGACGACGAGGGGCAAAAGCACGGGGTAGAAGCCAAAGAGCGTCTTGATGAGGCGCGACATGGTGCCACCCTTGCGGTTGAGCGCGCGCTCGGCGGTCGTTGCCTTACTCATGTGCCTCGCCTCCTTCCTGGGTCTGAGCTTGCGTTGCGGATGCCTCGGTGTCGGCTTCGACGGCCTCTTCGCCCTCGGCAGACATCTTGTTCTGCGAGGTAAAGGTCTCGCGGTAGATCTCGCTCGTCTTGAGCAGCTCATCGTGGTTGCCGATCTGCGCGATGCGGCCGCCCTCCATGACGATGATGCGGTCTGCATCCTGCACGGAGCTAATGCGCTGGGCGATGATGAGCTTGGTCGTGTTGGGCAGATAGCTTGCCAGCCCTGCGCGAATCTTGGCGTCGGTCTTGGTGTCGACGGCGCTGGTGGAGTCGTCCAGGATCAAGATCTTGGGGCGACGCAGCAGGGCACGCGCAATGCACAGGCGCTGCTTCTGACCGCCGGAAACATTGGAGCCGCCCTGTTCGATCCAGGTGTCATAGCCCTTGGGGAAGCCATCGACAAACTCGTCGGCGCAGGCCAGATGCGCGGCCTCGCGGACCTCTTCGTCGGTGGCGTTCGGGTCGCCCCAACGCAGATTCTCGGCGATGGTGCCGCTAAACAGCACGTTTTTCTGCAGCACCATGGCCACCTGGTGGCGCAGGGCGTCCAAGTCGTAGTCGCGCACGTCCATGCCGCCTACGCGCACGGTGCCTTCGGTGGCGTCGTACAGGCGGGCGATGAGGTTTACGAGCGTGGACTTGGCCGAGCCGGTGCCGCCGATGATGCCGATGGTCTCGCCGCTCTTAATGTGCAGGTCGATATTGTCGAGTGCCTGGCGTTTCGCATGCGCGGAATACTTAAAGCTCACGTGGTCAAAGTCGATGGAACCGTCGGCAACCTCGAGCACGGGCTCGGCGGGATCGGCGATCGTGGGCTCGGCGGCCAGCACCTCGGTAATGCGGTGTGCCGATTCGTCGGCCATGGTCACCATGACAAAGATCATCGACAGCTGCATCAGGCTCATGAGGATCTGGAAGCCATAGGTAAAGATCGAGGAGAGCTGGCCCACGTCGAACAGCGTGCCCTGGCTCGTGATGATGAGCTTGGAGCCCAGGTAGATGATGACGACAAATGCGCCGTTGACGCAGATGTTCATCATGGGGTTGTTAAAGGCGAGCAGCTTCTCGGCGCGGGTGAAGTCCATCTGGACGTCGCGTGCGGCGGTCGCGAACTTCTCCTTCTCAAAGTCTTCGCGCACGTAGCTCTTAACCACGCGCATGCCGGTGACGTTTTCCTCGACGGACTCGTTGAGGGCGTCGTACTTGTGGAACACGCGCGAGAAGATGGGGCGCACCTTAAAGATGATAAAGAACAGCCCAAAGCCCAGCAGCGGAATGATGGCCAGGTAGACCATGGCGACGCTGCCGCCCATGATAAATGCCATGGTAAAGGCGAAGATCAATACCAGCGGCGCGCGCACGGCGATACGGATGATCATCATAAAGGCCTGCTGCACGTTGTTGATATCGGTGGTCAGGCGCGTGACGAGCGAGGAGCTCGAGAACTCATCGATGTTGGCAAAGCTGAACGTCTGGATTTTGTAGAACAGGTCGTGACGCAGGTTCTTGGCGAAGCCGCAACTCGCATGGCTGCAGGTGACGCCTGCCGCGGCGCCAAAAGCAAGCGATGTCAGCGCGATGAGCACCAAAAGGCCCGCGGTGGGAAGCATCTCGGCTACGGTGGCGCCGTCTTTGATGGCGTCGATCAGGTTGGCGGTGATAAATGGAATCAGCATCTCGCAGAGCACCTCGCCAAGCACGAGCAGCGGCGTGGCAACGGTGACTTTCATATAGTCGCGGATGCTTCCCATGAGGGTTTTAATCATCCAGTTCCTCCCAGGTTACGCGGATTTTTTCGAGCATCTCGGCGAGCTGTTCGCGCTCGTCGTGCGTAAGGGCGCTAAAGGCCTGTTCCCTAAAGCGAATGCGGGCTGCCTGCTCAACACGGGCCTTTTCCCATCCCGCTTCGGTCAGGCGGATGGTGAGCTGCCGACGGTCTTTGGGATTGCGACTGCGCTCGATAAGACCGCCCAGTTCGAGCTTGGACAGAATCTCGGAAAGGGACCCTGGCTTGAGGTCGAAGTGCATGCCGAGCTCCTGTTGGGACAGCTCGCCGGTCGGCTGCTTGGCGAGTAGGCAGACAATAGGCGCCTTGCCGGACACGCCTCCGCCGTGAAAATGCATGTAATGGCCGCAAAAGCCCAGGCCGCTCAGGATGCGCTTGGCGAGTTTGTCTTCGGCGCTGACCGCTTCGGGTATGTCTACCGGTTGCGACGGGTCACCGCCGGGCTCATGCGGAAGGACGAGTGGTTCAACACACATATCTAAGCTTCGCTCCTTTCTTTAGTTAGGTAGTGGAATTGTTTTGTGCCTAACCAATTTAGGAGCGTGAGAAATCAATGTCAAGGTACCAAACTTATTAAGTTACGGCGTTTTGCCAAACGCCGTAACCGCTCGACGCTGCAAACGCTCCTAAGCGGCAATCTGATCCCTTGGGGACGAACGAAAAGGTATCGTTTTGGGCTGCGATGATGCCTTTCGAAGCGGCCTTGCCAAAAACTATGCCTAATTACTACGATGAATCCAGCATCGCTGACCACAACAGCTGTTTCTGAAAAAACGCAAGCTATCTACCTGCGGTTTTGTTGGAGAGAAATTCGCTGTGGTTGGAGGCGGGCGGTTAAACGTAGTAAATAGGCATAGTTTTGAAATGGCGCTATATGAGTAGCATCAACTAGGCCGCTATGGAGCAAACAGCCCCCATTTCCGAAACCTTTCCGCAACAATTTGACCTCCACGGCGCCACCGCCCGCCCACAACGCCTCCTGCGCTACACTTAGTCGCACTGTGGCGCTGCTGCGCCGTGCCCGAACCAAGGGAGACCCTCATGAAGAATACTCAGCTGCTGCTGATTAACGATATGTGCGGTTACGGCAAGGTCGCGCTTTCCGCCATGCTGCCGGTGCTGTCGCACATGGGTTACCGTATCCACAATCTGCCGACGGCGCTTGTGTCCGATACGCTCAACTATCCCAAGTTCTACATCCACGACACCACGGAGTACGTGCGTCAGAGTCTTGCCATCTGGGAGGAGCTCGGCTTTGAGTTCGACGCCATCTCGACCGGCTTTATCGTGACCGAGGAAGAGACGCGTATCATCTCGGACTTTTGCCACCGCCGCGGGCAAAGGGGCACCAAGGTGTTCGTCGACCCCATCATGGGCGACAACGGCAAGCTCTATGCGGGCGTGCCCGAGTCCACGATCGGTCTCATGAGGCACCTGCTCGAGTGCGCCGATTACGCGGTGCCCAACTACACCGAGGCCTGTCTGCTCACCGATACGCCTATTGCAGAGCAGATCACGCCCGATGAGGCCCGCGCCCTTGTGGACGCCGTGCGCGAGCTGGGTGCCAAATCGGTGGTCATTACGAGCGCCGTGGTCAATGGCACGAACGCGGTTATCGGTTACGACTATGTGGCGGGGGAGTACTTCACGATTCCCTTTGACCTGATTCCGGTCTATTTCCCGGGCACGGGCGACACGTTCTCGGCGGTGCTCGTCGGCCGCGTTATGGCAGGCTGGAGTCTGCAGCGCGCGACGTCCGATGCCATGCGTGTGGTGGCTGAGCTTATCGAGCGCAATGCCGACCAAGAGGACAAGTCGGCTGGCCTTCCCATCGAGGCCTGCCTGGATGTGATTGACCATGAGTAATGCTGGCGAGGACGGCGTCAAGCCTGCGGGCGAGAACAGGCCGCTCGGCGCGCCGCGTGGCAAGCGGCCGCGTATCCGCGTGAGCTGCGTGGACCAGCTGGGGACGTGCCGCTGCCACCACGGTCACAAGCCGGGCGACGTTTTTGACTTCGACCGCGATCGCGGCAAGATGTGCTCCATGGCCTGCCACGTGGGCTTTCCCTATATCGATATCCTGCGCTACGGCGGAACCGTGCCTGGAAACGAGCCCGGTACGGCAAAGTTCTGCTGCCCCGAGGTCGACACCCTCAACGTCTGGCTTGCCGAGATCGTCGACGAATAGGTGAGCGTGGATTTTCTCCCGTTTAGAGCGCACTTGAATGCTCAAAGTGGGAGAAAATCCACGCTCATTTTTCATGCGGGAGATTATCCACGCTCATTTTGCGCCGAAGACGTGGCCCGCGACCTCGCTTACCTACAGCTGCTCGAGCATAGCGGTACAACCGGCGAGCACGTCGCGGTAGGTGGCGTCGAAGTTGCCGGTGTACCAGGGATCGGCCACGTCGCCGGGGCGCTCGGTCCAATCGAGCAGGCGCGTAATCTTGCCGTCGGGGTCGTCGCCAAAGATGCGACGCAGGTCACGCGCGTTCTCGGCATCCATATAGACAATGTGATCCCAGTCGCCATGCTCCGCGCGACGCACCTGACGTGCGCGATGTGCGACGACGGGAATCCCAACCTCGCGTAGCTTGGCAACGGTACCGTGATGCGGCGGGTTGCCGATCTCCTCGGTCGAGGTCGCGGCAGAATCAATGACGAACTCGCCCGCGCGCCCGGCGCGGTGCACCAGCTCGGTAAACACCGACTCGGCCATCGTCGAGCGGCAGATGTTCCCATAGCAGATAAACAGTACGTGTTGCATATGCGGTTTCCTTTCGATCGCCATAATCAAGCTCGAGTATCGTATCTGCGCCTACGCCTGCGCCCGCTTGCGCTCCCAGCGAGCCAACCTAATCGTCACCAGCGTGAGCGCCCAGGCCACAAGCGAGAACGCGGCACCCACTGCGCCCACGTACGCAATGCCAACGCTGCTTACCACGGCGCCGCCCACTGCGGTGCCAAACGAGATGCCGACGTTAAACGCCATGGGCTCAACCGAACTTGCGAGTACCATCGACTTGGGATGGCGGCTGCGTGCCACGTCCATAAAGTGCGTGATGCACGACACCGAGAATAGGTACATGAGCAGCGCCAAGCTAAAGACAAAGACCAGCGCGAGCGGCATGGTGCCGCCCACAGCAAACAACCCGAGTAACGCCGCAGCCTGCAGCACAAACGTCACGAGCAGCGCCTTCATGCCAAAGCGCGCATCGATCCATCCGCCCAGGATGTTCGAAATCAGGCAGAACACGCCATAGGCCATGAGCGTGGTGCTGGCTTCGACCGTGCCCATGCCCAGCACTTGCTCAAGATAAGGCGTCACGTAGCCGTAGAAAACGTAGACCGAGCCCACGCCAAACAAAAAGATGAGCATGCCGGTGATGATGCTCGGCTCGCGTAGCAGACCCGCCTGCTCGCGAAAGGTGGCGGGCTCGTCGGTTTGCCCAGCGCGCGGCATAAACGCCACGAGCGCTCCGCAGATCAGAACGGCAAAGGCAAGCGTGCCGTACATGGCCACGTGCCAATCGAGCGTGTCGGCCACAAACTTGCCGATCGAAGTGACAAAGACCATTGCCACGGAAAACGCACCATATACCACCGAGATGGCAAGCGAAGTTTGCTGTGGGGACAGCAGCTCGGGGATGTACGTCACACCCACGGCGAGCAGTGCGCCAGAGACGGAGCCCAGGATGATGCGCGAGATAAACAGTACCTGGAAGTTGGGCGCCAGAGCCATGACAAGATTGCCCAGCACAAAGACGATGCTGTAGCACACGAGCAGCTGGTAGCGGCGAAAACGCCCCGTGCCGAGCGCAAGCACCGGCGTGGCGATGGCGTAGACAAGCGCAAACACGCTGATGAGCTGGCCCGCAGTGGCAAGCGATATGCCGAGCTCCGTCGCCAGGTCGCTCTCGATGCCGATGATCACGAACTCCGAGCAGCCAAGCGAAAAACCTAACAACACGAGCAGCGCCAGGCAGAGCTTGGTGCGCGCGGGGGAGAGCGCGGCGGCGGTTGACTTACTTTTAGGCGTGGTTGCGGCGGTCAAGGCTGTCACTCCAATGTCGCATGAATAAGCGGGGTTCAATCCCTGCAACTCTAACAGAATGTGACAAAGAGACAGTCCCTTTGTCACATTGCGCTGCCAGCCAGTCGCCCAAACCGTCACAACATTCGGCGAAAATCTCGAAATCGAGGAAAAGCGTCGAATGTTGTGACGGTTTTCCTGTCTGTGCCGGCGAGCTCCAGTGCCGTCTGAGGGTATAAGGCTAGCAAGTGTTTATTTGCGAGGCCTAAGGGGCGCCCCGTATGGATATCGATAACTTTGAATGGTGGTATAGCGAGGGCGAGGCTCCGGACGAGGAGTGGGACGAGCCCGCGCCGTGTGACGTGTCGAGCGACGAGGACGAGACCGGCAACGATGCCGCTGTCGAGCCTGACGCCGCCTCTGATGCCGCCGAGCCCCTAACCTTTGAACAGGCCTGGGCCCAGGCCGAGGCCGACGAGGCTAAGGCCGATGCCACGGCCACACTGGGTGAGCCAGCCGACATGTCCATCTCGCCGGCAAAGACCCCGCAGCCGCGCCATAACATCGACCCCGGCAGCACGGCATCCTTCAGCATACTCGACGTGCCCGCGCATGGTGCTCAGGCGCCTGCGCCCACGCATCGCCCCGACCTAGCTCGCGAGGAAGACGCGGGCCGCCGCTCTCCGCTCGGTCCCATCCTCATCGCCTTCATGGCCGGCGTCATCGCTTGCTCGGCGATCGGAAATGTCTGGAGCCATGTGGAGCAACAGCGCAAAGATGCCGCCAAGGTCGAGATGTCTGTCGAGCAATCGCTCAGCCGCACGCGCTCGGTGCATGTGTCGGTCGAGGTCAAGGACGGTGCGACATGGGACACAGCCCGCGGCGATAGTCAGATGCTCATCCACATCGTGGGCCGCACGCTCAGGGGGCAGGCGATTGACGAGTATCAATATGTCAACTCCGCTGGCGACGGCATCGAACTCAAGCCCGGCGACTACGAGCTCACGGTCGACGAGCCGCCCGTCGCCACCGATGGCACGCGCTTCCGCGCCTCAAAGCGCATGGTTCCCGTGAGCTTTAACTCGCAGGCGCCCGATACGGTCGACAGCACACCGCAGGGCGGATTCGACCTTTACGCAATCGCTCAATAACTGCGCCTGCCGTCCCGTCCCGCCGCCAAGAGTGGGACAATAGCCCTCGACACTATTGTTTACCTTTGGAGGAAGTAGCATGTCTACCGTCACTACTATCAAGCGCGGCGGCCTCACCGCGGCCATCGATTCCATGGGCGCCCAGCTCACGAGCCTTGCCCTCAACGGCAACGAGTATCTGTGGCAGGGCGACCCCGCCTTTTGGGGCAAGCACGCGCCCATCCTGTTCCCCATTGTGGGCTCGCTGCGCAACAACACGGCAACGTCTGCGGCCGGCACCTGCGAGATGCCGCGCCACGGACTCGCGCGCATTGTCGAGCACAAGCTGGTCGAGGTTTCGGAGGACGGCTCCTCGGTAACGTACGAGATCACCGATACGCCCGAGTCGCTCAAGGCGTTCCCGTTCCACTTTAAGCTCAACATGACCTATGCCTTGACCGGCGATTCCACCCTCACGCAGACCTTTGCCGTCACCAATACCGGCGACGTGGACCTGCCGTTCTCGGTGGGCGGCCACCCCGCGTTTAACGTACCGGCTCCCGGTGCCGAGGACGAGGCATTCGAGGATTACGAGCTGGCGTTTACCGAGGCTTGGACGAACGAGGCTCCCATCATCACGCCCGACGGTCTTATGACGTTCGAGGGTAGTTACAAGGCTCCTGATAACTCGGACGTGCTGCCCATCACGCACCGCAGCTTCGATAACGACGCCATCATGTTCACCGATACCCCGGGCTCCACGCTCACGTTGCGCGGCCGCAAGTCGGGCCACGGCGTCAAGATCGACTTTGAGGGCTTTAAGTACATTGGCGTGTGGTCTGCCGCCAACGATGCCCCGTTTGTGGCGCTCGAGCCCTGGACCGGTCATACCACCATGGACACCGAGGACGACGTCTTTGAGCACAAGGTCAACACCATCACCTTGGCTCCCGGCGCTACCGACAAACGTAGCTTTAGCGTCACCTTGCTCTAGAGGTTCCGCCGTTCTGACGAACGGCGGGCTGGTCGACGCTGCGCGCCGACCAGAGCGATAATTTGTCATTCAAAAG
>DBEWII010000135.1:0-4052 GCA_048384935.1 Collinsella aerofaciens | reverse complement strand
GTTAACTAACTAGGGCCCGGCATTCAGAAAAGTCAGTGCAGCAAAATGGCGATGCGGATAGCGACATAGACATGATTTTCGCTGCGCGCACGGGTCCCCTGGGGAGCACCGTGCATTTTTGGGAGTATTCAGCAAGCTAGGACGGCTGCATACGCGCCGGACATACCTTATTGGTCCCAAGAACGCCTTCAGCGGGCGGTTTTGGTCGGTGAGCAGACCCCGTTGGGACAAATGGGCGTACTTCGCGCCGTACCGGAGCGCAAAATGACGTCAATCTCCGCAACGTTACTCAGCCGCAGCGGCACCGGCAGAGCTCGCGGTGCTGAATACTCCGTTTTTTGCACGGCACGGGCGGGGGTACATCAGGATCAAGAAGGACATCCCAGCCTTTTTATGCAATCTGTAATGGGAAGTATGCAAAACACCAAGAGATAGCATTGCTGGTGTCCAAATTGAGCGCGGGGCAGCAGCACCTCCGCCCCGCACCCAAATCCAACAGAGCAGGGACGCTCATGGCGGATCCCCACCAAAACGCAAACGCGGCTCGAGCGCTATCCCAAAAAGGCTGCCCGAGCCGCGCTTAACGGTACGGCATGAATACTTAGCGCTCGTAAATCAAGTTACCTGCCAGGTAGGTGGTCTGAACCTTGGTAGCCTGGAGCTCTTGGGGGTCGATGGTGAGCGGGTTTTGGTCCAGGACTACCAGGTCGGCATACTTGCCGGGCTCCAAGCTGCCGAGGTTTTGCTCGTCGCCCGCTGCATAGGCGCTGCCCAGGGTGTAGTTGCGCAGGGCTGTTGCTGCATCGATGCGCTCGCTCGGTAACCAGCCGCCCTCGGGCCAGTGGCTTTTGGGATCCTGGCGCGTGATAGCCGTGTAGAGCACGTTCATGCTTGTAACAGCTGTGATGGGGCTATCGGTGCCGAAGGCTTGGCGGATGCCGCGCTGCTTATAGGTCGCAAACGGCCACATGATGCGGCTGCGTTCCAGGCCCAGATCGCGCTCGGGGCCGCCCGGGTCGAGTGTAATGTGACAGGGCTGGCTCGAGGCAACGACGTTAAGCTTGCGTAGACGATCGATGTCCTCGGGCAAGAGGTTCTCCAGGTGCTCGAGCGTGTTATGGCCGTGCTGGGGCAGGCCGTACAGGTCGGCGGCCTCCTCGAAGATATCCAGCGCGGCATGAATCGCACCGTCGCCGATGACGTGGATGCGCACGGTATGGCCGCGCTCCGCGGCCGCCAGAACCAGCTTGCGCATGCGCTCGGCAGGAACCGTCAGGCGACCTTGATCGCCCGGGAAGCGCGGGTTGGTATAGGGCTCGGTGAGATAGGCCGTGTGTTCGCTCGACACGCCGTCGAAGAACTGCTTAAAGCCTGGCGCCGAAAGCAGCGCGTTGTTCGCGTAACGTACCTGCAGCTCTTCCAAGCGCGATTGGTCATCCAGCAGCGTGGGAAACAAATGGGCTCGGATGCCCAACTTGCCGGCTGCCTGCAGTTTGTCGTAGACGTCGTCGCGGATAAAATCGCAGCCCGGCATGGGCATGAGCGACATATCGCATATCGAGGTGATGCCCTGCTCGGCCATCCGCCTCATTTGATCGGCGTAAGCGCTTGCGATGCGATCCTCGCCCAGCCACTCAAGGCAGCGCGGTAGCAGCTGCATGGCAGCCGCCTCGTGAGCAATACCCGTGAGCTCGCCGTTTGCGTCCTTGTCGTAGCTACCGCCCGCTGGTGGCTCGCTGTCGCGCGTGACGCCGAGTGCATCGAGTGCGCGGCTGTTGAGCCACAGCGTGTGCCCGTCGCCCGAATACATAACACAGGGACGATCGGGGAATGCCACATCGAGCGACGCCTTGGTAGGATGCTCGGGCGGGTCCCAACGGTAGTCGCGCCAGCCCTGCGTCACAACCCAAGCGTCGTCGGGCAGGTCCTGGGAAAACTCGAGCGCATGTTGCACCAGCGCCGCCTCGGACGTGCCCATATCCATGAGCATGTACGGCGAGGAACCGACCGAGGTATGGAAGAAGTGCAGATGAGCGTCATGGAAACCGGGGCAGACAAACTGCTCGCCGTAGTCGATAACCGACGTGGCGGCAGGAGCGGCGGCGATCACGTCATCGGGCGCACCGACTGCGACGATACGGTCGCCTGCGATGGCAATCGCCAGCTCGCGGGCGGTATCGATGCCGTCTTGCGCGGTAAAGACGTTCTTGGAGCGGATAATCCGATCGATATGTTGCATGGGCATCCCCATCTCTGGCAGGAAATTCAACACCCCCGAGTGTACTCCCCCGCCCTTGTAACAAAACCCCAAGCGGCAAACGGCAACTTTACCAGCCCTAGCGGCAGGTGGCATACTGGAGAGAGCCTGTACGATTTTGCGATCAACCCAGCAAGGAGCAAATCGACCATGACGAAGACCAAGGCACAGCAGATTATGGCGGCGACCGAGGCTCGCGCGGCTGACGACGTCACCGCAGCCATCAAAGATATCGCTACCGAGTTTGAACCCTATATCATCAAGCAGCGCCGCCACTTCCATAAGCACCCGGAGCTGAGCCTCGCCGAGGAGCGCACGACTTCTGACATCGCCAACCAGCTCGACGCCATGAATATCCCCTACGAGCGTCCCCTTAAGACGGGCCTTGTGGCGACCCTTCGCGGCACCGCGCCCGACGCCTATCGCGAGGACGGCACGCCACGCCGCCGCATCCTGCTGCGCGCCGACATCGACGCCCTGCCCGTCACCGAGCAGACCAGCGAGGAGTTCGCCAGCGTCAACGAGGGCTGCATGCACGCCTGCGGCCATGACTGCCACATCGCCATGATGCTCGGCACGTTGCAGATTCTGCGCCATATGACCGACGACATCCACGGCGAAGTCCGCATCGTCTTCCAGCCCAGCGAGGAAAACGGCCAGGGCGCCAAGCTCATGATCGGCACGGGCGTGCTCGACGGCGTCGATGGCGCCTACGCCGCGCACATCTGGAGTGAGGTCGACGCCGGCACCGTGAGCTGCGAGCCCGGACCGCGCATGGCCAATACCGACTGGTTCCGCATCGACGTCCGCGGCACCTCGTGCCATGGCGCCATGCCCCAACGCGGCCACGACGCCGTTATGGTTGCCGCCGAGATCGTCAATGCCCTGCAGACCATCGTTTCGCGCGAGATCAGCCCATACGAGCCGGCTGTCATCACCGTCGGCGAGCTGCACGGCGGCACCGCGCGCAACGTTATCGCCGGCACGGCCTACCTCGCCGGCACGGTGCGCACCTACGGAGATTCGACCCACGAGGAAATGCCGGAGCTTATGCGCCGCATCGTGGAGCATACCGCGGCCGCCTTGGGCGCCGAGGCAGAGCTCACCGACTACACCATCGCCAACTACAAGGTCGAAAACGACGCCGCCTCGAGCGAGCGCTGCCGTCAGGCCGTAATCAAGTGCTTGGGCCCCACCGGTCAAGGCCATTACCGTGGCACGCTTTCGGGCGAGGATTTTTCGGAGTACCTGCGCCGCGTACCGGGCGTGCTCGCCTTTGTAGGTACGCGCAACCCCAAGATTGGCGCCACGTACGCCCAGCATTCCTGCTTTTACAAGATTGACGAGACCGTGCTGGCAAAGGGCTCCATGGTGGCCGCCCAGTATGCTATCGACTTTTTGGCCGAGCCCACGCAAGAGGAGCTCGACGGCCCCGCGATTACCGCGGTCGCCGAAACCAACCCCGATCTGGCCGCCAAGTTGCGCTCTGCCAAGGCGACGACCGCCGGGGCTCGCGACGCCATCCATGATGCCCGAACGGCTCGCCATGCCGCGATCAAGGGCATCCACGACGCACGCGCTGCTGCACGCCGCGAGGAGAAGCACGACGAGTAGTCGATTCGCTGGCATCTCGCAGTCATAGCCACATCGCGATGTCAAAGCGGGGGCGGACGTATCGAAACGTCCGCCCCCGCTCATTCTTCAAGCGCTATTTCTACCATTTCTACCCCGTCCCAAAATGGCAGACGGCGTGGCTACTCGTCCTGAGGCTCCTCGTCGGAGCTTGGCTCGGACG
>DBEWII010000134.1:0-18053 GCA_048384935.1 Collinsella aerofaciens | reverse complement strand
GTCGCCAGCGTGTTCCCGGTTCACGAGTAGAAAGGGAGGGAAATAACTATGACTGTTACGTTCGAAGGTTACGAGCGCCGCGCTGACAAGATCAACAAGTGCCTCGCCGACAACGGCATCGCCTCCCTCGAGGAAGCTCTGCAGATCTGCACCGACAAGGGCTTCAACCCGCGTGAGATCGTCAACAACACCCAGTCCATCGCCTTCCAGAACGCCGAGTGGGCCTACACCCTCGGTTGCGCTCTCGCTGTCAAGCGTGGCGCCAAGACCGCTTCTGAGGCTGCCGCCATCATCGGCGAGGGCATCCAGGCCTTCACCGTTCCCGGCTCCGTCGCCGAGGACCGCAAGGTCGGTCTGGGCCACGGCAACCTGGGCGCTATGCTGCTCTCCGACGACACCGAGTGCTTCGCCTTCCTGGCCGGCCACGAGTCCTTCGCTGCCGCTGAGGGCGCTATCGGCCTGGCTCTGAACGCCAACAAGGCTCGCAAGAAGCCGCTGCGCGTTATCCTCAACGGTCTGGGCAAGGACGCCGCCCAGATCATCGCCCGCATCAACGGCTTCACCTATGTGAAGACCCAGTTCGACTACTACACGGGCGAGCTCAAGGTCGTCGAGACCATCCCCTACTCCGATGGTCCCCGCGCTGCCGTTAACTGCTACGGCTCCGACGACGTCCGCGAGGGCGTTGCCATCATGTGGCACGAGAACGTCGACATCTCGATCACCGGTAACTCCACCAACCCCACGCGCTTCCAGCACCCCGTCGCTGGCACCTACAAGAAGGAGCGCATCGAGGCTGGCAAGAAGTACTTCTCCGTCGCTTCTGGTGGCGGCACCGGCCGTACTCTGCACCCGGACAACATGGGCGCCGGCCCTGCCTCTTACGGCATGACCGACACCATGGGCCGTATGCACTCCGACGCCCAGTTCGCCGGTTCTTCCTCCGTGCCTGCGCACGTCGACATGATGGGTCTCATCGGCATGGGCAACAACCCCATGGTCGGTGCCACCGTCGCCTGCGCTGTCGCCGTCGAGGAGGCCCTCAAGGCCTAATCGCGCCCGCGCGATGCTCAAATAGTTGAGCTTTGGAGCCGCTACCTTTCGAGGTAGCGGCTCTTTTTGTTTGCGCTGTCGCAGGGTAGCTAATGCCAATATATCAGTTGGGGCGAAATACGAGATGTGATGAGACGGAGCGTCAGAACGTCCATGACGCCCACCTTCCATATGTGCCCTTTACCGATTTGCCGAGTCTTTGCGGCCCCATTGCCGATCACCCGTGCGACAATGCGCCAGACGAGAAAGGAATCCGATGGAATCGACTGATGTACTGGTAATTGGATCTGGCATTGCGGGCCTTTGCGCCGCCATCGAAGCGGCACGCACGGGTGCAACCGTCACTGTGGCATGCGCCGGCAAGACTATGAGTGGATCGAGCTTCTTCCCCGGAACCTGGGGCCTGGGGCTTATCGGACCCGTTAACGAAGACGACGAACAAGACCTCATCGATACCATCCAGACCGTTGGTGGCGGCGTCGCCGACCCCGAGCTTGTCCAGACGTTTGTCCACGGCATTCCCCAGGCAATTACATGGCTCGAACGGGATCTGGGTGTTGAACTTCAACGCCCACAAAATGCCGAGAGCGCCCAGCAAAAGCAGTTTATCCCCTGCTTTGACCACAAGACGCGCATGTGGCGCGGCCTCACCCGCAAGCCCCTTGAGGACGCTCTGACGACCCGAATCGAGTCACTCGGCATTCGCCTGCTCCCCCGCTATGAGCTTATCGACCTTGTTGAGGACACGAACGGTAGAATAACCGGAACCGTGCTCTACGACCTCACCGAAAATCGAATCGTGCCCTTTGCTGCCAAGGCCACGATCATCGCAACCGGTGGCACAGGCGGCCTGTTCGAGCGCAGCCTTACGTCGGCTGATGTGCTCAGCTCCTCGCAGGCCATCGCGCTGGCGCACGGCGCAACACTTATTAATATAGAGTTCATGCAGATGATGCCCGGTTTCATCGAGCCCAAGCGCAACCTGGTCTTCAACGAGAAAACCTGGCGCTACGTACATGTAGACCAGCCGGTAGATATTGCCGACGACAAGCTGGACGACCTGCTCGAGCAGCGCTCTGGATATGGTCCCTTCACGTCACGCTTGGCCTCCCGCGCTATCGATCTCGTCATCGATCAGGCAGGTGTCGAAGGCCTGGCACTCCACTACGACTTTCCCCGCGAGGATGTCCCAGAGTTTGTGCAGACCTTTGCCACCTGGCTGCAAGACGAGCACGGCATCGCCCCGACTGACGAGATGCGCGTTGCGATGTATGCCCACGCCGCTCACGGCGGCATCAAGATCGATAAGACCGCGCAAACGGGCGTTGAGGGCCTCTACGCTTGCGGCGAGGCGACAGGCGGCATGCACGGCGCCGACCGCATTGGTGGCTTGTCAAGCGCCAACGGCATCGTGTTCGGGCGCATCGCAGGCGCATCGGCAGCCCAAGCAGCACAGAAAGAGCCCGAGACAGCCCTGAAGGCGGATATCGCCCTCCCCCAGTACGGCATAGCCGCAACAGATGCTGAACGCCTGACACACAGCCTAAGGCACACGATGAGCACCTATTGCATGATCAACAGGACCGAAGCAGGTCTATCCAAGGCTCTGCAACAGCTTGAAAGCCTGCAAGACGAGGCAACGGCGCTGAGCAAGCCACACGCCAATGACAGCGAAATCGCAGCCCTCGCCCGCCTGCAATCGCAGATTCAACTAGCACAGGAAATGGTCAAAGCCATGCGCAAGCGAACTGAAAGCTTAGGTTCGCACTATCGAGCAGACTAAATCGATTCTCACTTTGAGTTTGATCACAACTTCTCAACATGCATCGAGCCCCGTAAGCATGATTCCCCTAAGGAGAACACGCCTACGGGGCTTTAGCCGTGTTTCCCTAAGGGAATCACGGTGCAGATTACTCAGCTCCGCGCCCCGACGGGTTCGACCCCATGCGAGGTTAACAAAAAAGCGACCAGCCTAAGCCAGTCGCTTTAACATGCTTTGGGTGGGCCGTCAGGGGGTCGAACCCTGGACCTTGGGATTAAGAGTCCCCTGCTCTACCAACTGAGCTAACGACCCGATATCAACACGAAGCAAGAACTGGGGTGGGTAAAGGGACTCGAACCCTCGACCTACGGGACCACAACCCGTCGCTCTAGCCAACTGAGCTACACCCACCGTGTCCTGTGCGCTTCGCGCTCGACTATTATTGCAAGGAACGCCACGCGATGCAAGCCCCAATTTTCAAGAATTTTGAAAAGAGTTTTTCGAGACCATTTCGAGCAAATCCCACCGGTTTCATAGGAGTAAACTTGCCCCACTGCAAATGCTCGAAAGGACCGGCATGAAAGAACTCTCCAACCGCACGGCAACGTTTACCGATTCCGTCATCCGCCGCATGACACGCATCTCCAATAAGTACGGCGCTGTCAATCTCTCGCAGGGCTTCCCCGACTTCGATCCCCCGGCGCAGCTGCTCGATAGCCTCAGCGCCATCGCCACCGACCCCAAGCCACTTTACCACCAGTACTCCATCACCTGGGGCTCCCAGGCCATGCGTGAGGCGCTTGCCGCCAAGCAGGAGCATTTTATGGGCATGTCGGTAAACCCCAACGAGAATATCGTAGTCACCTGCGGCTCCACCGAGGCCATGATGGCCGCCATGATGACGGTCACAAACCCCGGCGACAAGGTCGTCATCTTCTCGCCGTTCTACGAGAACTACGGCGCCGACACGATCCTTTCGGGTGCCGAGCCCATCTACGTGCCGCTCAACCCACCCACATTCGACTTTGACCGCGAGACACTCGAGGCGGCCTTCCGAGACAACGACCCCAAGGCCATCGTCCTGTGCAACCCTTCCAACCCCTGCGGCAAGGTCTTTACGCGCGAGGAGCTCACCTTTATCGCCGAACTCTGCAAAAAGTACGACGCCTACTGCATCACCGACGAGGTATACGAGCACATCGTCTACGCACCCCATGAGCACGTCTATATGGCCACGCTGCCCGGCATGTTTGAGCGCACCATCAGCTGCAGCTCGCTGTCCAAGACCTACTCCATCACCGGCTGGCGTCTGGGCTACACTATCGCCCCTGCCGAAATCACCGAGCGCATCAAAAAGGTCCACGACTTCCTCACCGTGGGCGCCGCCGCTCCCCTGCAGGAAGCCGTCGTCACCGCCCTCAAATTCGACGACAGCTATTACGATGAGGTCCTCGACCTCTACACCGCCAAGCGCGACCTGTTCTGCCAGGGACTCGACAGCATCGGTCTTGAGCATAACGTGCCGCAGGGCGCCTACTACGTCATGATGGACATCTCTGAGTTTGGCTATGACAGCGACCTCGAATTCTGCGAGGACCTCGCGTCTAAGGTGGGTGTGGGCGCCGTGCCCGGCTCGAGCTTCTTCCGCGAGCCCGTCAACCACCTGATTCGTTTCCACTTTGCCAAGCGAGACGAGACGCTTAACGCGGCGCTGGAGAACCTCAAGTCGCTACGTGATAAAATCAAGCCGCGCGGGTAAGGACGGCCCGGCAACTAAAGTAACCAAAGAAGCCCCGCACCGCCCGCCGCGTTGCGAGGCTTCTTTCTATAGCGCTTTCTTAAATGGTTTAGAGCTCTATACTTTAGTCACGGAGCAACTCGTCCCAGAGAAAGGAATACTATGGCAGAGCAGCAGCTTATCGGAGCGCTCGAGGCCGGCGGCACCAAGATGGTCTGCGCCACGGGCTATGCGGACGGTACGGTCCTGGAGCGTGAGCAGATCGCGACCACGACCCCGCAGGAGACCGTCGAGGCCGTCAACGCGTGGTTTGCCGACAAGGGCATCGCCGCGCTGGGCATCGGCGCCTTTGGCCCCACCGCAGTCAACCCTGCCTCGCCCCAATACGGCAAGATCCTGGAGACGCCCAAAACGGCATGGCGCTACTTTGACCTGCTGGGCACTATCCAAAACGAGCTCAATATCCCCTGCGGCTACGATACCGACGTCAACGTCGCCTGCCTAGGCGAGGTCACGTTTGGTTGCGCCAAGGGCCTTACCGATGTGGTCTACCTGACCATCGGCACCGGCGTGGGCGCCGGCGTGCTCTCGGGCGGTAAGCTCGTGCACGGCATGATGCATCCCGAGGCCGGCCACATCCTGGTCACGCGCGACCCGCGCGACACCATCGGCGAGCATAGCGCCTGCCCCTTCCACGACAACTGCCTCGAGGGCCTCATCGCCGGCCCCGGCGTTAAAAAGCGCTGGGATGGCAAGAGCGCCGGAGACATGGCCGATGACCCGGAGGCCATGGACCTGCTCGCCGACTATCTGGCACAAGCACTCATGACCTACACGCTGTGCTACGCGCCGCAAAAGATCATCATCGGCGGCGGCGTGGCCGACCACACCCCCATCGTGCCGCTCGCACGCAAGAAGTGCGCCGAGATGCTCAACGGCTATATCGTCACGCCCGAGGTCAACGACATCGATAACTACATCGTCAACAACAGCCTCGAGGGCAAGCAGGGCATTATGGGCTGCCTGGCCCTGGGCGCACAGGCGCTTCAGTAGCAGACGCACCCACAGGGCGTGGCGCGCTCGGCAAATCCAACCTACGGAACGACGCCACCACGCCCCATATAAGCCCTCAAATAAAAAAGGCCGCCTAGGACAAACAATACGTCCTAGGCGGCCTTTTTGGCGCACATCAGCGACCGTAAGAGATATCGGAGCACAACGCCCGTTGCCGCTCCACAGCAGTCGATCATCACATCGGTGATCATGCCGGCGCGTCCCGGCACAAAGAGCTGAATCGTCTCGTCGATCGAGGGAATCAGCAGCAGGAATACCGCCGTGGGCAGCAGCACGTCAAAGGTGCGCCGGCCCTCAAGATCAAAGGCGTGCGTTGCCAGGATGCCGAGCACCATATACTCGGTAAAATGCGCGCACTTGCGAACAACAAAGTTGGTCACCCATGCATATGGAAGTCCCACGCCGTGCAGGAAACCGCGGATAGTTTCCATGACCGTTAGACTCAGCGAGCCCGACCCCGAGCCGGGAACCAGCGAATTGCCCCAGATCAAGAGCGCCATCAGGCAGGTCACGACCGCCCATTTTCGATTGATCTTAACCATGCAGAAGTTATGCCTCCGCGCGGAGCGGCGCAAAGCTGGCGGTACCGCCCTCGATAACGCTCAGATAGGCACGGCCCGTACGCTTGGCGGTAGAGGACTGCAGGCGCTCGATCTCTTCCTCGAGGATCTGATTGACGCGCTCGTGACGACGATTTTCCATAATGCCGGCGGCAATAGCCTCGGCCCGCTCGATGCTCTCGCGCGAGATACGGGCGGTATCCTCGGGGAGCACAGCGCTGTGACGGCCGACATAGGCGGGGGCAGCAGACTGGGGGGCAGCGACGGGAGCGGGCGCTACAACAGGAGCGGGCTCGTCAATCTCATCCAGAATCGCGGTGGCGGCGGCCCACATGTCCTCGTGGCCCGAATAATCGGCCATGGGGACATCGACCTCGAGCGAGGCGTCCGGAAGGTCGCCGGTGTCGATGCGATCTTGGGCATCAATCGATGCGGTGATGGCTGCAGGCTCATCGAGGTCATCGAGATCGATGTCCGCGGCACCGGAGATGATAGGCATGCTGGCGAGGTTTGCATTGTACGGCGCAGCCTCGGCCGCCTGCTGCTGGGCAGGAGCGCCCCACAGTGAGCTTTCGGCGGCACGGCGGGCGGCAACGGCCTCCTCGTCCGCGGCCATGGCTTCATCAACGTACGAATTGTCGGCAGAAGCGTTCGCGTCCGCCGAGGTAGCACTGTAGGCGTTATTGGCTGCCGCGTTGGCGACGAGTGCCACGAAAGCCGCCGTGCTGCCCGCAGGGGCGGCCTGGGAGCCAGATACGGCGCGTGCCGCGGCGGCGATGTCGTCGCGATTGAAGGAGCCGGTCTGCCCGCCGTTGGTGAGCTCGTCGATGGCGACTTGATAGACGTCGCGCGAGTGTGCAGGGTCGCAGCTCACCGGCGAATCGTCGTCGAGCATACTGTCGATCATGGACCAAGCCTCGTCCTCGTCCATAGCATCTGCGGCTCGAGCGATGGTAGGGACACCATCATCGGCATGACGGCGCTGGAACGCACCGGTCAGGCCGGAAAGGAATGCCGAGGTAGACTGCTCCGCCTGAGCCTGAGAAGCAGAAGCCGCAGCGTAAGGAGTCGCATCCTGCTGCTGAGCTGGAATCGAGGCGGTCTTGAACTCGCTTTGATGCTGATTGAGATTGGCGGCACCGCCCATGGCATCGGGCTGGAACAGACGCTCTTCACGCTGCGCACGATACTCGGAGATACCCAGCGAGGCGGCATAGATACCCACGCCCGCCACCGCGCCCACGGCGAAGGGAACCGCACCCGCCACGACCGTCTCGTTCACAGACGAAAACGGCAGCGTCGCGGCATACATAACCACGGGAGCGGCAAGGCCGATCCCGCACGAAAGTCCGGCAAGGACTGCTCGTTGTGTTGCATCAGAAGAAGCCATGAGCTCTCCCCATCTTCCAGCACCCAAATCGCATCATTCAGTTGGCTGCGCGAGAGAAGATGAAGCGGGGCTATGCCCCAAAGCAACGGTATATGGTTCGTTTCATCTGCGTTTTCCGTCGCGAAGCTTAAAAGCTATTATGCGAAACCGCCCCGTCGATTGCAAGCGACGATGTCGGATTGAAACGGGAAACCTGCTGCTCGTCGGTCTTATGGTCAAAAATAAGCGCGGAGCGGCGATATGGAAAAGGGCCGAGGCTCAAAGCCCCGACCTTTTATCGCATTGATGACTATCGCTGCGCGTGGATGACAACCTAGAACGTCTGCTCGTAGTCGCTGTGCTTTTTGGCCGAACGCACCAGGAACTCCTGGTTGGTGTTGGTGCCCTTAAGACCCTTGATAAACGACGCGGCTGCGCGCTCGGTGTTGTTCATGCCGGCAAGAATGCGACGCAGACCAAAGACAAACGGACGCATCTGCTCGTCGACCAACAGGTCTTCGTTGCGCGTACCGGAGGCAACGGGGTCGATAGCCGGGAAGATGCGGCGGTCGGCCAGGTCGCGGTCGAGCTTGAGCTCCATGTTGCCGGTGCCCTTGAACTCCTCAAAGATGACCTCGTCCATCTTGGAACCGGTGTCGATGAGGGCAGAGGCCAGGATGGTGAGCGAGCCACCGTTCTCGATATTACGGGCTGCGCCCAGGAAGCGCTTGGGCGGATACAGGGCCGCCGAATCGACGCCGCCCGAAAGGATGCGGCCTGAGGCGGGCGCCGCCAAGTTGTAGGCGCGGGCAAGACGCGTGATGGAGTCGAGCACCACCACGACATCGCCGCCCAGCTCCACGATGCGCTTGGCGCGCTCGATGACGAGCTCTGCCACACGAGTGTGGTTGTCGGCGGGCATATCGAAGGTCGACGCCACAACCTCGCCCTTGATGGAACGCTGCATATCGGTAACCTCTTCGGGGCGCTCGTCGACGAGCAGGCAGATGAGGTGCACCTCGGGGTTGTTAATCGAGATAGACTGGCAGATCTTCTTGAGGATTGTGGTCTTGCCGGCCTTGGGCGGGGACACGATCAGGCCACGCTGACCCTTGCCGATCGGCGACACGATGTCGATGGCGCGACCGGTAATGGAGTCCTTGCCATGCTCCATACGCAGCGGCTCGTTGGGATAGACCGGGGTGAGGTCACCGAACTTGGGGCGGTTGCGAATCTGCTCGGGGTCTAGACCGTTGACGGTCGTGATTTTGGCGAGGCCGGCGCGTTTGTCGCCGCCGCGCGAAGGACGAAGCGAGCCCTCGATGACGTCGCCCGTGCGCAGACGCGCGGAGCGGATGAGGTAGGCGGGGACGAAGGCATCGTCGTTGGACTTCATGTAACCGTGGGCATGGATGATACCGGAGCTGTCCGGACGAATCTGCAGGATGCCCTTGATGTCGCGGAAGCCCTCGGCCTTCGCGGCGGTGACGTAGATCTCCTCGACGAGCTCGGCTTTCTTCTTGCCGGGCGTCTCGATCTCGAACTCTTTGGCCTTCTCGCGCAGTTCGGCGACCTTCATGGCAGCGAGCTCCTCACGCGAAAGCGTGGGCTCGGTGGGGGCGGCGTTGCGCTCCTTGTTGCGCTGTTTGCGATCGCGCTGGCGGTTGCGACGGTCGTTGTTGCGCTCGTCCTTGCGCTCATTGCGCTCGTCGTTGCGCTTGTGCTGGCGACGGTTGGGACGAGCGCCGTCTTCGGCCTCGGCGGGCGCGGCACCATCAGTTGCGGCGGCGTCGGCATTGGCCGCAGCAGCGTCATTGGCCTCGGCGCCGGAATCGACTTGCGCTTCGACATCAGCCTGCTGCTCGGACGCCTTGGCCTTAGCGGACTTCTTACGACCGCGCTTGGGCTTCTCGGACACAGGCCGTTCGACGTCCTGGGGCTCGGCGGCATCAATCGATGCATCGACGGTCGTCTCGGCGGAATCCTCGGACGCACCCTTCTTGGCAGCCTTGGCCTTGGACGTGCGCTTAGCAGCAGTACGATGGCTGCGACCAGGACGGACATCGGCGAGCTCGACATCGGCGGGAGCGGCCTCGGAAGTCGTAGCATCCTGGACGGGTGCATCGGCAGCGGTTGCAGACTCGGCGGTCGCCGCAGCATCCCGAGCGGCTGCAGCTGCGGCTGCGGCCTTCTCTGCCTCGACGAAGGCCTTGGGCTTGCGACCGCGACGGTGCGGGCGCAAAGCCGGATCGACAACGGGAACTTCGCTGGCCTCGACAGACGCAGCGGGCTCAACAGGCGATGTGCCCTCCCCTGCCGCGGAACGGACCGAAGCCTCAGTGAGCTCGGGGGTTACCTGATCGGCAACCTGCTCGGCCTTAGCAGCCGTGCGACGGCGTGTGCGCGGTACCGACTTCTCAGTCGGCTGGTCGGCGGCAGGGGTCTCGGTGGCGGCAGGCGTCTCGGGCACAGACGGAGCTGCAAGCTCGGTCAGAGCCGCAGCCTCGCGCTCGGCAGCACGACGGCGGGCGCGCACCACCTGAGCCTCGCTAATCTGCGCCAACGCACGTGCCTGCGCGACCTCATCGGAAATCGGCGCCGAGGAGTCAGCTGCAACGGTGCGCTTGACGCGCGTCATGCGCGTGGTACGGCGCTTGGGCTTGGTGACCTCCTCGCCGTCAGCAGCAGGCTTGGCCGTGCGGCGCGTACACTTGGGCTTTGCCGGAGCAGCCTCCTCACCAGTTGCAGGCACGGCCTTCTCAGCCGTTGCAGGCGTAGGCGTCGAAGCAGCCTTAGGCGTCTCAGGAGCCGAGGCTTGCGCGGGCGCCGCGACCTGGTCCGACGCAACCGGTGCAGCGGGAGCGGCCTGCGTCGTCGTTATTTCGTTTTCTTGCTGTTGATCAGACACAGTGTTTGCTCAACTTTCTTTTCAAGCCCTGTGATCACATGCTCCCTGCATAAACCTTCAGGGCGGCTAAACAGTCTAGTTCCGTTCAAAACGACGGACATCATTGATCTGTATCGAGATGATTGCGCCATATACGCAGCGTTAGTGTAACACAACCGCAACCACCTGCAACTTAGTCATTGGGAACGCTCTTAAACGACTAGTCAAAAGGGGCACTCTTTGGTTTACCGCCCACAAATCTGACTGCCTCCGCCAAAACTATGGCGGTTTACTACGATGAATCGCTCAACCGCGACCACTCCGAAACTTGTTGAACTAAAACCGCAGGTAGATGCCTTGCACTTTTTTGCGAAAAGCCGGCGTGGTTGGAATATCTCATTTCATCGTAGTAAACCGGCATAGTTTCGTATTTCCAGCAGTTCCAAATTCGTCAATACGTCGGCGTTTGCAAAAAGCCCGACCTCCGTGGAGATCGGGCTTTCAAGGCTCAGCAAAGCCGAACCTACACGGTCAAATGACCCGTAGCTTACATCTGCTCGGGAGCGGAGACACCAACAAGGGTGAGCACCAGAGCGAGCGTCACGCGGACGGCGTCGCAAGCGGCCAGACGGGCACGCGAAAGCTCGGGGTCAACGGGACGGCCCTCGCTCGGCAGAACCTGGCAGGCAGCGTAGAAGCTGTGGAAGTCGCCGGCGAGTTCCTCAGCAAAGTGCGTCAGACGGAACGGGGCGCGGTCGCGAGCGCAGCTGGCGATGAGGTCGGTGAGCTCGTTGAGCTTACGCGAAAGGGCGAGCTCGGTCGGGTCGGTCAGCAGCGAGTAATCGACGTTCTCACCGATAGCCTTGGCGGCGACGGCCTTCATGCCCATCTCGTCAGCCTGCTCGGGCGTAACGTCAGCGGCACGGCGCAGGATGGAGCACACACGGGCGTGAGCGTACTGCACGTAGTACACCGGGTTGGAGTTGTCGCGCTTCTTAACGGCCTCAATATCGAAGTCGACCATCTGGTTGGAGCTCTTGGAGATGAGCGTGTAGCGGGCGGCGTCGGAGCCGACCTCGTCGACGAGCTCCTGCAGGGTCACCATGGTGCCCTTGCGCTTGGACATACGGACGGGCTTGCCGTTGCGCAGCAGGTTGACGAGCTGGCCCAGCAGAACCTCAAACTTGCCGGGATAGCCAAGAGCATCGCAGACGCAGCGGACGCGCTCGATGTAGCCGTGGTGGTCGGCACCCCAGATGTCGATGACGTGGTCGACGCGCTGGAACTTATCCCAGTGATAGGCAACATCGGAGGCGAAGTAGGTGTACTCGCCGTCGGACTTGATAAGGACGCGGTCCTTGTCGTCGCCCAGATCGGTAGAACGGAACCACAGGGCGCCGTCCTTGGTGTAGAGGTAGCCCATCTTGTCGAGCTTCTCAAAAGCGCGGTCGACGGCGGAGGTGCCGGCGGTCTCGCCCTCGGTGTCCTTCACGTACAGCGAGCGCTCGGAGTACCAGCGGTCGAAGTCGCAGTTGACGGCGTGGCAGAGGTCGCGCATGTTGTCGACCATCTTCACGTAGCCGCGCTCGCGGAAGCTCTCCATGCGCTCCTGCGGATCGGCGTCGACCCACTTGTCGCCGTCGGTGCGCCAGAACTCGGCAGCCTCATCGATGATGTAGTCGCCGCCGTAGGAGTCCTTGCCCAGGGTCTCGGCAAAGTCGTCCTGGTACGGATGGGTCTCGGGATGCTCGTCGTTCTCATCGGCAACGAAGGCGTCGCGGTCGGCGATCAGCAGCTTATGAGCCTCGTCGATATCCACGCCCTGCTTGGCGATGATGTCGGCAAGCTGCATATAGCGCGTGCTGATGGAGTTGCCGAAAGTGTTCATCTGCGAGCCGTGGTCGTTGATGTAGAACTCACGCTGAATGTCGTAACCGGCGTGGTCCATAACACGGCAGAGGGAGTCGCCCAGCGCGGCCCAGCGGCCATGGCCGATGTGCATGGGGCCGACGGGGTTGGCGGAGACGAACTCGACCTGGGTCTTCAGGCCGCCACCGACGTTAGACTTGGCGAAGTCCATACCCTTCTCGCGGGCCTCGCCGAAGATGGCGTTCTTGACGGCGACGGATAGATAGAAGTTGATGAAGCCAGGACCGGCGATCTCGACCTTCTCGATCGCGGGGTCCTCGGGCATATGGGCAACGACGGCCTCGGCGATCTTGCGCGGGGCACAGTGAGCCAGCTTGGCGGACTTCAGGGCCATGGTGGAGGTCCACTCGCCATGAGAAGTGTCAGCCGGTCGCTCGATGGCGCAATCGTCAAGTTCAAATGCGGAAAGGTCGCCGGCCTCCTGGGCCGCAGCAAGCGCAGCGCGTACCAGCTCTTCAATCTTCTCGGGCATAGATCCTCCTTGTGTTAAAGCCCCCGAGCTCTTGGTCACTCGTAGGGCAAAAGCCAGAGTTTGTAGCACTCTATCACAAGCGATAGCTACTGTCGCAAGGTAAAGTCAATCGATATTGCATATGCACAAAATTGACTACAGTTCGCGTGAGGCAGCTCAAAGACGGCGGTTTGCCTGCTGATTGTGCACCCGCTGAAAATGCATATACATCTGCATAAGCCGTTCAGAGTATCGAATACTCTTACCTATCGGAGTTGTGTGATTTTCCTGCATAAAGTAAGGGTTTGCGCACGTCAGCGTGTTATTCTAGACATACGTAAATTCGTATAAGTTGGAGGTAGCATGTTCTCAATCGGTCAACACGTCATTCATCCGGGTCAGGGAGTCTGCACCGTCGTCGGTTTTAGGGACGACACGCCGCAGCCCATGCTGTTGCTCGAGACCAAGCAGGGACATGCGCAGACGATCCTCATGTACCCCGTGGCGCAGGCCGATCGTTTGCACGCCGCCATCTCCCAGCAAGATGCAGAGCACCTGCTGAGCCACTACGACGAGCTGGAGTGCGACACCTTTACCGAGCGCAACAGCTCGCTCGAGGAGACGCACTTTAAGCAGCAGCTCAAGCTGGGTGCGCCCGAGACGGTCCGCGTGGCAAAAACCATGATGCACCGTATTCGCCAGGCCGAGGAAGCAGATAAAAAGCCCAGCTCTTACTATATGCGCGTACTCAAGGAAGCCAAGCGCCGCTCCATCGAGGAGTTCGCCGTGGCCCTGGGCGTCACAGAGGAGGACGCCGAAGCCCGCCTAGCCCAAGCCGCCCTCAACTAACCTGCCAAAACCACCACAAAGGGTACAGGCACCTTTGTGGTGGTTTTCTTGTTCTAGTAGTATTCATTCTTATCGATACCTACGAGCACAAGGAGTCTGTTATGGCAGAGCTGCTTACCGCCGGAATCACCCGCGACCGTGCATTCGAACTGCTCAACGAGCACAACAAAGATCCGTTCCATATCACGCACGGCGAGACGGTCGAGGGCACCATGCGCTACTTTGCGCGCGAGTTCGACCCCGAGAACGAGGAGTTTTGGGGCATCGTCGGCCTGCTGCACGACTTGGATTGGGAGGAGCATGAGGACGACCCCGTGAACCACACCATCTATGCGACCGAGATCCTCGAGGGCGAGGGCGCATCGCCCGAGCTCATCCGTGCCATTCAGACGCACACGTCCGATTTCAACGCCTCGCTGCCCAAGCCCGAGCTGCAGATGGAAAAGATCCTGTTTGCCTGCGACGAGCTCACCGGTCTGATCGGCGCCGCTGTCATCATGCGCCCGAGCAAGAGCGTCATGGACTTTACGACCAAGTCGCTCAAGAAAAAGTTCAAGGACAAGCGCTTTGCCGCCGGTTGCTCGCGCGACGTAATTTCGCAGGGCGCCGAGATGTTGGGCTGGGAGCTCCCCGAGCTCTTCGACCGCACCATCGCGGCCATGCAGTCCTTCGCCCCCGATCGCGACACCTTCCAGGCCTAACCGCCCACGCCGCTTATAACCACCACAAAGGTGCCTGTCACCTTTGTGGTGGTTTTGACCGGCTTGTCCAGATTGTTTTGCCGGTTCATCTCGATCTGTAACAGTTAGAACCCAAATACTCGGCTAGATGTTACAGATCGAGATTAACCACGCAGGCTCAGTCGAAAATCTCAATCTGTAACAGTTAGGAGCGGTTTTGCGCGCTTGATGTTACAGATCGAGATGTTCGTCGGTTCGAAGCACAGAGTTAAGCAGCGCCAGGGGACAAGAGCCTTTACATAACGTTGCATCCAGCCGTCGTTGAAGAAGACACAGCTATAAGGATCGGGTGTGATCATGTCGCCGTTATGCGCAAGGCCGCCCATGGCAAGGCAGCCGCCGGCGCACCAAGCGAGCCATTGGTAGTTGAGAAAAGTTTGCGACTTCGTATTGATCTGTGCCTGCAAGTGCGCCAGCATATCGGCTACGGTTGCGTGTGCCACCTGGCAATATGCTTCACCAGCCAGAGCGCTTTGCAATCCCTGATCAAAAACGTTCCCGAAGCTTTCGCCATGTGCGGAAAAACCACCCCGAGCATTGCAGACAGGGGTACAACTCCCCGTCTGCGGCAATGGAAGCCATGCCGTTGTTCTTCGCGCAGCACGGACGCGACTGTTTGAACGTTGCGAGCGAATAGCGCAGGGGCCTTCCTCCTCGAGAGGTTTCTCCAGGATTCGGGGCTCACCCCCATGCCCCCAACATGGACACACATTTTGTCCTATAAGCCTCAAAAACCCACGTACAAACGTCTCGATTGCGGTTGCTCTTAAGAATTAGGCGAGCCAGGATACCAACTTTCGTATCCTGGCTCGCTACGTAATGTCAATTCAAATGCATCTGACTATCTATAGCGGCTTTCCATATACCAGTTATGGAAGGAGTAATAGGTGTAATCCGCATACCAACTATCACTGCTTCGCTTACAGAATTCTTCTTCGTAAGACATATCGTACTTGTAGCACAATGATTTGAGCTTTCGGGGCAGATCGCGGTCTATTTCTTGACCCCGTCTGTAAAGCGAATTCTCCCTAGATGTCAAAGAAGAAATCTTCGATTTGAGATTTGATTTCTCACTCATATCAAAGAATCCGAGCTTACCAAGCCTATACTGCAAATCGCCAAGTTCCGACCAGATGCTTCTAAGTTCACGCTTGATTTCATCAAGCTCTTTCTTTTCGGGAACCTCTTTTTCAAAGAGCCTACGTTGTCCAATTTTATAAAATGGAGTGCCTTCGAACTCCCTGATGCTCCTTTCTAGCTTTACGTCAGAAATGGTGACACTAGAGAGCGACGTGCAGCCCTCGAAAGCGCGACCATCCCGGCTGTACGGAAATGTGGCAAGCTCAGGTATATTTATCCTGCTTAATGATTTCATGCCCTTGAAGCAGCTTGCGTAAAGATAGAAATGATCTTTACCATTATCTTCAGGTAGATGAAGCTCACGGAGCTCCTCGCATCCATTGAATGCATTATCATAAACAAAGGAGACATTGCTGGGAACATCAAAGCTTCTGAGGGACTTGCAGCCGTAAAAACAGGACCCTGGAATTTCATACATGGAATCCGGGAAGCTTATGCTTTGAAGGCTCTCGCAATTATAGAATGCTCCTCGACCGATAGAGATATGCTTTCGCGTCGTTGCGGAAGGCTTATAATCATCGCTCGCTCCATAAGGGTACTCGCCCCATGAGTATTCTGAGATGTTGTTGATGATAGTTACCCTGCGCAGACTCTTACATTCAGAGAAGCATAGGTCGCCTATGTCTGTACATGTAATTGGTATTCGAACTTCGGTAAGAGAATCGCATTTTTCGAAGGCACCTCTTCCGATGTACACCAAACCCTCAGGAAGAATTACCCTTCGAAGATTCTTGCAGTTTGCGAATGCGTAGTTGCGAATTACGCGGATGCTCGTCGATAACTCGATTTCTTCGATAGCGCTATCTTCGAAAACCCCTTTACAAACCATTTCTTCCCTGAAAGAATCGAAGTAGTGACTCCCGTCATCTCTGTATCCACCGTCAATAATAGATATCGAACTCGGCAATCTTACAGAACGAGAATAGCCGTGATAAGCGGACAACGTACCGCATTCAATCGTGAATTCAGGATCGTCTGCCTGCTCTTGAAGCAATGGCCTTATCGCATCCGCGAAAGACATGCCTTTTTCGCACTTTGGACACTTGAGCCATGTTGCTTCCTCTTCGTCGGGATTGGCGATGAATGAATACCCGCAAGCGGTGCACGCAATCTTTATCTCCATTCTATGCCCTTCTCGATCTCTTTTCGCTCATCCTTGGTGTAATCCGCAAGCAAGAGCTCTTTGACCCTACGGGAGCATTCGATTACTGGTTTAACCGGATTAATTTCGGCCATCTCTTTGAGATTAATGGCCCAAGTGCTCTGGTACCGATGTTTTTCGTTGACTCGATTCTCAATGGTGGTGATTGAATCCGGCAGACTTAGATGCATTAGATACGGGCCGCCGAATGCGCCAGGTTTGATCTCTTCGACACCATCAGAGATATAGACCTCCAGAACCCCAAACTCAAACGCACGGTAGCCGATGGATTTGATTCCGGAAGGGGTATGAATGTTGCGACACGACTGACCAAGATACTTCTTCAATTCGCCATTGCTGATAAGAAAACTTGTCGGCTTCAGTTTCCAATCGTCTTTGCATGCTTCCGCAATATCTATTACTTCCATGCAGCAGCCGCATATTACTTTTCCGATGCTTTTATCAATATAGATCTCTGCATCGCAGTTTGGGCATTTGATATTTATGCTCATCGCAAAGACCCCCTTAGCTTTCGTTCGCTATCCACGTAGCCGGCCGAATTCCTAGCCCATATTCGCTTTTGATCATCGACGCCACTAAAGGAGCCTTTAAAAGAGGGATTCCCCTTGACAAAGCAAACAAATACATAAGGGCCTCGCCTGCCGAGGACTTCATTGAGTCATACATTTGATCGTCAATATTATTTAAAGCAAAGCTTGGTATTGAAATCGGTTGGCACTCCTGAATCTCGCCATATCCTGTAACCATGAAATGCTTATCAGGGTCGAGTGTTCTCAGGTACCAATCGCTGCAGCGCCAAACAGAGCTTCTTTCCTCCTCGCTCAGAGCAACATAGGCTTTTGGTTCGGCGCACCGCAAATAATCGAGGTTGAAGTGTGCTCTTCTAGACGCATCATTCCTGAAGAGCACGCGAGCCTCCGTATCGGTGAGAAGAAACACCCTGTCTTCAAAAGAGTCATCCTCATCAACGCCGTACTTTGCATAATCGAATCCGTCGATTTTTTCAGTACTCATGAGCTTTGTTTTGACCAGGCGTTTTGTAAATTCGTATGGAAGGCTTGAAAGGAAATCGCCGTTTAACCATCTGCGAATGGTGGAATCTACATAGCCCCGACAGCTTTCATCCCGATTCTGATAGTAAGTAAGGAAGCCTTGCGATAATGTCTTTAGTAATCAATAGAGAAGACTCATCGTTTGTGGCGATAACTTCCCACACAACACCGCCTGTTGCGAGGAGGTCACCTTTCTTTAGTGGTTCGCCCATTGCTTTCCAATCATAAACGCTCTCGCAAACAAATATCTCCTACGCCACACTCGCCGAGAATTATACCCTCCGTTA
>DBEWII010000133.1:0-15292 GCA_048384935.1 Collinsella aerofaciens | reverse complement strand
GAGGAGCGCGGCGTCTCCAAGGACTTCGACTTCTGCGACATCGACACCTTCGACATGTCCGACCCGGACGCCTACTCCAAGTACGACTGGTCGCTCTACGGCACCGTGATCAACTGCGGCGCCTACACCGCCGTGGATAGGGCGGAGACCCCCGAGGGCCGCGTGACCGCCTGGAAGGCCAACGCGACCGGGCCGGCGTTTCTCGCCCGCACCTGCGCCGGGCACGGCATCACCCTGGTGCACGTGTCCAGCGACTACGTCTTCGACGGCACCGCCGAGGTGCATGACGAGGACGAGCCCCTCAGCCCGCTGTCCGTCTACGGCCAGACCAAGGCCGCCGGCGACATCGCCGTGGCGGGGTGCCCCCGCCCCTACATCATGCGCTCCAGCTGGGTCATCGGCGAGGGGCACAACTTCGTCAAGACCATGAAGGGGCTGTCCGACCGCGTAGCCGACCCCGAGGACAAGCTCATCCAGATCACCGTCGTAGACGACCAGCTGGGCCGCCTGACCTTCACGCGCGACAGGGCCGCGGCCATCTTCCACGTGCTCGGCTACCGCGAGGGCGACTTCGAGCCGAGCAAGCCCGCGCCCTACGGCACGTACAACTGCACCGGGTCCGGCCGCGTGGCGTCCTGGGCCGAGATCGCCCGTGAGGTGTTCGACTTCGCCAACGGCAACGGCGCGTCCGTCCGTTCCGTCACCACCGCCGAATACTACGCGAGCGCCCAAGGGCCCATCGCCCCGCGTCCCGAGCACTCCACGCTCGACCTCTCCAAGCTGGAAGCCGCGGGCTTTTACATGCCCGACTGGAAGGAGAGCCTCGTCGCTTACATGCGGTGTTCATCTTTGTTGGCGGCTTACAACTCTCCTAATAATAATTAAGGTGGTGATTGAATGCCGAAACCAACTGTCGGCGTAGTGATATTGAATTACAACTCGCACGATTTGACTCTTGCGCTTGCCAAGCGCACTGCGAGTTTGCCGAGTGTCAATCTTGTCTGTGTTGTCGACAATGCGTCGGACGACGATTTCGATGGGGAGTTTTCGGAACCGAACATTCATTACATAAAGAGACGAGAGAACGGCGGCTACTCCGCCGGGAATAACATCGGCCTCCGTTGGCTCGTGGAAGAACGCGGCTGCGAATATGTCTTTATTGCCAACCCAGATGTGGAGTTCGGAGACCATGCGATTTTGGCCGTCTCCGAGCTTCTACACAACGACCTTCACGTAGCCGTCGCTGCCACGCGGCGCTTCGGCCATGACGGGGCACGAATCATGCAGTGGTACGACCTGCCGAGCCTTCGGGACGCGGTTGGCTTTTGCTTCGCCGTACCGAGGAGACGCGCCGAGCGGCGCAGACTGGCTGCTCAGAACGACAGGGTCGCGGGAGGGGGGTGCCTCTATGTTGACGTCGTCCCCGGCGCTTTTCTCGGGATGCGCTCAAGCTTCCTCGTCGACAACGGGTATCTCGATGAGAGCACATTCCTCTATGGCGAGGAGCGCATCCTCGGCAAGCAGGTCGAGCTCGCGGGCCTCAGGGAGGCCGTTGTCTGCGACGCGACATACGTGCACGACCACGCTCGCGGGCGTTTCTCGAGCGTTGATACCTTCGAGAGGGACCATCGCTCAATCGTCCTCTATTTTGAGAGGTTCCGGCTTGCCGGACCGGTTGGACTTGCGCTTCTTCGCCTCTGCACGGCTCTCGGCATTGCGGAGTATAGGGTTGCCTGCGGCATACATGGTCTTCTCAATCGGGATCACGCTGCAAAGGAAACGTGTGGTGGGCCTGCATGATTGCCTTGTGCCGAGACAAGACGAGCGGTTCTCGGACTATTGCCGAGGTGGTCGCATATGGCGCGCTGCACCAACGGAATCGTGATTCCGACCTGCCCCTCTTCCATTCAGACGAGTACAGGAGGGCCGCGTCGCTTGCCCTCGACTACCCGAGGCTGAACAAGGAGCTCGCGCAAGAAGGGGACGGCCTGAATGTGTACGGGTACCCGTACAACAGCCTCGCCTTCGAGTGGCCCTATGTCGCCAGGCACTTCGGCCTGGGTTTCGAGGACGGGGCAGCCGAACTCTGGGGCGTGCAGTGCGCCTTGATGGGCGATCCGCAATCCCGAGACCTTACGAGGAACAACCCCGACGTCGAGACCTTTGACGTCAAAACGTACGAGATAATCCACGCGATTGAGGTGTGATAGTTTGCCAGCTACCGTAAGCATAGTAGTTCCCGTCTACAACGTCGGCAGCTACGTCGACGACTGTGTCCGCAGCGTCCTCAGTCAGACTCTCCCTGACTGGGAGATGGTCCTTGTCAACGATGGATCGAGCGACGACTCCGGAGAGCGATGTCGAAGATGGGCCGAAGCGGACGCGCGCATCTCTCTTGTCAATCAGGAGAACGCGGGAGTCTCTGTCGCCCGGAACAACGGGCTCGCCCGCTCGACTGCCCCTTATGTCATGTTCGTTGACCCCGACGACTGGCTTGAGCCCGATTCGCTCGAGACCCTTCTCTCGGGGATGGGGGACGGCGTCGAGATTTGCGTCGGCGACTGCCTCCTGGAGAAACACGGGCAGACCAAGCTGATTCCCATGATCAACTGCGAACAGCGCGACTTCGACAGCAATGACAGACAACGCCTCATGGCACTCGCCCTCAACGGCAGGGGCTTCGAGTCCGCTAACGACGTTATCCTCGGGTCGCCTTGGGGCAAGCTGTACCTCCGCTCCTTCCTCGACGAGAACGGGCTGCGCTTCAAGCCCGGGCTCAAGAAGGAGCAGGACGTTCTCTTCAACCTCAACGCCATCTCCCATGTAAAGCACCTGCGGAGGGTTCCGAGGGCCGTCTACCACTATCGGGTCAACGAGGGCTCTGTCTGCAACAGGTACCTCCCCGATTTCGACTCCATAACCGACGACATCCTCTCGTCGATAAGGGACCTCATCGATGAGAACGGATACTCGTGGTTCGAGGGTGAATTCGACTTCAAGGTGGTCAAGATGTACGCGAAGTGCCTGAAGAGGCAGTACCTCCATCTCGAAAGCCCCCTCACAAGCCAGCAACGCGTGGAGGCTGCTCGTCGTCTCGCCGGTGCCCCCTTCTATGCGCCCACGTTCGAACGGATGGAGCTGAAGGGCATGCCCCTATTCGTTGTCGGGCTCGTGACGCTCGTGCGCATTCGGGCCTTCGGGGCCATTACCCTCATCCTCGGCAGATTGGATGTCTGACATGACCGACAGTATAAACGTGCTCTGGGTCTCGAAGACGGCCCCGTATGACAACGTCCCACATGCGGGCGGCAAGGTGCACAACTATTACCTCAAGGCGCTGCACGCCGACGCCCGCTTCGACGTAAGGCTGGTCACGTTCGCCGACTCCTCGTTCTATCGGGAGGCGGATGACGATCTCTCAAGTTACGGGATTGAGCACGAGATAATCGAGCACAAGACCGAGGGCATCGTTCACGCCCTCTGGGCTGGACTGAACATAGAGACCAGGCTGAACCCCTGGAACCGCTACGGAGGCTTGACGTACAACTTCGAGGCGTCTAAAGCGCTCTCCGCGATCAGGGCCATCGCTGGCTCGGGCTATGCCCCCGACATCGTTATCCTGCAGTGGACCCAGATGGGGTTGCTCGTCGACAAGGTGAGAACGATCTTCCCGCGGGCTAGGTTTGTCCTCATTGAGGAGGATGTCGCCTACCAAGGCGCCGAACGCGCCGCCGATATATCTGGAAGTTCGTTTGTGCGAGGAAGAGCTGCGACTCTGAAGAAGGCCGAGCTCGCCGCACTTGGGGACGCGGATCTCGTCATCCTCAACAATCGCAAGGACCTTGCACTCGTGCGCGGCGAAGGTGTCGAGACCGATTTCTGGGTTTGGTGCCCCTATTACCAGTCGCTTCTGGACAGCGAGCGAGCATATGACGGTCGGAGGGAGATTGTATTCTACGGTGCCATGCGTAGGCGCGAGAACTGGTCCGCCGCGCTCTGGTTCCTCGACGAGGTCTTCCCTAGCCTCGAGGGCGACGGCTACCGTTTTACCGTCGTTGGTGCCAATCCTCCTGAGCAGCTAACCTCTCGTGCGCGCGAGGGTGTGACCTTCACCGGTTTCGTTGACTCCGTCGAGCCCTATTTCGCCCGCGCGCTTTGCCTCGTTGCTCCGCTTAGCATGGGCGCCGGCATCAAGGTCAAGGTTCTCGAGGCGATGTCCGCCGGGCTTCCTGTCCTCACGAATGATATTGGGATCGAGGGCATTCCCGCCGAGAACGGCGTCAACTACCTTCATTGTGAGGCGCCTTCGGACTATTCAAGCTCAATCAGGGCGCTTGTCAATAACCCCGGCCTTCGCGACCGTGTCAGCTGCGCCGCGAGGGGTTTGCTTCGCGGATCATTCTCCTTCGAAGCAGACGCCAAGGCCTTTCCTAACCGGCTCTTTGCTTTGGTGGTGGGTCTATGATGCCTCGTTCTTTCTCCACAAGCAATCTCATGAACACCAATATCACCTTCGGAACGGTCCTACTTGTTGTTTTTGGCTTCTCCTTCATGATGCCCGACATGTTCGCGACCTCTTTGACTTATCAGGCTGGAAATCTCGCGCTTGTGGCCACGGTAATCTATCTCTTAACTTGGCGATACAAGCCCTCTCGTGTTGCCATTTGCTCCATAGCCTTCTACCTCTTTCTCGTGACGGTTAGCGCGCTTCACTCTTCGCCGAGCTTTGGCTTGAGCTTTGTCGTTTCGAGGGGCAGGACCGTTGTGTTTGTCTGCCTTGTCGACCTCATGCTGCGACGGGACAAGAGGTCTACCCTCGGCCTACTTCCTTTCATGCTCTCCCTAGCGGTCTTTGCAGACTTCATCTCGCTAGTCTTGTTTCCCGACGGACTTACTTTTGGCGTGGACACTACCGATGGGGTCGGCTACGAGCACTATTATTCTGAATGGGTTCTTGGCAACAAGAACAACCGCATGTACTGGTACATGGCCCTCGTTACCGTGGCTTATTGGCGCCATAGGCTCCCTCCGAGCTTCTTTTCGCGTTTTGGGCTCGTCGCCCTGTGCGTCGTTTCCTTGATGGGTGCGGCAATTTCGAAGTCAAGCACCTCGATTGTCGCTCTTTCTATCATGTCATGTGGCGTCCTCATGGGAATCTGGCCGGAGCTCCTTCCTTTGCCCAGAGTCAACGGCTACGTCCTCGCCGGGGTCTACCTGGCTTTTGCCGTCGCGATGATTGTGGGGAACATCGGCTTTCTTGGTGACTTTGTGCAACAGGCATTCGGGAAAGATTTAACGTTCACTGGCCGCGCAGACGTTTGGACGAAAGCATTGGCGCTGATTGCCCGCCGGCCCTTGTCTGGCTGGGGCTATTATGATCCTCATTCGGCGTCGATTCTGTATGGCCGATGGGATTTCGCTAACGCGCACAACCAGATTCTGGAATCCCTTGTCGAGGGTGGCCTGCTTTTCCTGCTGATCTCGTCTGCCCCCATTTTCTGCATATTGCATTCCTCTAGAAAATGCCGATCTTCGAGGGCCGGTAACTTCACCACTCTCGCGATACTGGCGCTTCTCGTAGATATGCTCCTGGAGCAAATACTTGGTATGAAAATCGTTTGGGTCTTACTCCTGCTCTTTGACAGCATGCTCATCGATGATGAGTTGAGAGCCGAGGAGGCAATTGAAACCGCCCCTGATCTTCCCTTGCGTCGCCCAGTATCTCCTTTGCGGAATGGACACATGGCGTTAGGAGGTAGCGATGCAGACTGGAAATAGCACCTCGCGCGCCCATCGGCTGGTTGTCACAATGTTGACGACGGGTGTTGCTACGCTTTTGGCCTTCGCAATCAATTTCCTACTGACACCCTATATAACGGAGAGGCTCGGCGTCGAGGCATACGGGTTCATAACGCTCGCGAACACGTTTGTGAGCTATGCGATGATTGCCATGACTGCGCTCAACTCATTCTCTACCCGTTTCATTGCCGTCGAGTACCAGAGGGGTGACAAGAAGGCAGCAAGCACTTATTTCACTTCGCTATTCTTTGCTAATGCGGCAGTTAGCCTTGTTATCTTCCTCTGTATGCTGCCTGTCATAGCGACCATTGATGGCGTACTCGACGTTCCTGCCAGACTTGTCTCCGACGTTCAGTACCTATTCGTGCTCGTGTTCGTCAATTTCCTTGTAACAAACGGTTCAAACTCCTTTTCCTCAGCGGCCTACACGAAGAACAGATTGGATATATACGGCTTGTTCCAGGTTGCCTCGTACGTCGTCGAGGCCGCCATTCTTGTCGTTCTTTATGCTGTTTTCGATGCCCACGCCTACTTCTATGGGATTGGACTGTTGGCTGCCGGTCTCGTTCTCCTCGCTGGCAATGTGTGCATATATAGGCGGCTGACTCCTGACATAGAGCTTCGTCCAAGCCTATTTTCGTTAGGCGCAATGAAGACCCTGTTCGTGAACGGGATCTGGAACTCGATTAACAATTTAGGTAATGTGCTTATCAGTGGGATTGATCTTCTGCTCGCGAATGTGCTTCTAAGCGCGGTCGCAATGGGCCAACTCTCGCTATCGCGGACTTTCAGCAGTGTCTTCAGCAGGCTCTACCAGCTTGTCTCCCAGGCTTTCCAGCCATTGTTCTTGGAGAGCTACTCCTCGGACAACAGGGAAGCTCTCCTGTCTCGGCTTAAGCTATCAAGCAAGATGTCGGGCTATTTTGCCAGCTTGATTTTCGCTGGGTTTTTTGCTCTCGGTATTCCCTTTTTTGAGCTTTGGATTCCTGGTCAAGACATCTCACTTGTCTACAGCCTCACGATAATCGGTGTTGTGGGTTCCCTCTTCGAGGGTTTAGTCAACCCCCTGTACTATATCTATACGCTGACCCTGAAAAACAAGGTTCCTACCTTCATCACCGTTATCGGCGGGGTGGTAAGTGTCATCGGAACAGTTGTACTCCTCGAATTTACGGATTTGGGTGTCTACGGCTGCGCGATAACCACGACGGCAGTCACCAGCTTCATCGCTATCGTTACGAATCCGCTTTACATGACCCATGTTCTCGGGATTTCGCGCATGACCTTTTATCCCACTTTCGCTAGGAGCTTTCTCGCTTGTGTCGTCATGAGCCTCGCATTCTCTGCCGTTTCGTATTTTGCAGCACCAGTAAATTGGGCGTCTTTTATTCTGTGCATCCTTTTGTGCGGAGTTCTAAGTGTTCCTATTTACGTTCTGGCTGCCCTTAATCGCGATGAGAGATTTTCGGTCGCCTTGATGTTGAGAAATAAATTTGCGGCACGAAATTCTTGAACGCTTTAACTCGAATAATGAGAGGTTATTTGAATAATGAAATCAACCTTCTGTAATTTTGACGATTGGGTTTCGAGTGTATCTGCGGAGGAGCGGATCGCTATCGAGTCCATGCCCGCTTCCGAACGCGAGGACGCGTTCTACCGCGACCTGGCATTCGGCACGGGTGGCCTGCGCGGCAAGCTGGGTCTGGGGCCCAACCGCATGAACTCCTACACCGTGGGCAAGGCCACGCAGGGCCTCGCCGACTGGCTGAACGCGAACCTCGAGGGCCCGACGGTGGCCCTGTGCCGCGACACGCGCCACGGCAGCGAGGAGTTCGTGCGCCGCGCGGCGTCGGTGCTGGCGGCCAACGGAATCAAGACATACATGTACGAGCGCGTGGAGCCCACGCCCGCCCTCAGCTTCGCGGTGCGCGAGCTGGGGTGCTCGGCGGGCGTGAACATAACCGCGAGCCACAACCCGGCCGCCTACAACGGCTACAAGGTCTACGGCGCGGACGGCTGCCAGATCACGGTTGCGACGGCTGAGGCCATCCAAGCGGCCATCGACGCCGTGGACCCGTTCGAAGACGTCGAGGCCATGCCCTACGACGTAGCCGTGGCAAGCGGCTTCGCGCTCACCATCGACGAGGCGGTCATCGAGAAGTTCGTCGACCTTGCCGCCGCCCGGGCGATCGGCGTGGACTGCTCGGGCCTGCGCGTCGCGTACACGCCGCTGCACGGCGTGGGCCTGGAGTGCGTCTCCGGGGCCCTCGCCAAGATCGGCGTGACCGACGTCCGCTTGGTCGAGGAGCAGGCCGTGCAGGACGGGGCGTTCCCGACCTGCCCGTACCCCAACCCCGAGGTGCGCGAGGCGCTGGAGCTCGGCCTCGAGCTCTGCGAGGAGACGAAGGCGGACCTCCTCTTCGCCACCGACCCCGACTGCGATCGCCTGGGCATCGCCGTCCCGCACGAGGGCGAGTACAGGCTGCTCTCGGGCAACGAGGTTGGACTGGTCTTGCTCGACATGCTCGCCGAGCGGACAGCCGAGCGCGGCGAGGACCTCTCGCGCAAGGTAGCCGTCACTACCGTGGTCTCGGCCCCCATGGCCGACGACCTCGCGCGTACTACGGCCTGGAGCTGCGCCGTACGCTCACCGGCTTCAAGTTCATCGGCGAGCAGATAGGCCTGCTCGAGTCTCAGGGCCGCGAGGCGGACTTCCTCTTCGGCTTCGAGGAGTCCTACGGCTACCTCGCCGGCACCCACGCCCGCGACAAGGACGCCGTTGTGGCATCGGTCCTGGTGTGCGAGCTCGCCGCCCACTGGAAGGCGAGGGGGCTGGACCTCTACGAGGCCATGCAGAGGCTCTACGCGGAGCACGGCTTCTGGGCGAGCGTGCTGCTCTCCAAGACGTACGAGGGCCCGGAGGGCGCCGCGGACATGGCCGACATCATGGCCGGACTTCGCGCGAACCCTCCCGCGGAGCTCGCTGGCGTGCCCGTCGACCAAGTCCTCGACTACGCCGAGGGCGCCGAGATGCCCGTCACGAATCCCTCCGACCCGGAGCCCCAGCAGCTCCCACCGGCCGACGTCCTGGAGCTGCGCCTGGCCGACGGCTCCCGCGTGATTGTGCGGCCCTCTGGTACCGAGCCGAAGGTCAAGGCATATGTGTTCGCCAAGGCGGCGACGGTGGAGGGGGCCGACTCCCTCCTTGCATCAATATCAGCCGAAGTCGAGTCCATCCTAGGGGGAACGAAGTGACCCACCTGATACTGCTCTCCGGCGGCTCGGGCACGCGCCTGTGGCCGCTCTCCAACTCATCGCGCTCCAAGCAGTTCCTGAAGGTGCTGCGCGACGCTCAGGGAAACCACGTCTCCATGGTGCAGCGCGTCTTCTCGCAGATACGCTCTGTAGACGTCGACCTAGACGTGACCATCGCCACCTGCGCGGACCAGGAGTTCTCCATCAGGAGCCAGGTCGAGGGCGACTACGCCCTGGTGCTCGAGCCCGAGCGCCGCGACACGGCACCGGCCATCATGCTCGCCTGCGCGCACCTGGCCATGGAGCAGGGCGCCGACGCCGGCGACACCGTGATCGTGATGCCCATCGACTCGTACGCCGAACAGGCCTACTACGACGGGGTGGTCAAGCTCGACGAGGCAGTGCAGTCTGGCTTCGCCGACCTGGTCCTCTTAGGCGTTGAGCCCACTTATCCTTCCGAGAAGTACGGCTACATCGTGCCGGGCGACCCCTCTGGCAGCCCCCGCAAGGTCGCCCGCTTCACCGAGAAGCCCGATCAGGCGACGGCGGAAGCGCTCATCTCGCAGGGCGCCCTCTGGAACTGCGGCGTCTTCGCGTTCAGGCTGGGCTACCTCACCGCTATCTCCGACGGCTACCTGAAGGCGGGTTCCTTCGGCGAGTTCCGCTCTCGTTACGCGGAGCTGCCCAAGAACTCCTTCGACTACGAGGTGGTCGAGAAGGCTTCCTCGATCGGCGTCGTGCCGTACTCCGGCACCTGGAAGGACCTGGGCACCTGGAACACGCTCACCGAGGAGATGGCCGACACTGCAGCCGGGCGCGTCGTCGTGGACGGGGCCACGTGCTCCAACGTCCATGTGATCAACGAGACTGGCCTGCCCATGGTGGTTGCCGGGCTCACCGACGCCGTGGTGGTGGCCACGCACGACGGTATCCTCGCGTGCGGCAAGGAGGTCTCGGCCGGCATCAAGGGGCTCGTGAGCTCCGTCGCCGAGACCCGCCCGATGTACGAGCGCCGACGCTGGGGCGAGTACCGCGTGCTCGACAGCTCTGCCAACCCCGGAGGCGCCAAGGCCCTCACCAAGGAGCTCGTCATCGCCGCCGGCAAGCAGCTTTCATACCAGCGCCACTCCCACCGCTCGGAGGTGTGGACGGTGGTCGCAGGAGAGGGCGAGGTCGTGCTCGACGGGCTCGTACAGCAGGTCCGCACAGGCTGCGTCGTGAATATCGAAGTCGGCCACATGCACGCGGTACGCGCCATGACCTCTGACCTCCACATTATCGAGGTGCAGCACGGAGACGCGCTCACCGATGAGGACATCGAGAGGTTCGGTGACTTCTGGAAGTAGAAGGACGCTTTCGGTCGAAGCGAAATAAAACGAACGGATTTACAGCTATATGGAGGCAATATGAAAATCTCAGTCGCAGGCACCGGGTACGTGGGTCTCTCACTGGCCGTGCTCTTGGCGCAGCACAACGAAGTCCACGCGCTGGACATCGTCCCCGAGAAGGTCGAAAAACTGCGAAACTATGAGTCGCCGATACGGGATGCCGAGATCGAGCGGTTCCTGGTCGAGGCGAGGGCCGGGGAGCGGAAACTGGGCCTGACGGCCACGGTGGACCCGGCGGCGGCCTACGCGGGCGCCGAATACGTCGTGGTCGCCACTCCCACGAACTACGACTCGGATAAGAACTTCTTTGACACGTCGTCCGTCGAGGCCGCAATCGACGCGGTGCGCGCCGTGAACACGGAGGCCTGGGTCGTCATCAAGTCCACGATACCCGTGGGCTACACAGCTTCCCTACGCGAGCAGCGCGGAGACAACCGTATCTTTTTCTCGCCGGAGTTCCTGCGCGAGGGTCACGCCCTCTACGACAACCTGCACCCTAGCCGCATCGTCGTCGGGGCGCCGAAGGACGACGCCGAGGCCGTGGCGGCCGCCGAGCGCTTCGCCTCCCTGCTTGCCGAAGGTGCCGACCCTGCTGAGTGCGAGCGTGCGAACGAGGACGGCACCACCGGCATTCCCGAGCTCGTCCTGGGCACGACGGAGGCCGAGGCGGTGAAGCTCTTCGCCAACACCTATCTCGCTCTTCGCGTGGCGTACTTCAACGAGCTGGACACCTATTGCGAGAGCAGGGGCCTCTCCACCGGCGACGTCATCCGCGGCGTCTGCTTGGAGCCCCGCGTCGGTTCCTTCTACAACAACCCCTCTTTCGGCTACGGCGGCTACTGCCTGCCGAAGGACACAAAGCAACTCCTGGCCAACTACAAAGACGTGCCTCAGAACCTCATTGAGGCCATCGTGGACTCGAACCGCACCCGCAAGGACTTCATCGCCGACGAGATCTCGCAGAAGGTGAATCAGCTGGTCTACTCCGGCGTCCATGCCCCTGTCGTAGGTATCTACCGACTGACCATGAAGACCTGCAGCGACAACTTCCGTGCCTCGAGCATCCAAGGCATCATGAAGCGCGTCAAGGCCAAGGGCGTGCCCGTGCTCGTGTATGAGCCCACGCTCGACGCCCCCGACTTCTTTGGCAGCGTGGTCACCCATGACCTCGAGACCTTCAAGCGCGAGTGCTCTATCATCGTGGCCAACCGCTGGAGCGACGAGCTCGCGGACGTCACCGATAAGGTGTACACACGCGATCTCTTCAAGCGCGACTAACATCACTTTCTTTGAGCAGAGAGGCTCCCCAGCCGCCAAGCCTGTGGCTGGGGAGCCTCTCATGTTTAAAACGGGCCGTTGAGGCGTTGCGCGAGAGACTCTTCGCGGCGCCTTTCCATTCGTCGGCACATGGGAAGGATAAGGATGGAAGCAGACGATGGACAAGCAGCAATCAAGGTGAACGAGAACGACATCATCGACGTCGTGAGGGAGTACCTCGAGGACAAGGAGAACTCGTACGCCCTCATGCTTACCGGGGAATGGGGATGCGGGAAAACCTACTTCGTCGAGCACGCACTGACCGAGAAGCTGGAGGATGATGAGATCCGGCATCCCGTCGTGGTGGCGTCCGCCTACGGCGCCAAGGACTTAGCGGAGCTCTGCGGGGCGATTGAGTCTGGCTTCATCTCGAAATACGCCATAGGGTGCGCGGCCGACGAGAAGAGAGGCAGGTGGGGTTCACTCGTCGGGTTCGCCAAGGACACGGGCGTATCGTTCCTCGGGAAGAAGATCAGGGAGCTGGAGAAGAAGGCAGGCGTCGATCTCAAGATGGCGCCGTTGAACGCCGTGAACCTCATCATCGGCCCCGAGACCCTCCTCGTCATAGACGACGTGGAGAGGTGCGACATGGGCCTTCGGGAGCTGCTCGGGGCGGTTGACCACCTCGTCGTCGGCTGTAGGAAGAAGGTCCTCCTCGTCTGCAACGAAGACGAGTGGAGGAAAGGGATAGGGGAGAAGGGGGCAACCGGGGAGTACAGGAACCTCATCGAGAAGACCGTCTGGCGGAAGTGCCGGTTCAGGCCCTCGGCCGACTCGGTCGTGGAATGCGTCCTGGGAGACGTGCTGGGCGGCATCTACCCAGGCGCGCTCGAGGACGCCGTCTCGGCGATTGAAGGAAGCGGGTCGCCGAACTTCCGATCCCTCAGCAAGATGCGCCCCGTGCTGGTCGGGATGAAGGAATCCGGGTTCTTCACCGAATCCGCCGACCCGGAGTCTGCCAGGGCAGTTTTCAGAGAGACTTGCGGCTTTGTAGCGGGGGCGGCGAAAGGGAAGCGTATCGAGTCTCCGTCGAGCCGGGAGGATTCTTCCCTTGGGGAAGGCTTTTTCGAGTCGCTCCGGCTCAAATACGCCGCTCTGGATTTCATTCCCCGCTTTTTCGAGAGGTGCGAGGGGGTCGATTCCGACCATGTCCGTCTCTGCCTGGAAGACTACCTTGCGACCTTTTATCCGGTCGGGCCGGCCGCGCGGGAGGCCCTCGCATGCATCGACAGCATCAGATGTGCCGTTTTCCGCGATGCCGATGTCCCCGACATGGTGGAGGCTATAGTCGCCGGGATCGTCCCCGAGGACGGGAGCCGCGGCTTGTCGTTCGACGTCTATCCCGACGCCCTGCGTGTCGTCAAAGGCATTGCGGGTGAATTTGTTGACGCCCTCCCCGAAGGGGTTGCGCCGCTCGTCAAGGCGATGGAATCCTCCATCGGGCGGGATCCCGAGTCTGCAGTGAGATCAATCGAAAAGAATCGAGCCGAATGGCAGGAGATCCCTTTCGACCCGAGCGAAGCGTATGAGATTCCGGCTTTGGAGGAGATCGACAGGCTGAGGGAGCTCGCCTTGACGACGCTGCGTGAACGAGACTCGAAGTCTCTCGGCAACGTTCTGAAAAACGCCCCCGACCAATTCGCAGAGAAGCTCTATCTGGCTTTCTCGAAATCAGATAGCCGGTCGGAGCCTATCCTATCGCTCATCTCCCTCGACGTTTCTCTCTTCGCGAGGGCGATGAAGAAGATGCCTCCCGAAGATATTCGGCTTGTTTACAATGTACTTTCTCCGCGCGACCTCATGGGGTCGCGCCTCGACTCGCTCGAGGGTGAGGGCGGGAAGGCCCTCGAAGCTTGGGCCAAGGGGCTCGGATCGGAGATTAGCAAGGTCGAGACCAAGGAGTATTACCAAAGGACCTATTTCGGCGCCATATCCCTGTGCCTCGAGTATCTTGCCGATATCTAGGGTACGCAGCTTTTGCCAAGTTGGGATGTGGCTTAGGATTTGCAGAAGAGCTTCTGATTATAAATTGACTTTCGATATCGGCGTTCTTCATGGCGTCGTAGCAAAGTAAGCCCGTTACCGGCTTGTTCCGGCAACGGGCTATTAATATCTACTTGGTGTTATGCAAACGGTCGAGCACTCGTAAGCTGATTCCTCCTTTCACCGATTGGCAAAACGATTTACACCTAATTGTGGACATCGCCCACGCGATTTCTCTTTTCTCCCGCTTTGATCCGGCTAAACTGATAACTGCTGCTACCAGGGCATTTTCTGGTACACATTCTATTGGCTCCCACGAAGATCGGAGCGGGTATGTTTGCTGCCGAGTCCCACACCAGCCGTCATCACATCGCGATCGCTGCCATGGCCTGACTATGCGTCTTGCTGGGTGGGCCCTCCTATGCCGCGGGCGCGGAGAGCCTGTTCATCGCGGGCGCCACGTACTGCGAGCCGGGCGTGTCGGGCCCCGGCTGGGCCTGGACCGATGCCGGCCACCTGGAGCTTGACGGCTACGCGGGCGATGCCATCGGCGCCGAAGGCGACCTGGTGTTGACGCTTGCCGGGCAAAACTCCGTGACGGAGTCGCATGCGCCCGATGCGGGCATCACGCTGTGCGGCATGGAGGTGTGGGGCGACCTGACGCTTCGCGGTACCGGGACCCTGACGGCGACGGGCTCGCAGTGCGCGATCCACGTCTCGCAGACGTTAGCTGTGGACGGCTGCGCCGTCGATGCCCGGGCGGACGGGGCCGGCGTCACGGGCGAGGCCGTTGCCGGCGTGATCGCCGGCGACATGGCCGTGCGCGGCGGCGGGCGCGTCGTCGCCGTCGGTGCCGCGCCCGCCGCCGGCGCGCGTGCCTACGGTGTGTACCTGCAGGACGCGGGCGCAGGAGTTGGCTCGGCCGAGTGCACGCTTTCCGTCGACGCCTCGTGGCTCGATGCGGCCGGTGCCGACGGCGGCGTTGCATGCGCGGGCGGGTCGCTCGTGTCCGCGCGGTTCGTGACGCCCATGGGCGGGGCCTTCGGTGCAGGCGGCGTGGTGGATGCCTCCGGGGCCATGGCGCCGCATGTGGTGATCGAGCCCGAGGGCGCCACGGCGCCGGCGGGGGAGACCGACGGGCGCGAGGAGCCCGGTGGCGCGGGCGAGCCGGCTGACGGTGCCGGTCCTGCCGTCGAGCAGCCCGGTGCCGGGTCCGCGACTGATTCCGTCCTAAAGCCCGCGGCTACGACGCCCAAGACAACCACGACGACCGAAACGACCGTGGCCAGGACCACGGCGTCCACGTCATCCAAGGCCAAGACTGCCGGCGCTGCCACCGCCACGCTTCCCAAGACCGCTGACAGCAACTGGATCGCCGCCTCCTTGGCGCTATTCCTGCTGGGAACAGCGCTTGTGTTTGTTAACGTCGTGATTGCGGTTCTAGGTAGGCCAAAGCGTAAAGGCGATTGACCGAACTGCCATACACTTTCTAGGTAGGGGCAATTGCAACGTGTATGACGCATAGTAGGGGCGCGCCGGCTAACGCCGGC